>JBGVOS010000095.1:0-78422 GCA_045126595.1 Bacteroidaceae bacterium | reverse complement strand
AGAAGTTGCTCGACGACGTGCTCAACCAAGGTCACGACCGCTTCTTGTTGCACTATAACTTCCCCCCCTTCTCAACCGGTGAGGCTAAGCCCGTACGTGGTATTGGTCGTCGTGAGATTGGTCACGGCCACCTCGCATGGCGTGGTTTGAAGGAGGTTCTTCCTGCCGACTATCCCTACTGCGTACGCGTAGTATCTGATATCCTCGAGTCAAACGGCTCATCATCTATGGCAACCGTATGTGCCGGTACCCTCGCCCTCATGGACGCTGGTGTGCCCATCCGCAAGCCCGTTTCAGGTATCGCCATGGGTCTTATCAAGAATGCTGGTGAGGACAAGTATGCCGTGCTCAGCGACATCCTCGGCGACGAGGACCACTTGGGCGACATGGACTTCAAGACTACCGGTACTGCTGATGGTTTGACCGCTACCCAGATGGACATCAAGTGCGACGGCCTCTCTTACGAGATCCTCGAGAAGGCACTCTACCAGGCACGCGACGCACGTCTCCACATCCTCGGTAAGATCACTGAGTGCATCGCCGAGCCCCGTGCCGACCTCAAGCCCCACGCTCCCCGCATCGTATCACTCACCATTCCGAAGGAGTTCATCGGTGCTGTTATTGGCCCGGGTGGAAAGATTATCCAGGGTATGCAGGAGGAGACTGGTGCTACCATCTCTATCGATGAGGTTGACGGCGTAGGTAAGGTTGAGATTGCCGGTACCTGCAAGGAGGCTATCGACAGCGCACTCTCAAAGATTCGTGCTATCGTAGCTGTACCCGAGGTAGGTGAGGTATACACCGGTAAGGTACGCAGCGTGATGCCCTACGGTGCATTCGTAGAGTTCATGGCTGGTCGTGACGGTTTGCTCCACATCTCTGAGATTGACTGGAAGCGCTTCGAGACCATGGAAGAGACCGTTATTCAGGAGGGTGATGAGATTGAGGTTAAGCTCCTCGAAATCGACCCCAAGACAGGTAAGTTCAAGCTCTCACACCGCGCCCTCATCGAGAAACCCGAGGGTTACGAGGAGCGTCCCGCACGTCCCCGTCGCGAGCGCCCCGAGCGTGGTGAGCGTCGTCCCCGCCGTCAGGAGTAATAAGGAGTACATTCCCTCCCCAAAATAGTGAAGCAACAATTGCTTCCAATCAGTAATGCCGCGAATCTCTTCGCGGCATTACTCTTTTATTTATTGGGGATGTGAGGTGAATCTTTGGTAAGAATGATTGGCTGTTAGGATAAAAAAATGAGTTGCGTCAATGACGCAACTCTTCATGTTATTGTTTCTGATTATAAAGAACTTTTGAACTAATAGATGGCCTTGGCTACCTGCTTCACACTGTCGGTGGCCGCCATGGCATAGAAGTGTATGCTGGGCACGCCATGGGCGATGAGTTCGCGGCACTGGGCTGTGCACCATTCTATACCTACTTGGCGCACCTCCTCATCGCTCTTGCACTTGAGCACCTCGGTGGCGAGGGCTTGCGGTAGGTCTACCTTGAAGGTCTTGGGAATAATCGAGAGCTGGCGGGCTGTCTTCAGGGGTTTGATGCCGGGGATGATGGGGATGGTGATCCCCTCAGCACGAGCACGCTCGACGAAACGGAAATACTTGTCGTTGTCGTAGAAGAGTTGCGTTACGGCATATTCAGCTCCTGCCTTTACTTTTTCTTTCAGCCAATAGAGGTCCATCTCCATATTGGGCGACTCCTCATGCTTCTCAGGGTAACAAGCTACGCCGTAAGAGAAGGGTTGTCCTGGCTCCTTGATGGGTGAGCCGTCACAGAAGAATCCCTCGTTGAAGCGGTTCACCTGTGCCTGCAACTCTATGGCATGACTGTAACCGTCCGCTGTAGGGGTGAACACCGATTCGTGCTTGGCCTTGTCGCCACGGAGCAGCAGCAGGTCGGTGATGCCGAGGAACTGCAGGTCGAGCAGCACGTACTCGGTCTCTTCGCGGGTAAAACCGCTGCAGAGGATATGGGGCACCACGGGAATATCATATCTGTTCTTGATGGCGGCCGCTACGGCTACCGTGCCTGGACGGCGGCGCAATGATACCTTGTGAAACACGCCTTCGGGCGACTCCTGATATACGTATTCGCTACGGTGGGTGGTGATGTTGATGTATTTAGGGTCAAACTCACGCAACTCGTCAATGGTGCGGAACAGGCTGTTGATGCCTGTGCCCTTGAGCGGCGGCAGTACCTCGAAGGAGAATGCCGTGCGTGTAGTGTTGGTGATAGAGTCTATGACGCTCATGTAAGTGAAGAGTTAAAAGTGAAGAGTAAAGGGTAGCAAGTCACTTCATCCTAATTTTGTGGTCTCGATTCTCCCCGTTCAAGTACCTCCACAGCTTTCAGTACAGCGGAGTCGGTTCGGTTGAGATATTTTACATATTCCTCCATGCCGAGCACGTTGTAGATGACATTACCGTAGAGTATCTCTTCCATTAAGGTGCGTGATTGGCGGATGAGGTTGTTGCGGCGCTTGATGCCTTTACTTGTGGCATGCTGTACGAGCTGTTCCAACAGGTCCTGAGTCTTCAGGTATTGCAGCAGTTCTTCCATCGTAGTGTACTGTGACAACTGTTGGCGGTTCTTGTCGGTATACTCGAAGGGGAAACGGGTGAAGAGACCCGCCTTGGCCACATTGGCGTAGTAGGAGGTGTAGCCCGTGGTATCTTCGGGGACGAAGATGTCGGGCATGATACCACCGCCACCATAGACTATGCGTCCGTTCTTGGTTCTGTACTCGGTACTCTCGTCTTGCTTGATGCTGTCTTGGGTGAAGAATTCTCCATGCTCGTAGCGGTTGATCAAGTCGAGCTGGTACTCTTCGCTATGTCCGTTAGTGTAGGGTTTCTGTATGCAACGTCCTGAGGGAGTGTAGTAGCGCGAGATGGTGAGTCGTACGGACGAACCGTCAGAGAACTCGATAGGCTGCTGCACCAACCCCTTACCGAAGGTACGGCGGCCGATGATGGTGCCGCGGTCGTTGTCCTGGATAGCACCGGCAAAGATTTCACTTGCCGAGGCCGAGGTCTCGTCGGTGAGTACCACAAGGGGGAGTTTCTGGAAGCTGCCGCCTCCGTTGGCATGCTCTTCGTAGCGTGGTACGTTCACTCCTTCGGTATAGACAATCATCTCACCCTTGGGCAAGAACTCGTTGACCATCTGTATAGCGGCACCCATATAGCCTCCGGTATTGCCACGGAGGTCAATGATGCAACCTTGCAAGTCTTTCTGCATGGCTTGTGCAAGGGCTATAAGCATCTCGGGGTAGGTGGTCTCGCCAAACTTGTTTATCTTGATGTAGCACCAGCGGTCGTCTATCATATACGTGGCATCGACACTCTTCACGGGAATGTTGCCGCGCACGATAGTATAGTGGAGCAAGTCTTTCTCGCCATAGCGCTTGATGCCGAGTCGTACCTCGCTGCCCTTGGGACCCTTGAGACGCTTCATGGCTCCGTCATTATTGACAATCTTACCTACATAGAGCGAGTCATCGATGGTCACAATGCGGTCGCCGGCCATCAATCCCACCTTTTCGGCAGGACCTCCGGAGATTACGTTGCTCACGTAGATGGTATCGGCCTGTATCATGAACTGAATGCCGATTCCGCTAAAGCTGCCACGTAGGTCCTGGTTGGCCTCTTCGGCATCCTTAGCCGGTATGTATACCGAGTGGGGGTCGAGCTCGGCCAAAACCTTGGGAATAGTCTTCTCAACTAGTGCATCCATATCCACGGTATCGACATACTGATTGCTGATAACACGCAGCAAGGCCGACAACTTGTCGCCTCCTTGGGGCTTGCCATAGTTGGTGCATGAGGTGAAGGCACCCGATACGAGTAAGGCAAAGGCAAGGATGCAAAGCTTACTGTTCAGTTGTTTCATTCTTCTATGGGTAAATATTCAACTTTCACTCCGGCACGTTTCAGCAGGTCTATGCCATCGGTCAAGCGGTACTTCTCGCCATATACCACACGCTTGATGCCGGCTTGTATGATAAGCTTGGCACACTCGATGCAGGGCGATGCGGTGACATACAGGGTGGCTCCTTCGCTGTTGTTGTTGGAGCGGGCAATCTTGGTGATGGCATTGGCCTCGGCATGCAGAACGTAAGGTTTGGTCACATTGTTCTCGTCCTCGCACACATTCTCAAATCCCGACGGCGTACCGTTGTAGCCATCAGAGATAATCATCTTGTCCTTCACCACGAGAGCGCCCACCTTGCGGCGCTCGCAGTAGGAGTTCTCGGCCCAGATGGTGGCCATGCGCATGTATCGTTTGTCGAATTTGTCGGTCATGTTATTATCCTTTTCAAATGTATGTCATTCTGAACGAAGTGAAGAATCTCGCGCAATACATTGTTAGAGTTCCTTCGCGTTGCTCAGGATGACACTTACTATAATTACTTCACTATACCATCGCGCTTCATCAAGGCATCGATGGTGGCATCCTGACCACGGAAGCGGCGGTAGAGTTCCTTCGGATGTTCCGAACCTCCCTTCGAGAGGATGTTCTCGCGGAACGATGTGGCTACCTCTTCGCTGAAGATACCCTTCTCCTCGAAGAGCGAGAAGGCATCGGCATCAAGCATCTCGGACCACTTGTAGCTGTAGTAGCCGGCTGAGTAGCCGCCCGACATGATGTGGCCGAAGTGGGTGGTCATGTTAGTGCCTTGTGCTGAGGGGAGCAGCTGGGTTGACTTCCATGCCTCCTGCTCATAGGCGATTACATCACCCTCAAACGGTGTAGTACGCGAGTACCATGCCATATCGAGGATGCCGAGGCTCAACTGACGGATGCAGAGGTAGGCTGCATTGTAGTTCTGTGCACGCACGATGCGCTCGACGAGTTCGTCGGGGATGAGTTCGCCCGTCTCGTAGTGGTAGGCGAAGGTGGCGAGGAACTCCTTCTTGGGCAAGAAGTTCTCCATGAGCTGTGAAGGCAGTTCCACGAAGTCGCGGTATACGCTTGTGCCACCCATCGAGGGGTATGTGGTTGCCGAGAACATGCCGTGAAGGGCATGGCCAAACTCGTGGAGGAAGGTCTCCACCTCGTCCTGTGTGAGCAGCGCAGGCTTGCTCTCAGTGGGCTTGGTGAAGTTCATCGTGATGGTCACGTGGGGGCGGCTGTCTACGCCATCCTTCACGTACTGCTCCTTGAAGCTGGTCATCCAGGCGCCCGACTGCTTGCCGGCACGAGGGAAGAAGTCGGTATAGAGTACGGCAAGATATGCTCCGTCCTTATCGAGCACATCGTAGGCCTTCACGTCGGGGTGGTATACGGGGATATTCTTGTTTTCCACGAAGGTGATGCCATAGAGGCGTGTAGCAAGGCCGAAGACGCCGTTGGTCACGTTCTCCAACTTGAAGTAGGGTCGTACCATCTCATCGTTGAGGCTGTACTTCTCCACGCGCAGTTTCTCGGAATAAAAAGCCCAGTCCCAAGGCATCAGCTCGAAGTCCTTACCTTCGGTGCGTGCGGCAATCTCCTGCACCGCCTTCACCTCCTCCTTGGCTGCGGGAAGGTAGGCCACGAGCAGTTGGTCGAGCAGGTTATTCACGTTGCCTGCATTCTCGGCCATACGGTTCTCGAGTACATAGTCGGCATGGCTCTCGTAGCCCAGGAGCTGGGCGATGGCCAGACGGAGGTTGACAATCTTCTTCACCAACTCCTCGTTGTTGAACTCATTGTCCTGTACGCACTGCGTATTGTAGGCCATATAGAGTTCGTGGCGCAGGTCACGGTCTTCGCAGTACATCATCAGCGGGCTGTAGCTCGGGGCATGCAGGGTGAAGGTCCATCCCTCCTGGCCCTTCTCCTTGGCGGTCTGCGCAGCAGCTTCGAGGGCCGACTCGGGCAGGCCCGCGAGACGGGTCGAGTCGGTCACGTTCAGCGCATAACTGTTGGTCGCCTTCAAGGTGTTCTGTCCGAAAGCCAGAGTAGCCTGTCCCAGTTCGGTGGTCAGCTCGCGATACTTCGCCTTGTCCTCCTCGTTGAGGTTGGCGCCGCTGCGTGCAAAACCGTCGTAGGAGTTCTGTAACAGACGTTGCTGCTCTATGGTGAGTGTGCTTCTGTCGACAGTCTCATACACCGCCTTGATGCGTGCAAAGAGTTTCTCATTGAGCGAGATGTTGTTAGAGTGCTCGGTGAGCACGGGCGACAGCTTCTGTGCCAGTTCTTGCATCTCGTCCGATGTCTCGGCGTGGTTGAGGGTGAAGAATACCGTTACCACGCGGTCGAGCAGGCTGCCGGCATATTCGAGTGCCACGATGGTGTTCTCAAAGGTAGGCTCTTCGGGGTTGTTCACGATAGCCTCCACTTCGGCAGCATGCTGCTTGATGCCCTCCATGATGGCGGGTTCGTAGTGCTCTACCTTAATCTTATTGAATGGCACCGTCTGGTGCGGAGTGTCATACTCGCTGTAGAAAGGATTTTTGTTGTTGTCCATACAAGAGGTCATGTTTAGAGTTGTACCTGCAAGCGCCAATGCGCAGAGGACCATTTTGGAATGTTTGAATTTCATTGCTTTATATCTATTTTGGCGCGAAATTACTCATTTTCTTGCTATTCCCCAATCATTCTTCTGCTTTTTTACACCATACGCCATATATAGGGAGATACCGAAATCAGCTGACCGGCTGACCGTATCTACTGCTATGCACTGTGTATCAGTAAAATGTCTCGGTCAACCCCTGTTGTCCGAGGCTGACAGCTGCTGACCTCCTGTTTAATCTTCAGAAGTTGTTCGGACTCTATTTTTCAACGCGATATATTTCTTGTCAACAGATGTAACAGATTCCACAGATTCTTGTACACGCTTCGCTTGTACCCGTCCGGATGGCATGCGAGCGTAGCAAGCATAATATCTGTTTCATCTGTAAAATCGTGTTGACCAATATATTTCATAGTTTTTCTTTGAGTTTTCTATTTCTTGACGGTGACCATGTGCGCGTATGGTCGCCACCACGTGCGCACATGATGGCGACCACGTGCGCGAGTGCTCGCCATCAAGAACACGCGAATGTAGGCGGAAATTTAAGCAAAGGTAGCCACTCGTGTGAGCATCGGCAAGGCCTTTTTATCTGAGGTATAAGCGTTGAAGTATAATTCAAAAGTCAACATCGGTCAACCCCATTCAGCAGGGTTGACCGATGTTACGCATTGTAAAACAGTGAATTAGTATTATCATGTCAGCTGGTCAGCTGATTTCGGAAGACCTGTTTTATAGGCATCAATCATCGATGGCAACCTTCACTTCGTCGTAGTTGTTCGCGTTGACTTCGTCTTTCTCCTTCTTGCAAGGCAGAATAAGAGAAACTTTCATTTTACTCTTGCTTCGTGCGTCGGTACGGCAGAAATCTGTACTCATGGAGTTCGTAATAAGAGGTATTGGTTTTGTCCGCTTTGATGGCCAACTTCTTTTTTGTTTTCGGTATGCAACCAATAAACAAATAAAAAAGAGGAACTTCGCAGCCCCTCTCTTCCTTTTTAACCTAAACCTTAACTATGAAAAAATCTAATGTTACGTGCAAAGTTGGGGCTTTTTTTCTTAATGACAAAGGAAAAGTGTGAAATTTTGCGAAAAAAGTAGAATCGCGCGTAAATTCGTGTGTAAAAGGAGTCTAAAAGCAGGAATCTTGGCGATTTATTACTATTTTTGCAGTCTGAAAACGAAACAGAAGAACAATGAGCGAAAAAGATAACACGAAGTACTTGTATATAGAGACCTACGGTTGCCAGATGAACGTGGCCGACAGTGAGGTGATTGCCTCGGTGATGAAGATGGCAGGCTATGAGCCGTGCGAAGAACTCGACAATGCTGATGCCATACTGCTCAACACCTGCTCCATACGCGACAATGCCGAACAGAAGATTCTGCACCGCCTCGATGCCTTGAACGCCCTGCGCAAGAAGGGGCGTAAGCTTATCGTGGGTGTGGTGGGCTGCATGGCCGAGCGTGTGAAGGAGAACCTCATCGAGAACTACGGCGTAGACCTCGTGGCAGGTCCCGATGCCTACCTGTCGTTGCCCGACCTCATTGCACAGGTGGAGGCCGGCGAGAAGGCGATGAATGTAGAGCTGTCGACTACAGAGACCTACCGCGACGTTATCCCCTCGCGCATCTGTGGTAACCACATCTCGGGCTTCGTATCCATTATGCGCGGATGCAACAATTTCTGTCACTACTGCATCGTGCCCTACACCCGTGGCCGTGAACGTAGCCGTGACGTGGAGAGCATTCTTGCCGAAGTGCGCGACCTCGTGGCCAAGGGCTACAAGGAGGTGACACTTCTGGGGCAGAACGTCAACTCCTACCGCTTCGAGCGCGAGGGTGAGGTCATCACCTTCCCCATGTTGCTGCGTATGGTAGCGGCTGCCTCACCTCAGATGCGTGTGCGCTTCACCACTTCGCACCCCAAGGACATGAGCGACGAGACTCTGCAGGCCATTGCCGAGGTGCCCAACATTTGCAAGCACATCCATCTGCCCGTGCAGAGCGGTAGCTCGCGCGTGCTGAAGCTGATGAACCGCAAGTATACCCGCGAGTGGTACCTCGAGCGTGTAGCGGCCATCCGTCGTATCATCCCCGACTGTGGCCTCAGCACCGACATCTTCTCGGGCTTCCACTCCGAGACCGAGGAGGACCACCAGGAGTCACTCTCGCTGATGCGACTCTGTGAGTACGACTCGGCCTTCATGTTCAAGTATAGCGAGCGCCCCGGCACCTATGCCAGCCGCCACTTGCCCGACGACATCGCCGAGGAGGTCAAGATACGCCGCCTCAATGAGATTATTGCCGTGCAGAACGAACTCTCTGCCGAGAGCAACCGCCGCTGCATAGGCAAGACCTATGAGGTGCTGGCCGAAGGCTACTCCAAGCGTTCACGCGAGCAACTCTGCGGACGCACCGAGCAGAACAAGACCGTGGTCTTCGACAAGCAAAACTACCATATAGGCGACTTCGTGATGGTAGAGATTACAGATGCCAGTTCGGCTACACTCATCGGTAAGCCGGTATAATTATCGGAACAGACATTAAAAAAGAGAGGCTCTTCCACCATTGGCTGAGCCTCTCTTCTTTTATTTTGCACCATTCATGATGACCTCTGCCGTATGCGGTGAGCGTATCAGGCGGCGGGCGATACGCTGCACATCCTTCGGGGTAAGACGCTGTAGCACTTCGCCATTGGTGAGCATGTCATCGGAGTGGTAGCGTGTCTGCTCGGTGAGCGTCTCCATCCAGTAGGCGTTGGTGCCAAGATAGTCGTCATGACGTCTCTTCAAGTACTCGCGGGCGCTGTTGAAGACCTCCGTTGAGGGCCCCTCCTCGGCCACTTGGGCAAGCACCGCAATGGCTTGCTGCAAGAGTGCGCTGGCCTGCTCGGGATTGGTGTTGAAGTTGAACATCAGGGTGAGTTCGTCGGCCGGCTGGCGCGATATACGTGAAGTCACCGATACATTATAGGTGCCACCCTCCTGCTCGCGCAGGGTCTCGGTGCAGAGCGTGTTCATCACCTCACCCAGTACGGAGCAAGCAAGGCTATTCTTCTGATTGTAGCGTTTCTTGGCCAGGATATTATAGATTACCATGGTAGACTCTCCTGCCTCAGGTATATACACGTGGGTCACATGTTTCCCTTTCTTCAAGGGAGGGAGTGCGGCGAGGTTGGCCTGCTCCTTCCGCCTCGGATTGCCGGGCAGTGAGGCGATATATTGACAGATGAGTGGCTTGAGTGCTTCGGCATCGACCCGCCCGACAAAGATAAAGGTGAAGTCGGCGGCATTGGCAAAGCGTTCCATGAAGAGCTGGCAGGTGCGGTTATAGTCGACGCTGTCGGCCAGACCCATCGCGGCTCTACGGTTACGCGGATGGGGCTCATACATTGTCTCTCGCAAGGTGTCGCTGAAGAGCGTCATGGGGCTCTCGATGCGCTGAGTTACGGTCTCTTGCATGCGTTGCTGCCAGCGTAGGAAGGCCACAGTATCCTGTCGCATGGTGGTGAAGCGCAGGTGTAGCAGTTGCAATAACTGCTCGGCATCGCTGGGGCGGCAGGTGCCTGTGAACGTCTCTGTGAGTGTACCCACATTCACCTTGTACGTAGCGCTACCTCCCTGCATGGCGCGTCCGACCTCTTTGGGAGTGAGGTGGGCAAGTCCTCCGAGCGAGGGGAGTGCATTGATGGCATTGATGTTATTATAGTCCGCATCGGGCATCAAGGATGTACCGCCATCACTGATGGCTGTCAACCTGATCTCTTCGCGTGCATTGTCGGTAGGCTTCAGTATCACCTTGGCACCATTGCTGAGTAGCCATTCGTGCGTACCATACACCTTGTTTCTCTTCTCCTTGACGATAGTGCCCGCTTGCGGTTTCTCGGGCATCAGTTCAACGGCAACCTCAGGCTCGGCCTCGGGTATCTTGTAAGGAGTGGTCTTCTGGCTCCATGCCTGGGCATAGGCCTGTAACACCTCCTCCTCAGTAGGCCATGCGTAGTCATCACGCTCTCTACCCTGCAGTAGGATAGCCATACCACAGGGGGTGTAGAGGAAATCATTGAATCTATCGTTGACCTCCTTCAGAGTCACATTCTTCAGTATGTAGCGATAGGCCTTTGCCTCTTCGGCTGGTGCGAGCAAGGGTTGGCGGTGTAGGAAGTGGGCCATACAGCGTTGTACGAGTGACTGATTGGGCATGTCCATACCTACGCCCGCTTCGAGCGAGGGGATCCACGCCTCCAGTTGTTGCTGTGTACGGGTAAACTCCTCAGCCGTGAAGCCATGCTCCATCACGCGCTTCAGTTCATAGACCAATGCATTCATTGCCTGCTCCCAATGGTCTCTACCGAAGGTTGCCGTTGCCGAGAAGGCCTTCTTGGTCATGGCCAAGGAGTAATCTCCATCAAAGAATGTAGGCTTAATCTCTCTCGGCGTCTCCTCCTGCGCACTCTGTTCATAGATGCGTGTCGACATCATCGATACGATCAACGACCTGATGTACTCCTCCTTGAACCCTTGCAGGGTCGGACGCTCATCGAAAGGCAACGGGTCGTACTTGTAACTGATGCGTAGTGTGCCTGAATTCAGCTCAGGGTCTGTACCGATGGCCACGATGGGTGCGGCATTGTTGGCCACGGGATAGTAGATGCGTTCGGCAACATCCTTGCGCAGGGGGATATCCTTCCATAGTGCTGCTATCTGCTGCTCCACATAGTCGGCATCCACATCGCCCGCCACGATGATGGCCTGCAGGTCGGGACGGTACCACTTGTGGTAGTAGTCGCGCAAGGCCTGGTGAGGAAAGTTGTCCACCACCTCCATCAAGCCTATGGGCATACGGTAGGCATAGCGGTTGCTGTCGGGGAAGAGCTTGGGCAGTGTCTGCTCATAGATGCGGTCGCGCACGCTGCGCTTGGTGCGCCACTCCTCGTGGATGACCTTACGCTCGGCATCAATCTCCTCGGCATCGAGGGTGATATAGCCGCTCCAGTCGTGTAATATCAGCAAACAAGAATCCACCAAACCAGATTGTGACACAGGCACATTAGAAATGCTGTACACCGTCTGATCAAAAGCAGTATAGGCATTGATATCAGCGCCAAAGCGCACTCCATAAGACTCCAAGTAGGTAATCAGTGACTTTCCAGGGAAGTTCTTGGTGCCATTGAAAGCCATGTGCTCCAAAAAGTGAGCCAATCCTCTTTGGCTCTCCTCTTCAAGAATAGAACCCACCCGTTGCACAATATAAAAATCAGCCTTACCCGCAGCTTGTGGATTGGGGTTAATGTAATAGGTCAGCCCATTATCGAGTTTACCATATCGCACGGCTGGGTCTATAGGAAACTGTTGGGCACTCATCACCAGAGTACCCAACAGCATAAAAATCACGATAAGAATACGCATATATTGTTTACTTCTTCTTGTAGATAACCTTTACGGGTTGATAGCATACATTATTGTACTTCTCAAGCACTGTGCCTTTATCCGTATCTATTATCCATACGCTGCCATTCAGCCCAGTCTGTTTGGGCTCGTAAAATGCTACATACGTCTGTGTATGATCAGCACTGAGCGACATTGATGTGATAATTGCATCCTCGCTATCGATAGTTTGATGCACACTAGTTGCAGTGATTTGAGTATTTGAGGCGTAGTTCCAACGACGAATCTTGTTGCCCTCGGCAAATAGCATAGTGGAATAGGTGTTGCTTGCTACACATGGTGTGGTTTCTGTAAGAGATACATTACCAAATCCACACACTTTATATCCTCCTCCATCCACAAGTTTGTTTTCTCCATCAATCCATTCCCAAAAGTCTGCCGAAATTAGGGTCTTTTGGTATCGGGTTAAAGTACCCATTTTGTCCTTAGTTATTACTAAAACTTTGGGTGTAGATGGGAGGTCGGGAGCTTGTTCTACAAATACCATCTTACATATCTGGGGTTGATTGAGCCCATTGAAAATGTTTTTCTTAGGGTCGATTATTATCGAATCTCTAGTTGAATGGTATTCTTGGCAACTATAATAGGCTGGAGCATATCCGTGATAAATAAGACATAAAGCATTCAATTCATTATCCCAACAGAGAAAATTGTAGTATCCTCCACTTTTAGTGTACATGACACTAGTCTGTGCATAGTTGTGTGGTAATTTGATAGGTTTGGAGAGGGCTCCTTCTGTCGTGGAGTATTCATAGGTGTGTCCTCCTTCACATATTACCGGATATGACCTGCCGGAATATTCTATACCGGGTATTCCCAAGGTGGTAGGCTTGAAGTCGGTAAATTCGGGGTCGGTGGCCATATTTTCCAATAGGAATGTCTTGTCATTGAGGCTGTAGATAGTTGCAGATGATTGGCCATCATTACTGCCTTGACAGGCTATGATGAGGCTACCACTACAATGTACTATGTCTTTGGGGTTATCAGCAAAAGGTTCTTCATTGTTTAATGAGAACTGGTCTCCAGTCATAAATCCAGTAGGTTTACTGCCATCAGGTGGAGTCAACATGAATGATAACATCGCTTTTCCATTGGTATCGTGGCTAAGCACGGTTAATCCCTCCTCATACGCTGTATTGACATGCACAATGAATGGGAAGAAGGCTCTGCCATCCTCGTTCTCGACGATAAGGCGGCAATGAAACGTTCCCAATTCTTTGCCTGGGTATACAAACTCCTTGCTATGTGAGTAGGGTTCTAATTCTATTTCCCAGAGACAGGTCACCTCTTTCTCTTCATTGGTTTGAGAGAATTGTGGTATGATGGTCAGCGTGTCATGCTGGTTGATATTGTATACCTCTTTGATAGACGCGCTATCAATGAGAATCTCCGAGATGGCTCCTGTGCCCAATGTCGTGTCGTCCTTGAAACAAGATACGAGAGAAGTTGCTACGACGAGGAGTATAAGCAGATGTCTAAGTCGTATGGTCATAATGCTTTAAAGTTATTCGTTGGGATAGGGATTAGGAAAATCAAAAGGAAAGTCAGGATACAGCGATTCAATCATCTCCTTGTTGGCAGGGTCACCAAAGTGCTCATACATGGGTTTATATATGTATCGCTTGAAGATGGTTTCATACTTCATTGGGTTACCTTCGGGAATGTTCTCTAAATTCTCTCCAAAATCTTTGGCTATCTTTTTATATGTCAATGGTTGCTTCTCTTCGAGTTCGTGGAAAATTTTTACCAGCATGATTAGTTTATAAGGATGCCATACTCCTAACGAGCCTTTTAACCATACCTTTTCTCCTGCAGAGTTTAACCATTCAGGTTGCTCTATAGCATTGTCAAATTTGAGCAAGTGTACCTGGTTAATAGAGTCAAGGGTCGGTGTAAAGTGTTCGTCGGGAAGTAAACGAATATAGATCTTATGGCGGTCATAGCCATTCTTATGGTCTCCCTTGAGATTGTCACGCAGGATACGCACGCTGATATAGCCTGCAATAGTATCTGCAGGTATAATAGCTTCGTCGAGAACATAATGTACTCCTTCTGTTGCCTCCGAAAGAGATTCGATCAGTTCGAATTTGATCTCGCGGTCCATTTCACTCGGAGCACCCATGATCTGTACGGGTATCTTTACCGTATGCTCTCTTACCTCTACGGGGGTAACGCTGAACGAATAACTTGTAGAGTCAGTCGTGAAGTAGATACCCGTAAAGTCCGTATCGAACTTCAAGTAGTGCTCTTCAAAACAAGCACATAGGCTTGACAGGAGCAACAATATGCCAAATCTGTAGAACTGTTTTTTCATTTTTTGGGGTTGTATTCGGTTTCACTATCGGGTATGGGAATCACATAGATGTCTTTGCTCGCAGGTATTGTCTTTTCGGTATTGGAGGCGATATCCCATGTACTTATGTTTAGATTCTGTCGCTTCAGGTTGAAGAAGGTTTGTCCCTCTCCGATGTACTCCTTGAAGCGTTCCAGATTGATACGATCCTGGGTAACAGCCTCCGCTGGTATACGTTCCGTCAACGGAGTCAATCCACGTGACTCCAATACGCGGTCAAAATACCATGTGGCACTATCTGGTTTTGTTTCGAGCAAAGCCTCGGCCATGATGTAATACATTTCAGGCAGACGGATGAGATTGATGCCCTGTATCAACTCCTCAGGGCGTTTGCTGGGTTCACCTGCCAACTCATAGATGTCGGTCAGTTTGCATAAGCGCAGTCCTCTTTCCATACTGTGGAAATAGACGTCTGTATTTGTGCGATAATCATCACCAACCAACTCTCTGTTGTAGATATTTTCGATGTCTCCACGCAATTGCAGTGAGGTGTAATCTATGTAACTCTGTAGCATATCGTTTATAGTGCCATACCACTCTGCATAATAGATCCCAAACAGCGTTTCCTTTTCAGAGAATACCCCGGCGAGATCTCCTGCAATGTCCGTCTTGCTGTTTAGTTTATACGGACTATGCTCTATGACCTTTCTGGCATATTCGGCCGCCTTTGCCTTATCACCCATCGTGAGGTATACACGAGAGAGCAGCGCCTGTATGGCATAGAGGTTGCAGTGGATTTGTCGGTCGATCATGAAGAAACTCTTTCCTTGATAGGTCTCTTCGTCAGCGAGAAGTCTTTCTGCCTGAAGCAGGTCGGCAAGAATATGCTCATAGTTCTTTTGGAGACTTTCGAATTCAGGTGTCTTCAGGGAAAACTCTGTCGCATAGGGAATACCATCAGCCTTAGGATTCAAGGTGTACTGCTCAGCAAACAGACGCACCAGGTCAAAGTGCATAAAGGCACGTAAGCCGAGCGCTTCACCTTTATAGATGGTATAAGGGAACTTCGTTGCACCAGATACCAAAGGAGCGTCGAGTATGCTGTTGACATGGGAGATGTTCTCGTACATCTGGGTCCAAATACCTTCAAACACGCCTTTGACGTTGGTATTGGCATAATCGTATTCTGCCAAGGGAGTGACGGTAGTGTTGTCTTTGCAATAGAAAGTCTGTGCCAGGACCTCTATGGTGTGGAAAGAAAGATTCTGTCCATAGAGTGACAGGTCTCGTAATTGGGCATATGTGCCATAGAGCGCATCTTCTATGCCCTCAGCAGTACTGAGCAGTTCGTCTCGCTTAATCTGTCCTTCGGGAGTGATGTTCAAGAAATCTTCGCATGCCACAAGGGTGAGGCTGCACGCGAGTGTTATGATGAGTGTTTTGATTGTCTTCATACAGATGTCGTCTTTAGGTTCGTTTCCTTAGTTAGAATGTAGCACTTAGGTTCATCTCAAATCCCTGGCTATACAGATAACTGGTTCCGCGCTCAATCTTGACTGTAGACAAACGCAAGATGTCAGTGAAGTTGATGCCTGTACGCAAGTTCCTTACATGCAGTTTCTTGCATACATCCTCAGAAAACTGATAACTGATGTTCAGTGAACCTAAAGTCAACGTGTTCTCCAGTTCGGCAAAGCGGGTGGTCTGCTCGGGGCGGCTGCTGTCGGCGATGTCTTTGTAGAATGCCACATCGCCTGGCTGTTTCCAACGGTCATCAAATACGCGCTGGTCGGCATTGTATCGTGGGTCAGAGCCTTCGACCTTGCTTGCACGTGTAGTGTTGTACACCCACGCTCCAAAGCGGCAGTTGGCAAGCGCGTACACGCTGAATCCTTTCCAATAGACATGTGTACTGAAATTACCGTTGTAGATAGGTTCTGTGTCGCCAATAAGGACACGGTCAACAGGGTCATACTTGAAGGAGAGTGTTCCATCACGTTTGACATAAATTTCCTTACCTGTAGCCGGGTCGATACCTGCTGACTGTACCAATTTGAGAGCGGTCACACTCTCGCCTTCAGCATATTGCGGAAGAGGCGCAAGCGAAGTGTAGGCATCGGCTTGATTCTGCTTGTTGATCTCCTCCAGTGCTTTATTTATCTGGGTTATCTTATTCTTGTTCATCGACCCCATGGCTCCCAATTTCCAAGAGAAATTGTTGTTGCGGAAGATGTAGCCGTCAATTTGTAATTCTATACCTTTGTTCTCCATCTCGCCCAGGTTGGCTTTTGCGCTGGTGACACCCGTCGAGGGGGCATACGAACGGTCGAGCAAGAGGTCGGTAGTCTTACGGATATAAGCATCTACCACGAGGTTGAGTCTGTTGCCAAACATGCTGAAGTCAAGTCCCGTGTTATAGGTCATCGTGCGCTCCCAGCAAAGGTTCACGTTACCGATAGTTTTGGGGACTGCTCCTATACCATATTTATATTCGTAGATGTTGCTGTATTCGTACATCGTCATGGCCTGGAAGGGGTTGAAACTCACCTTACCCGTATAACCGGCGCTGCTACGTAATTTGAAGAGGTCAAAGTGTTTCTTCACTCCTTCCATGAAGGGCTCGTTGAGGATGTTCCAACCGAGACCGCCCGACCAGAAGTGTCCGTAGCGGTTGTTCTCACCGAACTGTGACGAACCTGTCGTACGCCACGTGCCATCGGCAAAGTAGCGGTTGCGCCATGAAGCATTGGCTGTGACAAATACGCCCATATCGGCAGATTCGGAAGAGTGCCCGATGGGACGTGCATTGTTACCGCTCGGGTATCCTGCAGCATTGCCTATATAGGAGTTTTTGTCATTGAAGAAACCTACGGCTTCCATGGTCGTGCTGGCAGCATTGGAATGATTGATTTCCCAACCGGCATTGGCGCTGATGAGCGACTCGTCCTGGAAGAACTTGTTGAAGGTGGCAACAATATTACCATTATAACTGGTACCATTACTGTTTATCTGTGTACTCAATCCTTTCTTGGTGAGGTCAGTTATGCTCTTGAATGTGCGAGACTTGGGCGATACGAAGATGTCGCTCCATCCCGTCTCGCTGGTAATGTTGAAGTGACCCGTCAGGCGGAACATCTTATTGATGTCCCATCTGAAATCGGTGATATTAGTGAATGTGTTGGTGCCATTGCGGTCATAACTTCCTAAACTGGCCTCGTAGAGCGGATTGTCGAGGTCCCACGAGAGATTGGCACTGGGCGTACCATCATCATTGTACATGCGCTCATAGGGATTCATCTCTACATATTCTGAGAAACTACCATAGGGCGTGTTCTGTACCTTGATTTCAGAGTAGGTGGTGCGGTTTGAAATCTGAATAGAATTGTTGACGAAATAGTCAAGTTTGAATCCCAGGTTGTAGCGGTGACGATAGTCGGCCTTCATTACGCCCTTGGTGTCGGCAAAGCGGCCTGTGAGTTCGTAACGGAGGTTCTGTGCACCACCATAGATGCGCAACGAGTGGTCATGGCTGAATGAGGTGCGCGCGGGCTGTGCCAACCAGTCGCTGTCCTGTCCTGCCATCACGAATTTGTATCGCTCATTGTAGAGTTCGTCGAGTCGGTATTGCTCCTCAATGTTTCCTCCTGCATTGTAGAGGCCTGCCATCTGCTCGTAGAGGAGTTTCTCACGGGCATTGAGCACATTGTAGTCACTGAGGATAGGGGTCTGAAGATTTCCTGTAAAGTTATATTGCACACGCAAGGTTCCTTCGGCCAAGGGCTTGCGGGTGATGACGATAACGCCATTGGCTGCTTTCGAACCATAGAGCGCCGTAGCCGAGGCATCTTTCAGTACAGTGATGTTCTCCACCTCGTTGATGTCGAGGTCGTAGAGGTCCTGCATGGTGATTTCCGAACCATCAAGGATGATGGTGGGCTGGTTTACGCTCTGTCCCTCGTTGCTGAATGAGGTTACTCCACGTAGTACCAGTTCGGGTACATGGTTGGGGTTCGATCCTTGCGAGGTGTTCTGTACCATGTTCATACCTGGGGTGAGGGCTGCAATGGCATTCACGATGTTCACACCGCTTACCTGCTTCAGTTCGATACCACTCATAGAGGTTACTGCACCGGTAAAACTGCTCTTACTCTTGTTGAAGAATCCGGTTACGACAACGTCGCTGAGTGCATTTGATTCTTCGACCATTCGGACATGCGCGTTCTCCATCTTGTCGCGACTGGGTTTCAGGATGATGGTTTGGTATCCCATATAGGAGATGTGTACCTCATATTCGCCTGCAGGAGTCGGCATGCTGAAATGTCCGTCAAAGTCGGTGATTACACCGGTGTCTACCTTGCCATTGCGCATGACCGATACGGTCACACCGATAAGTGGGTCACCCGTTTTGCTGTCAGTCACCACGCCCGATACCGTTTTGTTGCTATCTCCTGACTCTGTGGCGAGAACAGGAGTTGCGAACAGCAACATCAGCAATATACCGCATAGTTTGCCGACAAAAGTTGTTGTGTGAATCGTCTTGTTCATGTATATTTTGTTAAGTTCTTATTATCCTAATACACCTATTATATTAATAATTTGCAAAGGTAGCAAAAAAAAGTGCTCTCCACAAATGTGGAAAGCACTTTAACTTAACTAGATGCGTAGAAGTAAGGACTTCTTACTTTACGAGTACTTTTTTGCCATTTACGATGTAAAGACCAGGAGCGGTGATAGCATCGAGCTTGCGGCCGAAGATGTCGAAGATACCCTCAACGGTGTTGTTCTCAATGGTGATGCTTTCAATACCATCGGTTATCTCCTTTTTCTCTGCGGTTACGTTAGAATAAAGAGCTACTGCTGTATACTTCTTACTCCAATCAGCATTGTAGGTCATATAGGCAATACAGAAGTTGTCTACTGTGATGGTACCATCTTCGTTGTAGGTAAGTTGGATGTTAGAAGCATCGCTTGCGTTTTGATCCATCAAACAGAGGTAAGCCTCACCGGGGATGATTGACTGTACAAGGGCGCCTGTTTTAATCTCAGCCTTGTTGGGCTCTTCTGCTGAGATGTTAAAGTCAATACCTCCATAATTGAGTGCTGCGACATCCATTCCGAATATTTTTGTAACCAGATAAATGCCCCAATCTTCGTTATATTCAACTTCCACTTCGAACTCTGCAGGGAGATTGAAATCTTGATTGTAGATTTGAACATCGTTAGCCTTCACTGCAAAGGTGCCTATCCATGAGAACGGTTCTTCAACTTCTTTCTCAGCAGTAACATCCTGATAGAATGCCACTAAATTTTCATTCTCAGAAACACAGAAATCATCCAAGGTAATGGTACCATCTTCGTTGCGCGTCAGTACAATAGATTCATTACCGAGATTCATGTCTTTTAGATGGAGATAACTTTCGCCTGCTACGACGGTCTTCAAATAGCCAGTCTTAATCTCAGCCTTGTTGGGATCATCAGCAGAGGGAGTAAAGTCGAGGCCACCATAGTTGAGGGCTACTACATCATATCCTAAGAACTCGGTAACCAAATATATTCCCCAATCTTCGTTATACTCCACTACGATATCAAATTCAACAGGGAAATCATAACCCTCAGCAGAATAACTCAGTGTACCTCCTACTTTGTAGGTACCATCCCAAGTGAACTCAGTATCTTCAGCACCTTCTCTCTTGGCCAAACCATTCATGTAGTATTGCAAGGCACCACCCTTGATTTCAGGGCTGATAGAGTCTTGACGAATATACATCATTGAAAGAGAAAGTGTGTTCTCATTAATCATGTTGAATTCAACATCTCCCTTGTAGCGGCCACCATAGGGATCCCATAAACTAATTCTGCTCTCTGCATCAAAAAAGATGCTGTCGAAAGGAATAATCAGACTAACTCCATTGAAGTTTGCTTCCAACTCCATAGGAGCAAAGTCTCCCAATGCAAGGTTGACGTTATATTTTTGATAACTATCATCTGTAGCAGTAAGGGTCATGTCCCATTCGAGAGGAAGGGTTGAACCCTCCATAGTGTCATAGGTTCCCTTACCTGCAGTATAATGCCATTCGCCACTGAGGTCAGCGACCTCGATGGTCTCAGCCTCTACCAATGTCAACTTCGCACCAGTGAACTTTACGATAACAGTAGCTACGGGGAAATCCGAATTCATAGAAACCACAGTAAAGTCGGGCATAGCAATGGTCTTTGTGTCAGGATCGTATGCATATTCAACGTCGTTGTACATGCTGTCTCTTCCATAAGGGTTCATGCCATTGCCGTCGCTCATGTACAAATTTCCCCAAGGATAACCTTGGTTAGGATTGGTAATCTTCAATACGTTCTTCTCTGTATCGATACCATTAATCTTTTGGACACCTGTGGCACCAGGCAATCCCTGGAGTTGACCATCATAGATGTTGTCTGAACACTTAGCAATAACGACCTCGCACTCGTTAGGGAACGTTATGCCCAAAGCCTTTCCTGCATCAGTCATTTCTACATTGGCAGTGAACGTGTACTTGCCAAAGAAGTCGGCTACAGAACTCATCTGTGCCTTTGCGGGCATAGCCACGAACAACATCAAGGCAGCAAATAAAGTAGAAAAGTAATTCTTCTTCATACCTTAAAATCTTAAATGTTAGTTATTAATTAGTTGAAAAATGTATACCTATTGCATTGTTGAGGTCGCAAATGTAAAACATTTTTCATGAAACGCCATCACTTAGCTTGGAAAATGTGTTGTAAAACATAATTTTCTAAACGTTTTTGATTATTTTTTAGAGTGGTATCTATTCCTATGATTTATAGTCTCCATGGTTTGATTCTACGTGCTGACAAATATCACACAATAAAAGAACTGAGGGATGTCATGCATTGTGAAACCCCTCAGTTCTCTATAATTCACCCGATGAAAAGGGATGTTTTCTTATTTCAGTCCTTCAAGAAGCTCTACCAGGCCGGGACCTTGGCTGGGGCGTGGAGCTCCGTGCATATAGAGGTTGCCGTCGGGGTCGTAGATGGCAAAGAAGGGGATGCCCTTCACGTTGAGAGCCTTACCCAGAGTTCCCTCAGGATTCCACAGCTGGTGCCCATGCATATGCTTCTCATCCATCTTCTTCTTCCATACATCTTCTGTAGCGTCGATGGAGATAGAAACGAAGACAACGTTCTTGTTCTTGAGGGTCTTCTCAAGCTTTTGGAGTACGGGGACCTCGCGCAAGCAGGGTACACACCAGCTTGCCCATATGTCGATGTATACGTACTTGCCACGGAAGGCGCTGAAGTCTACCACGTTTCCATTACGGTCTTGGAGTACGATGCCCTCGGGGAAGGGCTGTCCGGGTACGGTAGCGCGGTGCTTCTCGAAGTCGACAATGTGACGTGGATCGAGTCCGTAACGCTCTGTCGCAGCCTGTAGGCGCTCTAATCCTTTGTCAAATTCAGTGCTATAGTCATAGCGGCTCACGTAGCGGCCAGCGATATTGTCGTTTACCTTCTTGATGAGTGCGGTGTCGGTATAATGTTGCTCTACGTAGATGAGTGCGCTGTCGAGGTTATTCTTGTTAGGGATAGAAGAGTATACGATGTGAGGAGTGTTTGAGAAGAGGGCCGCAATGGGTGAGTTGAGCACGGTATGAGGCTCGGCCAGCAGGTCTTCACGGCTGTATGGCAGTTCCTTGAGGGGTATTCCCACAATGCGAGGCACTGAAGAGAAGCAGTCGTAGGCGATGGTGTAGGCCCATGTCTTGATGTATTCGGCCACGGGCTTTGAACAACGGTAAGCTTTGACGATAGAGTCGGCCTTGATGGCAATGGCCTCTATGATGGCGCGCGCGGCTTCGGTTTCACCCTTCTGGAGCTTCCATAGATCACGGCTGTTGGTGGCATAGACCGAGGTGAAGGCTGCCAATGCGCTGTTGTCCTTGCTGCCCTCGATGGTTATCGTGCCACGCTCGCCAAAGGTGAGGTGCGAAGCCGACTCACTCTTGGTTACGGGAACGTAATAGGGAATGATGTACTGTCTGTCGTTGGTGACTGAAACCAGGTTGTAGAAGCCAGTCTCGCTGGTAGATACAGATGCGCTATATGTGTTCTCTTCGAGAGTCATCTCTGTTGCGCCTCTATGGCTGGCCATAGGTGAGAGGGTCATCTTGCGGTCGGTGGCATCATCGGTGGTGATGGTGATGTGTTGGGTCTCTTGTCTTTGGGGGGTGCAGCATACCATGGCCAAGGCCAGTATGGGAAGAAGTGTCTTTTTCATTTTTGCTATTTTATTGATAGTTTGTGTTTAAGTTCAGTTGCAAAAGTAAGGCTTTTGTGCTGATTAGGCAACGGATAGTGCCAAAAATGCGATTCTCAGACGTGAATAAATGCTAATTGCCAGCGAGTTTGGCTAATATTTCAAATTTTTGCAGTAACTTCGCACCTTATTTGATAATATATATCATTGCAATGAAACAATATAAACTGGTTAACAACCTCATGGGTTGGTTGGTATTTGCCGTGGCAGCGGTGGTCTACTGCCTGACCATCGAGTCGTCGGCAAGCTTCTGGGATTGTCCCGAGTTTATCACCACGGGCTATAAGCTCGAAGTTGGTCACCCGCCCGGTGCACCCTTCTTCATGCTCACGGCAAACCTCTTCTCGCAGTTTGCCAGCGACCCCTCACAAGTGGCCTATATGGTGAACGTGATGTCGGCGTTGCTCAGCGCGGGCTGTATCCTCTTCCTCTTCTGGAGTATTACGCATCTCACCCGTCGTCTTATCTGTGGCAACAGCACCTCCATCAAGACCGGGCAGATGATAACAATCATCGGTGCGGGCCTCGTAGGTGCTTTGGCTTATACGTTCAGCGATACCTTCTGGTATAGCGCTGTTGAGGGTGAGGTATATGCCTACAGCTCATTCTTCACTGCCGTAGTCTTCTGGTTTATCCTCAAGTGGGAGGAGGAGGCCGGTAGCGTACACAGCGACCGTTGGCTTATTCTCATTGCCTATATGATGGGTCTCTCGGTGGGTGTGCACCTATTGAACCTGCTCTGTATCCCTGCCATCGTGCTTATCTATTATTATAAGAAGCGTCCCGATGCCGGTTGGAAGGGTTCGCTCATTGCACTCATCGTATCGGCCGTGCTCATTGCCGCCATCCTGTATGGTATCGTACCGGGCATCGTGAAGGTGGGTGGATGGTTCGAGCTGTTCTTTGTGAACTCCCTCTCCATGCCGTTCAATACGGGTCTTATCATCTATATCATCGTATTGGCAGGCGCTCTCGTTTGGAGCATTTGGGAAACTTATGCCGCCAAGTCAAAGGTGCGTACCAACATCGCCTTCATCTCGGTGATAGCACTTACGGGCCTGCCCTTCTATGGTTATGGTATTACTTGCGTAGTGCTCGGCCTTGTAGTATTGGGTGTCCTGGCTGTTTATCTCTTCAATCTTGACAAACTGAAGGAGCAATGGCGCATTAGTGCCCGTGCGATGAGCACAGCGCTCGTGTCAATCCTGATGATTGTCATCGGCTATTCATCGTATGCCGTTATCGTGGTGCGCTCGGCTGCCAACACACCGATGGACCAGAACTCGCCCGAGGATATCTTCACCCTCGGCAGCTACCTCAACCGAGAGCAGTATGGCGATACACCGCTCTTCTACGGCGGTTCCTACGCCTCAAAGATTGCCCGCAAGGTGGAGGGACAATACCTTGTACCTGTAGCCAAAGAGACAGGCAAGGTAATTATTCCCAAGGAAAAGGCTTCGCCCGATGAAAAGGACAGATATTTCGTAGTGCGTACCAAGTATGATTATGCCATGGAACCTTCGATGCTCTTCCCCCGTATGCATAGTGTTGACCATGCTAACTGGTCGAACGGGGCTGGTGGCACAATCAATCTCTACGAGAATTGGTTGGGTGGTATCAAAGGTCGTGATGCTATCGTCAACGTGGGAGGACAAAAACAGAAGATCAAGGTGCCCACACAGTGGGACAACATCAAGTTCTTTATTACCTACCAAGTGAACTTCATGTACTGGCGCTACTTCATGTGGAACTTTGTAGGCCGTCAGAACGACATCCAGGGGCATGGCGAAATGGAGCACGGCAACTGGATTACCGGCATCAACGCCATCGACAGGTTCCTTGTGGGCGACCAGACTCTGCTTCCCTCCGAACTGCGCGATAATAAAGGGCGCAACGTCTTCTACGGCTTGCCCCTGATACTCGGTCTCATTGGCCTCTTCTGGCAGGCCAATCGCGGCAAGCGTGGGGTACGCCAGTTCTGGGTAGTGTTTATGCTTTTCTTCATGACAGGTTTAGCTATTGTGCTCTACCTCAACCAGACGCCCATGCAACCCCGTGAGCGCGACTATGCCTACGCCGCCTCGTTCTATGCCTTTGCCATTTGGATTGGTATGGGTGTAGCTGGTATTGCACAGTGGTTGCAGAAGCTTACCAAGAATCAAACTGTAGTAGCAGCCATCGCTACCTTGGTGTGTGTGCTCGTACCCCTGCAGATGGCCAGCCAGACGTGGGACGACCACGACCGTAGCGACCGCTATATGGCACGCGACTTTGGACAGAACTACCTCAATTCACTTCCCGAGGAAGGTTATCCTATCATCTTTACGAATGGTGACAACGACACTTTCCCCTTGTGGTACAATCAGGAGGTAGAAGGCGTACGCACTGATACTCGTGTATGTAACCTCTCATATTTGCAGACTGACTGGTACATCGACCAGATGCGTCGTCCTGCCTATGATTCGCCCTCAGTACCTATTCAGTGGGAGCGTCTTGACTATGTGGAAGGTACCAACGACTATATCAACATACAACCGGAGATGAAATCGGCAGTGCTCGGCCTCTATAAGAAACAGCCTGCTGCGGCACGCCGCCAGTTCGGCGACGAGCCCTTCGAATTGCGCAACATCCTCGACTATTGGGTAAAGAGTAAGGACGAAAATCTGCACTATATCCCTACCGATACCGTGTATATCACGCTTGATAAGGCAGCTATATTGCGTTCGGGTATGTATATTCCCGAGCAATACCGTGGCGCTACTGATGAGGAGACTATGGCCAAGATGCCCGACCGTATGGTTATCTCACTCAAAGGTAAGAATATGTTGACCAAGAACCATATCATGCTCCTCGAGATGCTGGCCAGCACCAACTGGGAACGTCCGCTCTATATGTCCACCACTGTAGGCTCGGAAAATCACGTAGGTCTTGATCCTTTCTTCATCCAAGAGGGACTGGCTTATCGCATTACGCCTTTCAACTTCCGTGAATTGGGTCTTGCAAAGAACGGCTATGCCGTAGACAGCGAAAAGATGTACGACAACCTGATGAACCGCTTCGCTTTCGGTGGCATGAAGAATCCCGGTATCTACATCGATGAGACCATCACCCGTATGGGATACACCCACCGCCGTCTCTACACCATGCTGGCCAACCAGCTCATCCGTGAGGGCAAGAAGGACAAGGCACTTGCCGTACTCAATAAATGTGACGAGGAGTTCCCCGCATCTATCCTACCTCACAACTATTGGCAGAGTCAGTCACATTTGATTGGTCAAGCCTATCTCACATTGGGTGAAACGGAGAAAGGTATGGAGATTCTTTCACAGGTGGCTGATAACGATATCGAGTATATCACTTGGTATCTGAGCCTCGATAACAAGCGTTTCGACATTGCATTTGGTGAAGTTCGCAGTTGTCTGAACTCATTGGTCAAGACACTGCAAATCATGGAGCGTTCTACCGATAAGGAAACGTTGAACCATTATGCAGCACTCTTCGATAGTCTGTATCGTACATTGGAGGCACGAATAAAGTAAATTGAGCTTGTGAGTTTGCAAGTTTATGAGTTTTGGGGTTCGTTATCCAGTTGGGAACTCATAAACTTACAAACTCATCAACTCATAAACTTAACCTTATGTTTATTGAACAACCCCCACAATTCATCCGCCGGATGTACCCTCGTGCATGCTGGCGGATGAATGCATCTGAACGGGCCGTATATCTCACTTTCGATGACGGTCCCATTCCTGAGATTACCCCTTGGGTGCTCGATATTTTGGATAAATACAAGATTAAAGCCACTTTTTTTATGGTGGGTGACAATGTACGCAAGCATCCTGATGAGTATAAGATGGTAGTAGAGCGCGGTCATCGCATAGGCAACCATACTCATAATCATCTGAAGGGACTTGAGCAACGTACCGAGCGCTACGTGGCCAATATTGACAAGGCCGATTGCCACCTCTCGTCCGACCTTTTTCGTCCACCTCATGGGTTGATGCGTATGAGTCAATATCGCGTGCTGAGTGAGCGCTATCGCATTATTATGTGGGACCTCGTCACACGCGACTACAACCCTAAACTCAATGGCGAACAGGTGCTTCGTAAGGTGAAACGATATGCCCGCAATGGTTCTATTATCACTTTTCACGACTCTTTGCGCGCCACTCATAACCTATACTATGCGCTTCCGCGTGCTATCGAGTGGCTATTGAAAGAGGGGTATGAGTTCAAAGTTTTTGAATGATGTCTGATTTAACTCATTTCATCCAGGCAGAGGCCCTTCGCTTGGGCTTTTCGGCTTGTGGATTTGCCAAAGCGGAGCCAGTGAGTGACAATGTGGCCCGTGTGCTTGACCATTGGACTGATAACGGCTACCATGCAGACATGGGGTATATGGAACGCAACCGTCACTTGCGGCTCGATCCCACGCAGTTGCTTCCCGGGTGTCGTACACTTATTGTCTTGGCGCTCAACTATTATCCCAAACAACTGCTTCCCCGAGAGGGATACCAGATAGCCTACTATGCCTATGGCAAGGACTATCATCGTGTGGTGAAAGACAAATTGCATCAACTGCTTTCCTATATAAAGACGCTTGTTCCTGATGCTGAGGGGCGTGCCTTCTGCGACACGGCTCCTCTGCTCGAACGCTATTGGGCAGTGAAGGCTGGATTGGGGTTCATTGGACTTAACCGTCAGCTCATTATTCCAAATAAGGGTAGTTATTTTTTCTTGGGAGTATTGGCTTTGGACGTGGAACTGCAGACAGAATCGCATGGTAAGCCTCTTTCTTGTGGTGGTTGCAAACGCTGTCTTATCGCTTGTCCTACAAAAGCACTTACGATAGATGGCATTGACTGCCGTCGCTGTCTTTCGTACCTCACTATTGAGCACCATGGACCGATACCCGATGGAATAGCGCAAAAACTTGGCAGTCGCATTTATGGGTGTGATACGTGTCAGCAGGTGTGCCCACACAATAAATATGCCCAGTCTACTGAAGAGGATACTTTCGATATGTCACCTGAAGTCGCAGCGATGACTTTCGAGGAATGGCACTCACTTACCCCTGACCGCTATAAGACATTGTTTAAGAACAGTGCCATGGGACGGGCGGGGTATGAAGGACTGATGCGGAATATCAAGGCTGTGTGTGAAGTCAAGAATGGCAATCTCAGTTGATGCTGAGGTTGACTTGCATGGTTGCCCGGTATTCTTTCCCGTCGGTGTGCTTGTAGATGATGGCCTGGCGTATGGTGTAGGTCTTTCCTCGTGTGAGGCGGCTGGGGTATTGCCCGACGTAGCATCCGTACTTTTCAGGATAGAACTCGGCAAAGATGCGGGCATTGCTGTCATAGCCACATACATTGCCCGACGCGTTGAACCAATGTCCGTAGCAGGTGGATGAACTGGTCGATGTGGTCGTGCTTTCCTTCAAGGCTCCATTTGTGCTGATGCCGACAAAGCGTATTTCATTTGAAGAGCCCACCTTGACCGACTTGAGCTGAGCCGTGCTAAGTCCCAAAGCTTGGCTTATGGCATTCATGTCGTATTGTACGCGCACGGAAGAGTAGTTCGAGCTACTATAAGCCAGTGTGGCATTGAATACTACCGTAGTGTCGTGTCGTGCATAGTCGGCCGGATATTCTTCGTAGGTGCGATTGACTCCATAGGGATCTGAACCTGAGAACCTGACGGAGTATGGCCACTGCTCGTCGTCGGAAACATTGCCGTTCCACGAGTGAGTCCACCATTTTGTAGGAGCTCCCATTACGACAAACCACAGATGAGTACAACCTTCGGGAATAGTGATGCTCACCTCTCCCTCTGCGTTGCGCCCGATGTCGCTATAGGTGCGTGTGCCGTCTGATGAGTAAGCTACGAGCCCGTAGCGCCATCCGGCACGTTCCGGGTATATCGAACGATAACCAGTAGCGTTGACCAGTCCTTTGAATGTAGCGGTAACTATCGTGCCGGCCGCAGGAATTTTCAGGGGGTTGGCATTGTAGCCATAGTTCTGCGGGCAGTACTCGGGCGACACCACCCACCAGTTGTTCTCACCATTGAGATGAGACTGTATAATGGCTTCAGGAACATCAATCAGGCGCTGTTGCTCGCTACCAATAAGTCCTTGTCCGTATTTCTTCCATGAATCAATATCCATAGCTGAGATATGGGCATATCCTTCAAATTGCTCATCGGCAAAGGTCGAGTCGTTGAGGCCGAATATGCGCATATAGGCCTGTATGGGGTCTTCGGGCTTGATGGATTCGCGCCACACGCGACCTATCGTATTGAGCCCATGCTGTTGGCACCACCAGTCCTGATAGTAGCAGTTGTTGTATCGCGCATCTTCATGGATGATGTTGAGGTGATGCATCTCTTGGTTGTTGCCCCAATTGGTGGCAAACTGTTTGTCGGGGTATACTTTATGGGCCTGCCAGTTGGCACAGTCTTCCCACCATTCATTTCCACTGGAGTTCTCGCCCAATACGTAATTTAGTCCGTGGGTCATGCCAAGGTCGGCACTGACGAGGTATTGGAACGTGTGTCCTATCTCATGTGCTACGGTGACATTGTCGCTGGCAGCCCACGCATTGCAGTGAAACATACCCACTTTCTGTGTCTTTGCAGTCTTCGTAGTTCCCGTACCGGCAGTCCATACGGTACCGTCAACGCCACTGCCATCGGCACGCCAGTCTGCTTGGTTCACAACGAACATCTCTATTTTCACCTTATCTGTCGTTGATTTACCAGGTACCAGGAAGCCGAGGTCACCTACATATATATCCCATATTTTTTCAGCATTGCGCAATAGTGTGTTCACATTGCATACGGAGTTCGAGGCTCCCCCTGTGAGGTTGCCATTGCTTTGTTTCTTCAACCCTTTTGCCCAGAATACAACGAAATGCTCGCTTTCGGCACTGCGTTGGAAACAGTAAGTGGAATTTTCGTCGGTGAAATCGTTGGATGCGTATGTCGAGGGTTTTACCAGATAACGCTCTATCTCGTCGAGGCGATACTTCCCATTGGCGCGGTAGGTTTTTGTCCGTGCTGTCGTGCGGTTTGCGCCGGGGTAGTATTTGTATAGTTTATAGTTCGTGTTTTGAAACTCCAAAGAGTCGATGTTGGTAAGGTCAATGATTTCGTTCTCCACGAAGCGGTCATCAAATTGCACCCACATGGTATCGGGCTTTACCTGTGCAATAGCACAGCAATACGTCATTAGACTTAAGGTAAGCAGTATCTTTTTCATGGCTTTACTTCTTTAAGATCTTCAACGAGGTTTCTCCAGCTGTTATAATGTAGGTTCCTTGAGGAAGTGTACTCAAATCGATGGCTGTCTTATCGCCAATCTGCCGGTGTGATACATTCACTTCATGACCATTTCCCGAATACACTTTAATTACAGGCATATTGTCGGTATTGAAGATTACCATGTTGTTCCTGTATTCAGCTAATGTGTTTTTTATAGTATGTTCGATGCCGTTAGGGTCATCAGCCGTTGATATATAGAAGTTTTTAATACCACTGAATTCATAGATGTCGGTGTTGACAGTGATCCTTCCGTCTGTGAATCGCATCATAGGGTTGGCATCCTTACCGAGAAGGTAGTATACCAATGTCCCGTTCTCCAAAGTCAGTACTAAACTTTTTGCCGATAGTGTCCCTATGCTTAAAGACAAGCATGCGATAAGGCCGATAATCTTTTCTTTCATGGCTGTTAGTCGATAGTGAATATGTCTTACAAAGGTATTTACATCTTTTGAGATGAGCAAATATTTGTGTGAAAGATAGTTCCGTTAGATTGAAACAAAAAAGGCTCATCTCGCGATGAACCTCTTTTGCTCTTCGTCTTGGACTTGAACCAAGGACCCTCTGATTAACAGTCAGATGCTCTAACCGACTGAGCTAACGAAGAATATTCTAACCCTTAAATCTTGCTCTTCGTCTTGGACTTGAACCAAGGACCCTCTGATTAACAGTCAGATGCTCTAACCGACTGAGCTAACGAAGAATGTTTGTGCAAAAAAGTAGTTTTGTCGGTTTTATTTCACTTTTTTGCTTGCAACGGAAAGAAAATTGTAGTTTTTCTCTCAATTGCGCTGCAAAAGTAATAGGATATTTTGAAATAAGCAATAACTTTGTGGAAAAAATTGCAAAAAACAGGAAATAACGCTACAAAAATGAAGAAAATCATAGGAATTGGCAATGCATTGGTCGATGCATTGGTCACTTTGTCGGATGATGGGCTGCTCCGTCAGTTTGGTCTGCCCAAGGGGGGTATGACCCTCATTGGCGATGAAGAGCAGCAGCACATACAGGAGTGCTTTGCCTCGCTTGAGGTGCAGCGTGCCACAGGAGGGTCGGCTGGCAATACCATGCTGGCTTTGGCTAACTTGGGTGCAACACCGGGCTTCATCGGCGCTGTGGGCGACGATGCTACCGGCCATTTCTTTGTCGACAATTGCGAACAATGTGGCATCGTCCCCTATCTGGCAACTCTGCCTGTCCAGTCGGGAGTGGCCTACACCTTTATCTCTCCTGACGGGGAGCGCACCTTTGCCACCTATCTGGGGGCTGCGGCAATGATGGGGCCCGAGAACCTCACGGCTTCGATGTTCGAGGGGTATGACTATCTCTATGTAGAGGGCTACCTGGTACAGAATCATGCGCTCATCCTGCGTGCTGTGGAGTTGGCCAAGGAGATGGGCCTGAAGGTGTGTCTCGACTTGGCGAGCTACAATATCGTGGCTGCCGACCACGAGTTCTTCACCCGTCTGGTGACCGATTATGTGGATATCGTCTTTGCCAATGAGGAGGAGGCGCGTGCTTTTTCTGCCGCTGACCCTGCCACTGCTCTTGAGCACCTGCATTCGTTGTGCGAGGTGGCGGTAGTGAAACTCGGTGCTGCGGGTTCTACCGTCATGTGTGGAGGGGAGAAGGCCTTTGCCCCTGCGATGGAGGTCGGCAAGGTAGTCGACACTACTGCTGCCGGTGATTTCTATGCAGCCGGTGTCATGTATGGCCTGATGAACGGCTATACCTTGACCCAGTGTGCCGAGGTTGGTACTCTTCTTTCGGGTCACGTGATACAGACCGTCGGAACCCGACTGACCGAAGAGACCTGGAATAATATTAAGTCTGAAATATCTCGTATAGCAAAATGAAGAAGCATTCCCGTAAATCCGTGGTATGGCTGCTTGCCATACCGCTTGTGGCTACTGCATTGGTGAGTTTCAAGGGAGACGACCGCAATTTTCTCGCTTCAAAATACCTTGATATTTTCCACTCGGTATTCCGCGAACTTGATATGATGTACGTTGATACCCTTGATGTGGCCAATGCTATAGAGACCGGCATCCACGCTATGCTTGCCGACCTCGACCCCTATACCATATACTACCCCGAGGAGGACGACGATGACCTGAAGATGATGATTACGGGCAAGTATGCCGGTGTGGGAGCCGTTATCCGTTACCACAAGAAGCATGACCGCGTGGTCATCGTAGAACCCTATGAGGGCATGCCCGCCCTTGATGCCGGCTTGCTTGCGGGGGATATCCTGCTGTCCATCGATGGTGAAGATCTTAAGGGACTGCTCGTAGATGAAGTGAGCTCACGCTTGCGTGGCGAGCCGGGCACCACGCTCACCGTGCGTGCCAAGCGTCAAGGTGTGGCCGACAGCATCATCGAGGTGAAGCTTTCGCGTGCCAATATCGCCATGCCTCCCGTACCTTATTACACCCTGTTTGCCGACAGTGTAGGCTATGTTATCCTCAACAGCTTCACTGAGAACTGTGCTCGTGAGGTGCGACTGGCACTCGTGGACCTCAAGAACCGCGGCGCCCGCAGTTTTATCCTTGATCTGCGCGGCAATGGAGGAGGGTCGTTGTCCGAAGCCGTAGACATCTCCGGGCTCTTTGTCCCCAAGGGCACCACGGTAGTCTCTACCAAGGGGAAGATACCTCAGGCTTCGCAGACCTTCAATACCCGTCGCGAACCACTTGACATGGATGTCCCGCTTGTCATCCTTGTCGATGGGCAGAGCGCATCGGCATCGGAGATTGTAGCCGGTGCCATACAGGACCTCGACCGCGGTGTCATCATGGGCAGTCGCACCTTTGGCAAGGGCTTGGTGCAGTCGGTACGTGAGCTGCCCTACAATGCCTCGCTCAAGATTACCACTTCGAAGTACTACACTCCCTCGGGGCGCTGTGTGCAGAAGATTGACTACTCGAAGAAGCGCTCTTCATCAGAAAAGAAAGACAGCAAGGCCGATAGCGTGAAGACTACATTCTACACCCTCTCTGGACGTCCTGTACATGAAAGCGGGGGCATCACCCCCGATGTGGAGATTACCGCCAAGCGGCTGCCCAATCTGCTGTTCTACTTGGCCAACAGCGATGTGCTGCTCGACTTTGTCACCGACTACACACGCCACCATACCGCTATCGCTCCTATTGAGGAGTTTGAAGTGAGCGACAGCCTGTTCCTTGCGTTCAAGGAGGCGGTGAAGGCATCGGACTTTACCTACGACCGCCAGAGCGAGAAGGCGTTGGCAGCACTCAAGGAGGTAGCTGAGTTTGAGGGTTACACCACCGATGCGGCTGCCGAATTTGCCGCCTTGGAGAAAAGGCTCAGCCACGACATAGACCGCGACTTCGACATCTTCAAGGACGATATCTGCGAACTCCTTGCCGACGAGCTGGTCACTCGCTACTATCATCAGCGTGGCGGCATCATTCAGAGCATCAAGGGCGACAGCACCATCCTGCGTGCCCGTACACTGCTAAAGGATGAGAATGCCTACAAGAAGATACTTGTGCCCACAGAGAAGGATAAAGAAAGTCAGAAGAAAAAGAAATAATATAGATTATGCTTGTCAAAGTCTTCGGAGCTGCTGTGCAGGGCGTCGATGCTACCGTAGTCACCATTGAGGTGAACACCTCGCGTGGCGTGAAGTTCTTTCTCGTAGGGCTCCCTGACGCAGCCGTCAAAGAGAGCCACGAGCGCATCCGTGCTGCCTTGCTCAACACCGGGCACAAGGTGCCTGCGTCGCAGATTACGGTCAACATGGCTCCGGCCGACATCCGCAAGGAGGGCTCGGCCTACGACCTGCCCATTGCCATCGGCATCTTGGCGGCAAGCGACATGATAGTCTCCGACAGGCTTTCCCGCTACCTTATTATGGGCGAATTGGGACTCGACGGCAACCTCATGCCCATCAAGGGCGCTCTGCCCATAGCCATCAAGGCACGCGAGCTGGGCTACGAAGGACTCATCCTCCCTGCCCAGAATGCTCGTGAGGCAGCCGTGGTCAATAACCTCAACGTCTATGGCGTGGACAATATCGTGCAGGTGATACGTTTCCTCAATGGTGAAGACACCTTGACTCCTACGGTCGTAGACACCCGCGGAGAGTTCTATGCCCATCAAGACAACTTCGAGTTTGACTTTTCCGATGTTCGCGGACAGGAGAATGTGAAGCGTGCCTTCGAGGTGGCTGCCGCCGGTTCCCACAACATTATCCTCATCGGCCCTCCCGGTGCCGGAAAGTCGATGATGGCCAAGCGCCTTCCCTCCATCCTGCCGCCTCTATCGCTCCACGAGAGCCTTGAAACCACCAAGATACACTCCGTGGCCGGCCGTTTGGGCAAAGACTCATCGCTTGTGGCCGTGCGCCCCTTCCGCAGTCCTCACCACACCATCTCTTCGGTGGCACTGGTCGGTGGCGGCACCAATCCGCAGCCCGGTGAGATAAGCCTGGCTCACAATGGTGTACTCTTCTGCGATGAGTTGCCCGAGTTTAACCGCAGTGTGCTCGAGATGTTGCGCCAGCCGCTCGAAGACCGACACATCACCATTGCCCGTGCCAAGTACAGCATCGACTACCCTGCCAACTTCATGCTTGTGGCCTCGATGAATCCCTGCCCTTGCGGCTACTACAATCACCCGACAAAGCCCTGCGTGTGCAGCCCATCCCAAGTGCAGAAGTATCTCAATAAGATTAGCGGCCCTCTGCTCGACCGCATCGATATACAAGTAGAGATTGTGCCCGTCCCCTTTGACGACTTGGTGAAGCCCACTCCCTCGGAGAGCAGTGCCGCCATCCGCGAACGCGTTATCCGTGCCCGCCAGATACAGGAACAGCGCTTTGCCCACGAGTCCGGCATCCACTGCAATGCCCAGATGACCCCACGCCTGTTGCAGAAGTACGTGCAACTCGACGAATGTGGCCGTGCCATGCTGCAGAGTGCTATGGACCGTCTCAACCTTTCGGCCCGTGCCTACGACCGCATCCTCAAGGTGGCTCGCACCATTGCCGACCTCGATGGTAGCGACACGGTGCAGACAACCCACATCGCCGAAGCCATCGGCTATCGCAGCCTTGACCGCGAGAACTGGGGAGCATGAATCAGCCCTATTGTCGATTCAAAAACAATTAACCCAATAACTTTTCTCACCGCGGTGACGATGGATTTTCATCGCGATGACAAAAGTTGTTCTCTTTGCCCGAAAAAAAATATTGGACAGTAGAATGGATGGCGAAGCTTGGGATTTCGCTTACTTTTGGTTATCTTTGCAGCCTCAAAATTAAACCTTTGGTTTAACGAGAGGTCTAAATAGTTTGGATAAGAAAATCACCGCAGAATAATGAAGAAGTTTTTGTTGCTCCTCATGGCAGGAGTGTTGCTCCCCTTGAGCGCTGCGATGGCGCAGGGTAGCGTGAGAGGAAAGGTTGTGGACAAGGAGACGGGAGAGCCCGTGGAGTTTGTCAACATCGTAGTCAACAGCAAGGCCTCGGGCAGTATGGCCGGGGGTGTCATCACCGATGAAAAGGGCAATTTTCGCATCGATGAGCTGAAGTATGGCAGCTACGTACTCGTGGTGTCGTGCATAGGCTATCAGAGCGCCACGCGCGAGTTTACCCTCTCGACCGAAGCACGCCATGCCCACTTCAAGCAGATAGCCATCAGCGAGGACAACCAGATGCTGAAAGAGGTGGAGGTCACCGGTATTCGTTCGCAAATGAAGTTTGAAATCGACAAGAAGGTGTTCAACGTGGATCAGGCCATCGCTGCTACGGGTGGTTCGGCCTCGGATATCTTGCAGAATATTCCCTCCGTGGAGGTCGACACCGAAGGCACGGTGTCATTGCGTGGCTCAGAGAGCGTGACGGTGTGGATCAACGGTAAGGCACAGGGCCTCACGGCCGACAATCAGGGTGACATCCTGGAGCAGATGCCGGCAGAGAGCATCGAGCGCATTGAGGTCATCACCAATCCTTCGGCAAAATATAGCCCCGAGGGCACGGTCGGCATCATCAACATCGTGCTCAAGCGCGACCGCAAGGCGGGCTATTATGGTAGTGCCCAGGCTGGAGCGAGCATGTATGACACCGACTTTGGCGGCTACAATGCGAGCGCCAACATCAACTACAGCAGTGGTAAGCTCGATGCTTACGCCAACATCAGTTACCGCGAGCGTCGTCACCATAATGAGAACACTAGTTACCGCGAGAATTATCTGGGTAACGACACCACCTACCTCGACCAGCTGGGACAGGGAAACATGAACGGACGCAATATGTTTACCCGTGCCGGACTCACCTGGCATGTGACCGAGAAGGACCATATCTCGGTGGACCTCATGGGGATGATGGGCAATCCGCATCGTAGCAATGTCATTGGCTATGAGGGCGGACGGATTGCTGGTGGAGAAAAGTTGCAAGACTATACTCGTCAGCGAAATACTACAAGCACAGGCGTCATGTTGATGTATAATCTCAGTCTCGGCTACAAACACGAGTGGAGTACCACGCACTGGATTGACTTTACGGCATCGCGCCACCACTGGGGTAACGACAACAGTAGCATATATAACGATACGACCTATGTGGATGTCCCATTGGAGAGTTCACAATATGTGCCCTTGTACAGTTCATTTCAAGAACAGATAGGTGCAGCTAACAATACGGAGTATGAGGTGCAGCTCGACTATGAAAACGCCTTCAACGAGAACCATAAGCTGCAAGCCGGCTATCGCGGTACCTTCTCGCGCGAAAACAATCCCACGACGACCTATGGTGCCCCCAATCGTCAGGACGAGATTGTCAGCCTCTATAATCGATTTGTATATAATCGCGACCTTCACGCACTCTATGCCACCTATTCGGGCAAGCTGTGGAAAAACTTTGGCTATCAGGTGGGTATGCGAGGCGAGTATTATAAGGTGAGCACCAACTCGTACTCCAAGGAGATGGTAGGAGGCAGTGAGATATCCCACTTTGAGCCGCTAAAACCGGTGTTCAAGCTTTTTCCCAGTGTGTTTCTCTCATACCAGTTGCCTAATGATAATGAGCTTCAGGTGAACTATACCATGCGTGTGCGTCGTCCTTGGGGCGGACAGCTCAACTCGTTCCATAATATCAGCGACTCTACCAATATCTCGTATGGTAACCCTATGCTGAAGCCTGAGTACTCCAATGCCTTCGAACTTAACTACCTCAAGTCATGGGAGAACCACATGCTCTCGGTGTCGGCCTATTATCGTACTACCGACGACATCATGCAGCGCATATCCTATATGAAGGATGGTATCATGTACAGCACTACGGACAACGTGGCACAGTCACTCTCTTCGGGTGTGGAGATTGTGGGCAAGAACCGTCTCTTCGGTAAGCTTGACCTCACTACCACGCTCAACATGTTCTATTACAAGCTCGAGGCCTTTGACTTCCTGTTGCCCAACGGTAAGAACTTGCATGGTGATGCCAGCGAGGATTTCTCGTGGAGTCTCCGTATGATGGGTACGGTGGGTTTGCCCAAGGCATGGTCGCTTCAGGTGACGGGCATGTACAATGCCAAGAGTGTCATCGCACAGGGCTACCGCGCTCCCAACTACGGTCTTGATGCCGGCATTCGCAAGCAGTTTGCAGGTGGTAAGTGGAGCTTCTCGCTCAATGGTCGCGATCTGCTCAATTCGCGTCGTTTCCACTCGGAGAAGTGGGGTGAGGACTTCTACCAGGACAGCAGCAACTTCCGTGGTGGGCGCCAGATTAGCGGTACGCTCACCTACAGTTTCGGTAACATGCGTGCCAAGAAACCGCGCAAAATGGAGAGTGGCGGCATGCAGCCCGAATATGGTATGGGAGGCGACGGACTGGAGTATGATATGTGATTTGATATTATTCGGTGGGAAGAAAATAACTTTTCTGTTACATTAGCTCGTTGAAACTTGCTTTTTCGCTCACCTTACACTAACTTTGCTTCGTTAAACTCATTTGAAGCAAAATAAAGAGCAAAAACAGAATAAGATATGGAATACAACTTTAGAGAGATTGAAAAAAAATGGCAGCAGCGATGGGTCGACAACAAGACCTATCAGGTGACCGAAGACCCTGAGAAGAAGAAATTCTATGTGCTCAATATGTTCCCCTATCCCTCGGGAGCAGGACTCCATGTGGGTCATCCGCTGGGATATATCGCTTCGGACATCTATGCCCGCTATAAGCGCTCACAAGGCTATAACGTGCTCAACCCCATGGGATATGACGCCTATGGTCTTCCCGCTGAGCAATATGCTATACAGACAGGTCAGCACCCTGCTATCACTACAGTACAGAATATCGGCCGCTATCGTGAGCAGCTGGATAAGATTGGTTTCTCTTTTGACTGGAATCGCGAAATCCGCACTTGTGATCCCGAGTATTATCAGTGGACACAGTGGGCTTTCATCAAGATGTTCGGCTCATACTATGACAATGCTCAGGGCAAGGCAATGCCCATCGAGAACCTCGTAGCGCACTTCGAGCAGAAGGGTTCGGAGGGTATCGATGCCGCACAGTCGGAGGCGCTCACCTTCACCGCCGAGGAGTGGAAGGCGATGAGTGAGAAGGAGCAGCAGGAGGTGCTGATGAACTACCGTATCGCCTACCTCGGCGAGACGATGGTGAACTGGTGCCCCAAACTCGGCACCGTGCTTGCCAACGATGAGGTGGTAGACGGTGTATCGGAGCGTGGCGGTTATCCCGTGGTGCAGAAGAAGATGCGCCAGTGGTGCTTGCGCGTGTCGGCTTATGCTGGTCGCCTGCTCGACGGACTGGACAAGATTGACTGGACCGATTCTCTGAAAGAGACCCAGCGCAACTGGATTGGCCGCAGTGAGGGTGCCGAGCTCACCTTTAAGGTAAAGGACAGCGATGTGGAGTTTGTTATCTTCACCACCCGTGCTGACACGGTATTCGGTGTGACCTTCATGGTACTTGCTCCTGAGAGCGAACTGGTAGCTACTCTTACCACTCCCGAGCAGAAGGAGGCTGTGGAGGCCTACCTCGATGCTACCAAGAAGCGCACCGAGCGTGAGCGCATTTCCGACCGCCGCGTGACAGGTGTGTGGAGCGGTTCGTATGCCATCAACCCCTTGACAGGCGAGAGCATCCCCGTGTGGATTTCAGATTATGTGCTCGCAGGCTACGGCACTGGTGCCATTATGGCCGTGCCCGCTCACGACAGTCGCGACTATGCTTTTGCCAAGCACTTCGGCCTTGAGATTCGTCCGCTCATCGAAGGTGCCGACGTATCGGAAGAAAGCTTCGACGCCAAGGAGGGTATCATGATGAACTCACCGCGTCCCGAGCAGGCTGGCGAATGCGACCTTGTGCTCAACGGTCTCACCGTAAAGGAGGCCATCGCACGCACAAAAGAATATATCAAGGAGAAGGGTCTGGGCCACGTGAAGGTGAACTACCGTTTGCGTGATGCCATCTTCAGCCGCCAGCGCTACTGGGGCGAGCCGTTCCCCGTATACTATAAGGAGGGCATGCCCTATATGGTGCCCGAGAGTTGCCTGCCCATTGAATTGCCTGAGGTGGCCAAGTTCCTCCCCACAGAGAGTGGAGAGCCTCCCTTGGGCCATGCTACCGTATGGGCTTGGGACACTGTGAACAACTGCGTGGTAGAGAACGCCAAGATTGACAACGTCACGATCTTCCCCCTTGAGCTCAACACCATGCCCGGCTTTGCAGGTTCATCGGCCTATTACCTCCGTTATATGGATCCCCGTAACCATAAGGCTCTCGTAGACGACAAGGTGGGTGCCTACTGGCAGAATGTAGACCTCTATGTAGGTGGTAGCGAGCACGCTACAGGTCACCTCATCTACTCACGCTTCTGGAACAAGTTCCTCTTCGACCTCGGCCACAGCGCTAAGGACGAGCCCTTCCAGAAACTCGTGAATCAGGGTATGATTCAGGGTCGCAGTAACTTCGTGTACCGTATCAAGGATACCAACACCTTCGTATCACTCAACTTGAAGAAGGACTACGACGTGACTCCTATCCACGTAGATGTAAACATCGTAGCCAACGACGTACTTGACATTGAGGCCTTCAAGGCTTGGCGCCCCGAATATAACAACGCTGAGTTCATCCTCGAAGATGGCAAGTACATCTGCGGATGGGCAGTAGAGAAGATGTCAAAGTCAATGTTCAACGTGGTGAACCCCGACATGATTGTCGAGAAGTATGGTGCCGACACCCTGCGTATGTACGAAATGTTCCTCGGCCCTGTGGAGCAGTCAAAGCCTTGGGACACCAACGGCATCGACGGTTGCCACCGCTTCCTCAAGAAGTTCTGGGGTCTCTTCTATGGTCGTGGCGAGGAACTCATTGTTACTGATGATGCTCCCACCAAGGAGGAGTTGAAGTCACTGCACAAGCTCATCAAGAAGGTGACTGCCGATATTGAGGTATTCTCTTACAATACCTCTATCAGTGCCTTTATGATTTGTGTGAATGAACTCTCATCATTGAAGTGCACTAAGCGTGATATCTTAAAAGCCCTCGTTGTTGCACTCGCACCTTTCGCACCCCACGTATGTGAAGAACTCTATGAGCAGTTGGGTGGCGAAGGCTCTGTATGCGATGCCCAATGGCCCGAGTTCAATGAGGAGTATCTTAAGGAGGACAGCGTGACCTACTCCATCTCATTCAACGGCAAGACCCGCTTCACTATGGAACTGGCGGCCGATATGGACAACACGGCCATCCAGGAGACTGTACTCGCCAACGAGAATACACAGAAGTATATTGACGGCAAGACCATCCGTAAGGTCATCGTTGTGCCGAAGAAGATTGTGAATATCGTAATCTCATAATTAGGGATGAGGAATTAGGAATGAGGAGTTTTTTAGCCTTAATTCCTAATTCCTAACTTCTAACTTCTAATTTAAATACTATGCAAACCTTTTTATTGGACAACAAGCACAAGTTGCTGCGCGAGGTCAAGGACTATCTTGCCATCGCTCTCGGACTGTTCATCTATTCGTTAGGATGGAGCTGTTTCATGCTTCCCTACCAGATTACTATGGGTGGTGTTACTGGTATTGCAGCCATTGTCTATTATGCTACGGGCATTGACATGCAGTTGGTTTATCTTTGCATTAATGCCGTGTTGCTCTGCTTCGCCTTAAAACTCCTTGGTTGGCGATTCTGTCTGAAGACGATTTATGCAGTGGGATTGCTTACCATACTGCTTGATGTTACCCAAGAATGGTTTATGGACGACAACGGACAGTTCATGCAACTCCTCGGCCCGGGACAGGACTTCATGGCTTGTGTGCTTGGAGCTGTGGCTGCTGGTATCGGTGTAGGTCTTGCCTTCACTCATAACGGTAGTACGGGAGGTATGGACATCGTGAATGCCATTATCAACAAGTTCCGAAACATCAGTTTCGGTCGTGCAACGATGATTTCCGATATCCTCATCATCAGTAGCTGTTACTTTGTGTTCAACGACTGGCGTCGAGTGATGTTTGGCTTCGTGGCCCTCGTCATTATGAGTGTGACTCTCGACTATTACATCAACAGTACCCGTCGTTCGGTACAGTTCCTTATCTTCTCCAATAAATATGAGGAGATAGCCGATTTCATCAACTCGAAGCTCCATCGTGGTGTCACCGTACTCGATGGTATGGGATGGTACAGCAAGCAGCCTCGCAAGGTACTCGTCGTACTGGCCCGTAGGCAGGATGCAGTGAACCTCTTCCGTATTATCCATGACATCGATCCCAATGCATTCGTTTCGCAGAGCAATGTTACGGGTGTCTATGGAGAAGGATTTGATAAGATTAAGGTGACCAAGTAAAACAAACCTTTAATGAAACAGAAAATCGTATTTGCCACCAACAATGCTCATAAACTCGAAGAAGTGACTGCCATATTGGGCGACAGCTACGAGGTGCTGAGCTTGCGCGAGATAGGTTGCGATGCCGACATCCCTGAGACTGCCGATACTTTTGCAGGCAATGCCTTGCAGAAAGCACAGTATGTAAAACAGCACTATGGTTACGACTGTTTTGCCGATGATAGTGGTTTGGAGGTGGATGTGCTGGGAGGTGCCCCCGGTGTATACAGTGCCCGCTATAGTGGCGGCGGCTCTGAGGCCAATATGGACAAACTTTTGCACAATTTAACAGGAAAAACAGAGCGTGGTGCACAATTTCGTACGGTTATCGCGTTATTAATAGGTGAAGAGAGCCATTTGTTTGAGGGCGTAGTGCGTGGAAGCATTATCGAGGAACGCCGTGGTGAGGGTGGCTTTGGTTACGACCCCATCTTTGTTCCCGAAGGCTACGACTTGACCTTTGCAGAGCTGGGTAGTGAGGTGAAGAACCGCATCAGTCACCGTGCCAAGGCTGTGGAACAATTGGCGGACTACTTGTTTACGATGAACGAGAAATAATGAAAAGAACCTTTATCCTGACCGCTATATCCCTTCTGCTTAGCAACATGTCTGCATGGGCTGGCATAGGTTCATGGCGTTCACATTTGGCTTATCACAACGCCACGCAGTGCGCAGTTGTAGGTGATAAGGTATATGTGGTCAGTGATGGTTCGCTCTATTCCTATTCATCAGATGATGAGTTTGTAGAGAGCTATGATAAAACAAATTTGCTCAGCGACCAAGGCATACGTCATATAGCTGTAGACGAACAGACAAATATGCTTTTGGTGGTTTATAATAATGCAAATATAGATCTTATTCATCCTGATGGTGGAGTGACTAACATTACCGATTTTGTTAATGAAGTTACTTTAGATCCAACAGTAAATGGAGTGAATGTAGTTGCAGGGAAGGCCTACTTAGCAACCAATTTTGGTCTGACGATATTGGATGTTGAACGGGCTGAGTTTACAAACACCTATGTGCTTGGCAAGATTACTCATTGTTGTGTAGAGTGGAATGGTGTCATTTATGTAGCTACAGAAGAAGGACTGTATCGTGGAGACACGAACCAGAATCTGCTCGATATATCCAATTGGACCAAATTCAATAACGAAGAGTATTTACAACTTGCTATATTTGATGGGAACTTGATGGCTCTGAAATCCAAGGAGTCGGTATATACGATTGATACCACCAATGGGACGTCTACACTCTTTCGTAAAGGCCCTTGGCATTTTATGTGCTTGAATAAGAATCGTCTTCTTATCGGCAATCACACTTATGTGTTGGTGTATAATGCATTGGACAGTCTCTTTCAGTTAACTTTTGATGGCACAGTAAGTAGTATCGCTGCTGATGACAATACCTATTGGACAACCAATGGTACAAAAGGGTTGAATGGTTATCAATACGATGCAGAAGCAAAGACAACAGTACAGTTCGCATCGCAAATAATCCCTAACAGTCCTGTGCGCAACTATTGCCAGTATCTCAGTTTTGTTGATGATGATCGTCTACTTGTGGCTGGTGGTATTATGAATTATTATGATGAAAAACCGCTTCATCGCGTCGCTACGCTAACGATGTATGAGAATGGCACTTGGCATTCGTTTGAGGAAGAGGGGGTTGCTGCTCGTACTGCTGGGACCTTTAGGAATATGACCAGTATTGTACAAGATCCCAAGGACCCCAATCACCATTATGCATCCTCTTACGGACAGGGTATATATGAATTTAAAGATTTGAGGTTTGTCCAACAATATACTCACAAAGAGAAAGAAGGCTTAGCTGATGTAATAGCCTCCCCCTTAGAGTCTGCCGATCCAAACACCTACAATTACACGCGCATCAGCCGTCTGCAATACGACAAATCAGGAAACTTGTGGATAACGAACTCACATGCCCAATCGCCGGTAAAGATTATGCGTCCCGATGGAAAATTCATCAGTCTTTATTATGAAGAATTGGAATACATGGAAACTGTTTCCGAAGTACTTTTTGATAGTAAAGGAAGGGTTTGGGTGGTAAGTCTGCAAGGGCCGGCAGGACTTTTCTGCATAGATATGAATAGTACACTTGAAGACACTGAAGATGATCGTATCAAGGCGTTTAATGAAAAGTTTATCGATCAGGATGGAGGCTCTGTCGAAGTATATTATATCAACGACATAACAGAAGACCATAACGGAGACATTTGGGTAATGACAGACAAGGGGCCGTATGTGCTCTATAACACAGAAAAGGTCTTTGAAGACAATTATCATTTTACCAAAATCAAGGTGCCCCGCAACGATGGAACCAATTATGCCGATTATCTGCTTGATGGAGCCTATACCACCTGCATAGAGATTGACGCCGCCAACCGCAAATGGATAGGTACACTCAGCAATGGTCTTTATCTTATCGGCCCTGACGGTTTGGAGAGTATACACCACTTTACCAAAGACAATAGCCCGTTGCCCTCTAATGCCATAGAAGGCCTGGCACTGAATCACAAGACGGGCGAGTTGTTCATCGGCACTGACAAGGGGCTGGTATCTTACATGAGTGACGCTACACGCGCCGAAGAGGTATACGATGAAGAAAAGGTATATGCTTACCCCAATCCTGTAACACCTGATTACGACGGCCTCATCACCGTCGTAGGCCTCAAGGCCAATAGCCATGTGAAGATTATCAATACTGCAGGCCGTCTCGTCGCTGAGGGTACTTCGCTCGGTGGCTCCTTCACTTGGGATGGGCGCACTCCGCAGGGACAGCGCGTATCCACAGGCGTTTACTACGTATTGGGCAGCGACGAGGAGGGTAATGAAGGTATTGTGACGAAGGTGCTCTTCGTCAAGTGACGTTGTCCGCGCAGAAAATCTTGATTGTTTTTTACTGAGGTTTCACCTCGATTGTACTCATCATCACTCCGTACTTCTCCAGGGTTGTGCGGAGTGATTCTTTCAACACCTCTATTTCATCGAGGGTGGCCAATGCGGTAGTCAAGTGCACTTCGGCTGCATGATGCTCGTTGTCCAGGCTCCATACACGCAGTTCATTTATTTCGGCAATGCCTGAGAGTGCGGCCACCTCAGCTTTCAGCGCCTTATAGTTCACATCGGCCGGTACGCCTTCGAGTACGATACGGAAGGCTACGATGAGGTTGTGCACCACATTATAGAGGATATAGAGCGATATGCATACTGACAGTATGGGGTCGAGTAGGGGAATCTCTACAAACAGCATGACGATGCTTCCGAGCAATACCGCCACCCAGCCGAGGCAGTCGCCCAGGAGGTGAAGCGACACCATGCGCTGGTTCACGCTCGCCCCCTTCCATGTACGCCATACGGCCAACCCTTTGAACAGGATGGCCAGCAGGGCAAACCATAGCATACCCTCCGCATCCACCTCTTCGGGGTGTATCAGGCGGCCGATGCTCTCGTAAAGCACGATGGACGAGCCGCCGAGCAGGATGAAGGCATTGACGAAAGCCCCCAGCAGCGTGAAGCGTCGATAGCCGAAGGTGAAGTGGCTTGTCGGCTTGTGCCCGGCAATGCGCTCGAACACCCAAGCCAATGCGATAGATACCGTACATCCGAGGTCGTGGATAGAGTCCGAGATGATGGCCATGCTGTTTGTCAGCCATCCACCGATGAGCGAGATGATGGTGAACGTGAGGTTGATGAAGAAGGCCGAAAGGATATTGCGCCCCGTCCCTTCACTATGTAAATGGATATGATTATGAGCCATAATGCCAACTTTTCTGCAGAAAATCGTTAATAATCGCGCAAAAGTACGAATTTATACAGAGTTTCGCAAAAATAAACACTACCTTTGTCAAATGGTTTAGTGATATCATTTGGAACATTCTTTATAACAGTACATAGCACAATGAAAATAGCACTTATAGGCTACGGCAAGATGGGCAAGATGATAGAGCAGATTGCCCTGCAGCGCGGACATGAGATTGTCTGCATCATCGATATTGACAATCAGGACGACTTCGCTTCCGAGGCATTCCGCAGTGCCGATGTGGCCATTGAGTTCACCAATCCCATGGTGGCCTACGACAACTACATGAAGGCATTTGCAGCCGGTGTCAAGGTCGTATCGGGCAGCACAGGCTGGCTCGAGCAGCATGGCGACGAGGTGCGCCAGCTCTGCACCGAGGGTGGCAAGACCCTCTTCTGGTCGTCCAACTTCAGCCTTGGCGTGGCTATCTTCTCGGCGGTGAACAAGTATCTGGCCAAGATTATGAACCGCTTCGACGAGTACGACGTGACGATGAGCGAGACCCACCACATCCACAAGCTCGACGCACCGAGCGGCACCGCCATCACCCTCGCCGAGGGCATCCTCGAGAACCTCGACCGCAAGGTACGCTGGGTACCGGGCACCCTGCTCGCTGCCGATGGCACCCTCACCGGCACCACCGAGTGTGCTGCCGATGAACTCCCCGTGAGCTCCATCCGCGAAGGCGAGGTGCCGGGCATCCACACCATCCGCTACGACTCCGAGGCCGACAGCATCACCATCACCCACGATGCCAAGAGCCGCCGCGGCTTCGCCCTCGGCGCCGTGCTCGCAGCCGAGTACACCGCCGAGCACCAGGGCCTGCTCGGCATGGGCGATTTGTTTGACTTCTGATTAGTGTCACACCAACAGATAGCACACTACTGCACTTTTACAATCCGTTTTGTAGAGGTGCAGTAGTATTTTGCAAGTGCCCAATGCAGATGCTATGGGGGATCTATCTGTGCTAAATTTGTTGCGAATATTCAGTGATTTTTATTCCCCCATCAATTGAAGCTATGCCAGGGAGGTATAGCAATACGTTGAACAAACCACTATCAACAAGATTCTTAGTTGTTTCATATACGCAGTAGTCACCCGCAATGCCGCAAACTACCACCTCGGCATTGACATTCAACGTAATCTTTTGACTATCATCTACGTTGTGAAGTGTTACTGTGTTGTCCTCATTCTTTATAATAGAAGAGAATGCTCCATACTCCTCAACGCTGGGATTTGTTCCCTTGTTTGAATAAACATAGTAGACACCCTTCTCGACAAGTACGTTGATGATTTCGTCCATCACTTGAGCTCCTGCAGTGTTCTCAACACAATGTATTGGCCAGATTCCTCCATTATCCTTGAATGACTTATCGCACGCCTTGTGCCAATCGCGGGTTAAGACGACATAGTCAAAATCCCCCTTTCTAATGAGTTCGACAACATTCTTCCGTGCCTCTTCGGCTCCCTTTACATATAATGAGCCATTGGAATCGGCAAAATCATATTGAAAATCTACAATTATAAGTGTTTTCATGCTATCTGATTTTAATATACCACTTCCATCTGCGCCTACTGTGCAATTTCCGCCCTTGATTAGGGTCCATGAAGCTATGCCCATAAGCACGACTCCAATTCCAATAAATAGTAGATATCTTTTCATATTTGTAAATGTTTGTGATTCTACAACGCAAAGGTAATGTAAACGAACGAGAAATATAAAGTTTACTTCGACATTTTTTAATCTATAATATTGGGAAGGAACGGAAGAATACCTACCTTTGCAATCAAAATCAATGACTGAACCTATGAACAGACTTAAGCAAGCAACTGCCAAGCAGTGGATAAAGTGCGGCATCGTCATCGCCCTCTACCTCCTCTTCCTCGTGTGGATTAAGAGCTGGTGGGGTCTCCTCGTGGTGCCCTTCTTCTTCGATGCCTACATCACCAAGTTCATCCCTTGGACCTGGTGGAAGACCGCCAAGAGCGCTGCCGTGCGCAGTGTGATGAGCTGGGTCGATGCCATCGTGTTTGCCCTCGTGGCGGTGTACTTCGTGCACATCTACTTCTTCCAGAACTACACCATCCCCACCTCTTCGTTGGAGAAGTCACTCCTCGTGGGCGACTACCTCTTCGTGAGCAAGGTGTCGTACGGGCCGCGCAAGCCCAACACGCCGCTCACCATGCCACTGACACAGCACACCATGCCCGTCACCGGTGGCAAGAGCTACATCGAATGGCCCCAGTGGCCCTATGAGCGCGTCAAGGGATTGGGCAACGTGGAGCTGAACGACATCGTCGTGTTCAACTACCCTACGGGAGACACTATCGTGACCAACCCGCGCTTTGCGGCCAACGACTTCTACAAGATGGTGAGCGACATCAGCGTGGAGATTAACCGTGGCTATTACCCTGTGGTGGACAGCCTCAGCGCGGCCGATGCACGCAAGGCCTACGATGAGTTCCTCGCCAAGGGCCGCAAGTACATCGCCGCCCATCCCGAGGTGTTCGGTGAGGTAGATTGGCGCCCCGTGGACCGTCGCGAGAACTATGTGAAGCGCTGTGTGGGCCTGCCCGGACAGACACTCGAGATTAAGGACAAGGTCATCTACCTCGACGGTGTGGCCAACAAGGAGCCCGACAATGTGCAGTACAGCTACTATGTCGACACCAAGCGCCCTATCAATGAGAAGCTGCGCCGCGAGCTCGCCATCAGCAAGGAGGACCTGGCCAACCACAATGCCAGTGGCACCAAGTATTACCTGCCGCTTACGCAGAAGGCACTGTCGATACTTGAGCAGTACACCGAGGTGGTGGACAGCATCACGCCCGTCATCGAGGAGCACGGTGAGGGCCTCTACCCCGTGAACAAGCATACGGGCTGGAGCGTCGACAACTACGGTCCCCTGTGGATCCCCAAGCGCGGCGAGACCATCGCGCTCACGCACGACAACCTCCCCTTCTACGAGCGTCCCATCGCCGTGTATGAGGGCAACGACCTCGAGGTGCGCGACGGCAAGATATACATCAACGGCACCGAGGCCACCGAGTACACCTTCACGATGGATTACTACTGGATGCAGGGCGACAACCGTCACAACAGCCTCGACTCCCGCTTCTGGGGCTTCGTGCCCGAAGACCACATCGTGGGCAAGCCCATCCTCATCTGGCTCTCGCTCGACAAGGACCGCGGCTGGCTCGACGGCAAGGTGCGCTGGAATCGCCTCTTCCGTATGGTGGAGAGCTACAACTAAAGCATACGAAGAAACCTAACTCATCTCTTGTCATTCCGCATATAGCGAAGAATGGCAAGAGTGTTTTTATACAATAATCTCCGTCTCTCTCCGTTAGGTATAACATATACGCGCGTACGCAGACAGAATGAGGAAGTACACATACACGCTGATGGTATCGTTGGTGCTGATGCTGCTCACGGCATGCGGCACCACGAAGAAGAACACGGCCCAGTCGCGGTTCTACCAGGCGTTTGTGACACGCTTCAACACCTATCACAACGGCCACGAGGCCTACAAGGAGGGAGTGGCATCGCAGGAGAAGTCGCACAAGGACAACTACATGGAGATTATCCCCCTCTTTCCCGTGAGCAAGGAGAGCACGCGCAGTGCGGGGGGCGGCAGCTTCGACAAGGCGATAGAGAAGTCGCAGAAGGCCATCAAGCTGCACTCCATCAAGGCAAAGCCCAAGAAGAAGGCGAACGACAAACCCCTCATCGAGAAGGACAAGCAGTGGCTGGCCAAGAAGGAGTATAACCCCTTCCTCCACAATGCGTGGATGCTCATGGGCAAGGCGCAGTTCCAGAAGGGGGAGTTCCTGGAGGCGGCTACCACCTTCTCCTACATCACCCGTCTCTACAGCGAGGAGCCCGACATCGTGGCCGAGGCCCGCATGCGCATGGCGCAGTGCTATGCCGAGCTGGAGTGGAACTACGAGGCCGAGCACCTCTTTGCCCAACTGGGCCGCGACAGCATACCCTACCAGCTGGCCGACGAGTATGACGCCATGATGGCCTCGCACCTCTTGCGTCAGGAGCGTTTCGAGGAGGCTTTGCCCTATCTCGAGAAGGCGGTGAAGCGCTCGGGCCGCACCAAGAAGCAGAAGACGCGCGAGTATTATCTCCTGGGGCAGATACACAAGCACGTGGGCAACAACGCGCAGGCCTATAAGGCTTTCGGGAAGGCCATCAAGCAGAATCCGCCCTACGAATTGGAGTTCAATGCCCGCATACAGCAGACAGAGACGGTGAGCGGCACCACTGCGCCCAAGATGATGAAGACGCTCAAGCGCATGGCCAAGGACCCGAACAACAAGAATTATCTCGACCAGGTGTACTATGCCATGGGAAACATCTACCTCGCCCAGCGCGACACGGTGAACGCCATTGCGCAGTATGAGAAGGGAGCCGAGGAGAGCACGCGCAATGGGGTGGAAAAGGGCATCCTGCTGCTTCAGCTCGGGCAGATCTACTGGGATCGTGCCGAGTATGTCGACGCCCAGCGCTGCTACGGCGAGGCCATAGGACTCATCGACAAGGAGCACAAGCAGTACGACATGGTGAACCTGCGCTCCACGATACTTGACGAGCTGGTGGAGCACACCGTGGCCATCGACCTGCAGGATAGCCTGCAACACCTCGCCACCCTGCCCGAAGAGGAACTCTACGTGGTCATCGACAACATCATCGCTGAAGTCATCCGCCAGGAAGAGGAGGCCAAGAAGGCTGAGGAGGAGGCTGTCCTGATGGCACAGCGCGAAGAGGCCTTGGGCGCGGCACAGGCCAAGGGACCGCAGATGAACACGCCCCAGATGGGGGGTACGGGCGACAACTCGTGGTACTTCTACAACACGCAGCTCGTGGCACAGGGCAAGAAGGACTTCCAGCAGAAGTGGGGACGCCGCAAGCTCGAGGACAACTGGCGACGGACCAACAAGTCGGTGCTGGCCGACGAGACGTTTGAGGGCTTCAACTACGACGAGGAGGACGAACTGGCTGCCGACTCCATCGCTTCGGACAGCCTTGCCGTGGCACTCCCCGACAGCATCGTGACCGACACGCACGACCGCATGTACTACCTGCAACAGATTCCCTTCACCGAGGAGCAGATGATGGAGTCGAACGCCATCCTGCAGGAGGCGCTCTTCAATGCCGGCATCATCTATAAGGACAAGCTCGAGGACTTCTCCCTGGCCGAGAACACCTTCGGGCGACTCAACCGCCAGTTCCCCGACTACGAGCGCACCGACGAGGTGTACTACAACCTCTTCCTCATGTACTCGCGCTGGAAACGGTGGGACGAGGCCGAGCGCTACCGTGCCCTGCTCACCGACGAGTACCCCTACAGCGACTATACCATCACCATCAACGACCCCGACTTCATGACCAGCGCCATCCACGGCAAGCACATCGAAGACTCGCTCTATGCCGCCACCTATACGGCCTATATGGATGGCATGCTCGGCGAGGTGGAGGCCAACGCCACCCTCTCGGGGGAGAAGTATCCGCTGGGTGCGCACCGCCCCAAGTTCATGTTCCTCGGAGCCATGAACCGTCTGCAGCAGGGCGACCAGTCGGCCTTCCTCGAACAGCTGAAGGAGATTGTGGGCAAGTATCCCGAGAACGAGATCAGCGAGCTCGCCGGCCTCATCGCCCAAGGCATCAAGGAGGGCCGTCTGCTGGGCTCCGCCTCATTGGGCAACATATGGAGCCGCCGCCTCGCCACTACCGAAGAGAGCATCGTGGCCGACAGCCTGCGCCAGCCCTTCAGTGCCGAGCGCTACGCCCCCTTCCGCTTCGTCCTCGCCTACGAGGAGGGCACGGTCAACGACAATCAGCTGCTCTTCGAGATTGCCCGCTACAACTTCAGCAAGTTCATGGTGCGCAACTTTGACATCACCACCACCAAGCAGGGCGGTATCGCCATGCTCCACGTCACCGGACTCACCGGCCACGACGAGGCCCGCCAATACATGCACCGCCTCTATGCCGACCCCGTGATGGCCACAAAGCTCAGCGGCCTGCGTGCCCTGCTCATCTCTGACGACAACCTCGAACTGCTGCTCAAGTACTACAGCATCGACGAGTACATGGAGTTCTACGAGGCGAACTTCTCTGAGTTACCTGTCCCGACAGAGCGAGACATGCTCGATGAGGTTACATTCGAGTAGGTGCGAGAAAAATTGGGAGTACTTGTGAGAAAAATTGGGTATACCCACGAGAAAAATCGGGTTAACTCAACAATAAAAATGGGTATACCTGTCACGGGAAATGGGTATACCCACGAAAGACGTTTTGTTTATTCGCTTGTTTTTCGTACCTTTACATCAAAATAAATACACGCTATGGAAAAACTCTTTCTCCTTGATGCCTACGCCCTGATATACAGAGCCTACTATGCCTTTATCCGTGCCCCGCGTATCAACTCGAAGGGGCAGAATACGTCGGCCATCTTCGGCTTTGTCAATACGCTGGAGGATGTGCTGAAGAAGGAGCAGCCTACGCATATCGGCGTCGCGTTCGACCCCAAGGGAGGGACCTTCCGCCACGAGATGTTTGAGCAATACAAGGCGCAGCGCGAGGAGACACCCGAAGATATTCGCGCGAGCGTACCCATCATCAAGGATATCCTGCGTGCTTACCGTATCCCCATCCTTGAAGTCCCCGGCTACGAGGCCGACGACGTCATTGGCACGCTCTCGCATCAGGCTGACCAGCTGGGCATCAAGACCTACATGATGACGCCCGACAAGGACTACGGACAGCTGGTGACAGAGAACGCGCTCATCTACCGTCCCAAGTTTGGCGACAAGGAGTTTGAGGTGATGGGCATCGAGCGCGTGAAGGAGAAGTTTGGCATCGAGCGCCCCGAGCAGGTCATCGACCTCTTAGGACTCATGGGCGACTCGTCGGACAACATTCCCGGTTGCCCTGGAGTGGGCGAGAAGACGGCGCAGAAGCTCATTGCCGAGTTTGGCGACATACCCACCCTGCTTGCCCGCCGCGACGAGCTGAAGGGTGCACTGAAGAAGAAGGTGGAGGAGAACGTGGAGCTCATCGAGCTGAGCCGCTTCCTCGCCACCATCAAGACCGATGCTCCCATCACCCTCGACCTCGAAGCCTTGAAGCGCGAGGAGCCCGACGAAGAGAGGATACAGGCGCTGTTTGAGGAACTGGAGTTCCGCACGTTGCTGAAAAGGGTAATGGGAAAGCAAATGGAAGTACCCTCTGACTCTCCCTCGAGGGGGAGAACTCAGGCAGCGCGGAAGAGTGCTGCAGCCACAATGGGCGACCTGTTTGCTGCGCCTGCCGTGCAGGGCGACCTTTTCGGTATGCCCACCGAGGAGACGACGGAAGATATTTTCCGTACCAACCTTTCCCAGTTGGCCTCCATCCCTCATAATTATATCCTTGCCGATACCCCCGAAAAACGCGGTGAATTGGTGGAAAAACTCTCCAAGGCCGATGCCTTTGCCTTCGACACCGAGACCACAGGTACCGACGCCATCGTGGCCGAGCTTGTGGGCATGAGCTTCGCTATCGTAGAGGGCGAGGCCTACTATGTACCTGTGCCTGCCGCACGGGACGAGGCGCAAAGGATTGTCGAGGAGTTCCGCACAGTGCTCGAGGGGGAACGCACCGTGAAGATAGGCCAGAACATCAAATACGACTACCTCATCCTGCAGAACTATGGTGTGGAGCTGGGCGGCGCGATGTTCGACACCATGATTGCCCACTACCTCCTGCAGCCCGAGCTGAGCCACGGCATGGACTACCTTGCCGAGGTGTACCTCAAATATGATACCATCAAGATAGAGTCGCTCATCGGTCCCCGGGGACGCGGACAGAAGAACATGCGCGACCTCGCCCCTGCCAACGTCTGCGACTATGCTTGCGAGGATGCCGACGTGACACTGAAGCTGAAGCATATCCTCGAAAAGGAGCTTGCCGAGGCCGGTGCCGAACACCTATTCTATAATATAGAGATGCCCTTGGTGCGCGTGTTGGCCTATATGGAACGCAACGGTGCACGCATCAATACCGACACCCTGCAGGAGACCTCACGCCACTTTGCCGAGAGGTTGGCACAGATTGAAGAGGAGATATACGCACTTGCTGGCTTCTCCTTCAACATCGCTTCGCCCAAGCAAGTGGGCGAAGTGCTCTTCGAACGCATGAAGATTGTGGAGAAGGCCAAGAAGACCAAGAGCGGACAGTACAGCACCTCGGAAGAGGTGCTCGAAGGATTGCGCACGAAGCATCCCATCGTAGAAAAAATCCTCGACCATCGCGGCCTGAAGAAGCTGCTCAGCACCTACGTGGATGCGCTGCCCGCCCTCATCAACCCCGCGACAGGCAAGATACATACCTCTTTCAACCAGACGGTCACTGCCACAGGACGCCTCAGCTCAAGCAACCCCAACTTGCAGAACATCCCCATACGCAACGAAGACGGCAAGGAGATACGCAAGGCCTTCATCCCCGAGCCTGGATGCGAGTTCTTCTCGGCCGACTACTCACAGATTGAGCTGCGCATCATGGCCCACCTCAGTGGCGATGAGAACCTCATCGAAGCATTCCGCTCAGGCGAAGACATCCATGCCGCCACAGCAGCCAAGATATACCACGTACCCCTTGCGGAGGTCACCCGTGAGCAGCGCTCGCGTGCCAAGACGGCCAACTTTGGCATCATCTACGGTATCTCGGTGTTCGGCCTTGCCGAACGCATGAACGTGAGCCGCAGCGAGGCCAAGGAGCTCATCGAGAACTACTTCATCACCTACAGTGGCGTGAAGCGTTACATGGACGAGAGCATCCTTGTGGCTCGCGAGAAGGGCTATATCGAAACCATCCTCCACCGCAAGCGCTACCTCCCGGATATTAATTCACACAACAGCGTGGTGCGCGGCTATGCCGAGCGCAATGCCATCAACGCCCCCATACAGGGCAGTGCAGCCGATATCATCAAGATTGCCATGATAGAGATCTACCGCCGCTTCCGCGCCGAGGGACTGCGCTCCACGATGATGCTCCAGGTGCACGACGAACTCAACTTCAGCGTCTACCCCGACGAGAAGGAGCGCGTGCAAAGCATCGTCATCGAAGCCATGGAGAGCGCCTACCGGATGCAGGTACCCCTGCGTGCCGACTATGGCTGGGGGGCCAACTGGTTGGAGGCACATTGATAAGACTCATTTATATATAGATACTTCCCTGCAGGTACTTCCGTACTTATATGTCGGTACTCGAGTACTTGCAGAGAAGTTTGATGATTGTCCCTATCCGATTACAGATTATAGAAGTGACATACTGGCCCATGCCCATGTCCTATCGTCTGGAAGGCACCATGCACGATGGCTGCATTGATATAGGCTTTGGCGGCACGTGCAGCCTCAGTGAGCGGAAGTCCTTTGGCCAGCTGTGCAGCAAAGGCACTTGAGAGGGTGCAACCTGTGCCGTGGGTGTTAGGGGTATCGACGCGTTGAGCACTGAGCTCGGTTGTCTCACCAGTCTCGCGGTTGTAGAAGATGTCGATGAGCTCGTCATTCACCAGATGTCCGGCCTTGAGCAGCACCGACACACCATACATCTCTGCCAGGCGACGGGCAGCAGAGGGCAGGTCGCCCTGACGCTCTATCGGTGCGCCCAGCAGTATCTCCGCTTCGGGGATGTTGGGTGTGATGACACGGGCAAGCGGTATCAGCTCGGTGCGCAATACGGCGATGGCGCTGTCTTCGATGAGCTTGTGTCCCGAGGTGGATACCATCACGGGGTCGAGCACTACATCCTTTATGTTGTATTTGCGCAGCATGCGGGCTACACACCTTACCACTTCGGTCGAGTGCAGCATGCCAATCTTGATGCTGTCGGCACCGATATCGCTGAGCACAGCCTCTATCTGTCCTTCGATGATGTCAATGGAGAGTCCCTCCACGGCATTCACGCCCAGCGTGTTCTGTGCCGTGATGGCGGTGATGGCCGAGGCGGCAAAGCAGCCGTTGGCCGAGATGCTCTTGATGTCGGCCTGTATGCCGGCTCCACCACCCGAGTCGCTGCCGGCGATGGTGAGAACTTTTTGGGGTTCTGAATTTTGAATTCTGAATTCTGAGTGATTCCCCTTGTCTACTCCATCCTCGTCAAGCCCGATGGCAAAGAAGTCCAGTTCGAGGGAACAGCCTTCGGCAAAGATGCGGCGCATCGCGGCTTGCTTCTCTTGTGAGCAGTCAGCTGCAAGGCGGTCGATGAGGCTTACCACGTAGTCGGTAGCCTGGCTCATCTCCTCCGAGCCGTAGATCTGTATCCATTCCTTGTAGGGGTTGGTTTCGTCGATATGCTGTGCCACGAGGTATTTGCCCACCTCGTTGTACACCCAGTAGCAGGGCAATACGGCAGCGAGGACAATGGACACATCGGCTGTGTCGGTATAGTGGCGCAGGAAACGGGTATAGCGCAAGGTGGTGGCTACGGGGAGTGGCTCTGACTGGATGCCGAAGCGCTCGCTCAGCATCGCTTGCATGGCATTCTCACTCTCCATGCCCTCTCGGGCTGTAGCGCGGAAGAAGTCGCCCTCGGCCTTGTCGGTCATCATGTCGGCCAAGGCGTAGAGGTCGCGCGAATACTCCTTCAGGTATATCTTGTCCTGCTGCAGATAGCGCACAAACTGCTCCTGAGGCAATGTGCCGTCGAGCATCTGCTGGATGAATGCGTACTGTTCGATGCTGCGCATCGTATCGCTCACCGAAGCGAAGGCGGTAGTGCTCCACGAGGGACGGCTGTCGCGGACGATAGCGGCCAGCTCGGCTGAGGCCTCACGCGGTGAGTCGGCCGCCACAATGGCCGACACTACGGCTACGCCCTCGACACCGCGGCGGATAACCTCACCGATGGTATCGCGGTTCATACCGCCAATAGCCACGCAGCGGTGGCGCGAGAGTCGCATCACCTCCTCTATGCCCTCAAGACCAAAGGGAGTGAGGGTGTCGGTCTTCGTGGGAGTGGCATACACGGGCGATATACCTATATAATCTACGTCGAGCGCATTGGCGGCAAGCACCTCGTCCATCGTCTCTACGGAGAGTCCGATAATCTTGTCGGGGCCGAGGAGCCGGCGTGCCACGTCGTAGGGCATGTCGCTCTGTCCGATATGCAGGCCGTCGGCATCGACGGCGAGTGCTACATCGGCACGGTCGTTGATGATGAGGGGTATACCGAGCGGCTGCAAGGCTTGCTTCAGCTCACGGGCCAGGGCGATAAACTCTGCGGTGGAGCACTCCTTTTCGCGGAGCTGCACCATGGTGACACCGCCTGCAGCTGCTTCACGTACTATCCACGCCATGTCACGCCCTCCTGAAAGGGGACGGTCGGTGACGAGGTATAGGGAAAGGTCAAAGGGTGATTTCATACAGTTCATCTACAAAATTAGTGAGCAGCGAGCCGGGTGCGGCCTTCTTGGCTGCAGCACGTTCGCCACAGATGCCCATCACAGCCATACCGTGGAGCGCTGCTTCGAAGGCACCGGGATTGATGCCGGCAAAGGCACCCACCATGGACGAGGCGGTGCAGCCCATAGCTGTCACGCGTGTCATGAGGGGCGAACCGTTGGTGACGGTCTCTACGCGAGTGCCGTCGGTGATGTAGTCGGTAGGCCCACTGATGACTACCACGGCGCTTGTTGTCTTGGCCAACTGCTTGGCTGACTCCAACGCATCGTCGGAGCTCTGGCTGCTGTCCACGCCCTTGCTGTGGATGTCGGCATTCACGAGTGCCATGATTTCCGAAGCGTTGCCACGGATGATGGTGGGGTGACACTCGCGGATAATCTCCCACGCCGTCTGTGTGCGGTAGGGCGTGGCACCTGCTCCTACGGGGTCGAGCACGATGGGCTTGCCCATGCGATGTGCCGCACGCCCGGCTGTGAGCATGCCGCGCACCCACTCGGCATCGAGCGTACCGATGTTGATCACTAAGGCCGAAGCGATGCCTACCATATCTTCCATCTCCTCCACGGCATGAGCCATAACGGGGGATGCACCGATAGCCAGCAGGGCGTTGGCCGAAAAATTCATTGCTACATAGTTGGTGATGTTGTGTACCAACGGACTCTTCTCGCGGACAAGCGCGAGGTCTCTCTTCAGATTGTCTTGATTCATATTTTCCTCTCTACAATTACGTTAGCAGGTTCAAAGGGTATAATCTCAGCCTGTCCTTGGTGGACGAGCACCCCTAATAGCAAACTTATATAAGGTATATGTTGTTCGGTTTGCGGCGCAAATATACGAAAAAGGTTGTATATGGAAAAGATTTTCACTGATTTTTCCATATTTTGTGTTGGCTTCAGTCCCAATTTGTCCAATCCCATCTGGACTCAAGGCCAGAAGGCTCTGGACTGACAGCTTAGAATATCCACACGTTGCATTCTGTTGCAGTGGCATAACGTTGCAGCAGTGCTGCGGTCATCGCGGCAGCCTCTTGCAAGCCTTCTTCGCCACTGTAGCCATTGATGATGGCCAATATGTGCGTGGTGTTTATATCCATCTTGGTGCGCTCGTGGTCACTCGTGGGAGTTCCTATCCCTCCTTCGGCATCGCGGATGACGGGCATACACTCGATGTTGAGCGGGCCGCGACCTATGCCCTCAAACGGTTCGCCCTCACGGCCAATGCCTAAGCATAGGTCGGTACCCACAATCTTGTCGGCGTCGAAGCCTCCGATGGAGTAGCCTGTGCGTAGGGAGACGAGGTTGATGAGGTCGACAAGCGTGTCGATACGGTATAGTTCCAACCCACGCAACAGACGGCGACGCAGTGCCTCGGCCGAGGGACGGTAGCGGCTGGGATCTTTGCCGCAGGCGCGGTAAGCATCGCGTGTGGCTACGATGGCCGGTTGCTGCTTGATGCTCTCGGTGGTCTCGGTCGTGCGCAGCTGTTCGGTGAACCGGTTGATTTCATCCCACAAGCCTTGGTCATAGGTCGTATTTTTCACTTGGGCATATACAGCAGCACCACGATATTGCGGGCACTTCTCTCTAATCTCCTCTGAAACGGTAATCTTGTACATAATAATAGCGCTATGCAATGGCACAAAGGTACGTGATGTTTGCTATATCCACAAAAATAGAGAGGTAAATTTTGCTGTTTGCCGCTGATGGTGTATCTTCGCGGCTATGATTGACAAACCTACACAGGACTTTATCCGCGAACATGCTGGTGACGATGTGCGCCAGTTGGCCTTACAGGCCAAGCGCTACCCCGAGGTGGATATGCGTGTGGCGGCCACGCAGATTGAGGGGCGCAGGCTGGCCTCTACCAAGCTGCCGACCTGGGCAGCGGTCGACGGCATGGTATACCCCGTACGCCTCTCTTTGGAGCAATGCTCGTCGGAGGTGACTGCGCGCTATAAGGCCTCTCTCGTAAGCGGGCAGCGTTTGGCGGACCTCACGGGCGGCTTCGGCGTGGATTGCAGCTACATGGCCGAGGGGTTTGAGGAAACAACCTACATAGAACGCAACGAGGAACTGTGCCGGATAGCAGGCCATAATTTCGCGCTATTGGGCAGACCTATACGTGTAGTAAATGCCGACAGCGAGGAGGCGCTGGATTCACTGCCCCATCAGGACTGGATATTCATCGACCCTGCACGCAGGGACAAGGCTGGGAATAAGGTGGTGTCGTTGAAGGACTGTACGCCTGATGTGTGTCGGTTGAAGCCCCTGCTCATGCAGAAGGCCACTCGCATGATGATCAAGTGTTCGCCTATGCTCGACATATCGCAAGCGGTGCGTGAGTTACAGTCTGTGAGCGAGGTGCATGTGGTGTCGGTGAACAATGAGTGCAAGGAACTGCTGCTGATACTTGGAGGAGCTGCCGTGGAAGGCTCCATTCATACAATCAACTATCATGGGGGCGAGGTGCAGAAGTTTGTCTATGCCGCATCCGAGGAGGTGGCCGCCTTGTGCCCTTACGCTACGTCGGTGGCCCGGTACCTCTACGAGCCCAACAGTTCACTGATGAAGGCGGGCTGTTACCGCTTGCCTGCCCAACGGTACGGACTGAGCAAGCTGCACCCCAACACGCATCTGTACACTTCGGACACTTTGGTGAGCGACTTCCCCGGCCGGGTATTTAGGGTGGAACGGGTATGCGGATTCGGCAAGAAAGAGTTGAAGACGCTTGGCTGCAAGCAGGCCAACCTGGCCGTGCGCAACTTCCCCGAGCGCGTGGATGCCCTGCAGAAGCGGCTCAAGATTCAGGATGGCGGCTCTACCTATCTCTTTGCCACCACGCTGCAGGATGAATCGAAAGCACTCATCGTATGCACTAAGGCGGAGTCCCGTTAATTTATCCTAAAAACGGGTGCTAAGGTGCAAGCCTTATCGTTATTTATACTACTTTTACACAATTTTAATTAACGGCAAGCGATGATTACAAAGTTAGTGGGCACAGCCTTGAAAGGACGCCAGAAGAAGATAGACCGCTACGATACGCAAGCTGAGGAGATACAGCGTAGCGTGTTGAACCACCTGATAAACCGTAGCCGCGGTACGGAGTGGGGGAGCAGATACGGGTACGAAAGCATCACGACCTATGAGCAGTTTACCGCCCGTGTGCCTGTCTCTGACTACGATGGTCTGAAGGACTATATCGACCGCATGCGCCACGGCGAGAGCGACATCCTCTGGCCCGGACGGGTGAAGTGGTATGCCAAGTCATCGGGCACAACGAACGACAAGAGCAAGTTCATCCCCGTCTCCAGGGAGGGACTGGACGATCTGCACTATAAGGGCGGCACCGACTCTGTGGCCCTCTACCTGCGCAACTACCCCGACAGCCGTATGTTCTCGGGCAAAGCGCTCATCCTTGGCGGCAGCCATGCACCGAACTACAACCTTCGCCATAGTCTCGTGGGCGACCTCAGCGCTATCCTTATCGAGAACATCAACCCCTTGGTGAACCTCGTGCGTGTACCGAGCAAGGAGATTGCCCTGCTGAGCGACTTCGAGGAGAAGATGGAGCGCATAGCCCACTGCATCAAGGACTGCAACATTACCAACCTCTCCGGCGTACCCTCCTGGATGATGGCGGTGCTGAGACGTACACTCAAAATCACCAGCAAGGACAACCTGTGCGAGCTATGGCCCAACCTTGAGGTATTCTTCCACGGTGGTGTAGCCTTTACTCCCTACCGCGAGCAGTACAAGCAACTCATCCCGAGCGACCGCATGCGTTACATGGAGACCTACAACGCCAGTGAAGGTTTCTTTGGCCTGCAGAGTGACCCCACCGACCCCGCCATGCTGCTGATGATTGACTACGGCGTGTTCTACGAGTTCATCCCCATGGACGAATTTGACAAGGAGGATCCGACTATTGTACCCCTTTGGGCGGTAGAGCCGGGGAAGAACTATGCCATGGTCATCAGTACCTCGTGCGGGCTGTGGCGCTATATCATCGGCGATACGGTGAAGTTCACACAGAAGAACCCCTACAAGTTCATCATCACCGGCCGCACCAAGCACTACATCAACGCCTTTGGCGAGGAACTCGTGGTAGACAATGCCGAGAAGGGGCTGCGTCAAGCCTGCGAGGCTACGGGAGCACAGGTGCGCGAATATACCGCCGCCCCTGTCTTCATGGACGGCAATGCCCGGTGCCGCCACCAGTGGCTCATCGAGTTTGCCCAGGCACCTGCGTCACTGGCCGAATTCACCACTCTGCTCGACCGCGCTCTGCAGACGCTCAACTCGGACTACGAGGCCAAGCGCCACAAGGACATCACGCTGCAGGAACTTGAAATCATCCCTGCCCGCCACGGTCTCTTTGATATGTGGCTCAAGGAGAAGGGTAAACTGGGAGGTCAGCATAAGATACCCCGCCTGAGCAACACGCGCGACATCATAGAGGATATGATGCGGTTTAACTAAAATTCTTGCATTGACAATATAAGTTAACTCGTATTGTCTTCGCTTAATCGAAAATTTGCACTATTTTTGCAAATCTAATCAGAATAGTCAAGTTATGGAACAACAATTATTGATTTACAATACCCTCACACGCTGCAAGGAACTCTTCAAACCTTTGCACGAGGGACGTGTGGGAATGTACGTTTGCGGTCCTACGGTATATGGCGATGCTCACTTGGGTCACGCTCGTCCGGCCATTACGTTTGATATCCTCTTCCGTTATCTGCAACACTTGGGTTACAAGGTGCGCTACGTGCGCAACATCACCGATGTGGGCCATCTGGAGCACGATGCCGATGAAGGAGAGGACAAGGTTGCCAAGAAGGCACGCCTCGAGCAACTGGAGCCCATGGAGGTTGTTCAGCACTACCTCAACCGCTACCACAAGGCCATGGAGGCACTCAACGTGCTTCCTCCCAGCATCGAGCCCCATGCTTCGGGACATATCATCGAACAGATTAAGCTCGTCGAGGATATCCTTGCCAACGGCTACGCCTATGAGAGTGAAGGCTCGGTATACTTCGATGTGGAGAAGTACAACCGTGACCACCGCTACGGCAAGCTCTCAGGTCGTAACCTCGATGACGTGCTCAATACCAGCCGCGATAACCTCGACGGACAGAGCGAGAAGCGTAACCCTGTGGACTTTGCCCTGTGGAAGAAGGCCCAGCCCGAGCACATCATGCGCTGGCCCTCACCTTGGAGCGACGGCTTCCCCGGTTGGCACTGTGAGTGCACGGCGATGGGTAAGAAATACCTGGGCGAGCACTTCGACATACACGGTGGTGGTATGGACCTCGTGTTCCCGCACCATGAGTGCGAGATTGCACAGAGCGTAGCCAGTCAGGGCAACGATATGGTACACTACTGGATGCATAACAACATGATTACCATCAACGGACAGAAGATGGGTAAGTCATACAACAACTTCATCAACCTCAGCGAGTTCTTCGCCGGTTCGCACCCCTTGTTGGAGCAGCCCTATAGCCCCATGACCATCCGCTTCTTCATCCTGCAGGCACACTACCGCAGCACGGTGGATTTCGGCAACGAGGCACTGCAGGCTTCCGAGAAGGGCCTCAGCCGTCTGCTTGAGGCGTGGGATAACCTCGGTCGCATCACTCCCTCGGAGACCTCATCGGTAGATGTCAGCGGTATCCGCGCCAAGTGCTACGATGCCATGAACGATGACCTCAACACACCCATCGTCATCAGTCACCTCTTCGATGCAGCACGTCTCATCAACCAGACCGTCGATAAGAAGGCGACTCTCAACGCTGCCGACCTTGCCGAACTGAAAGAGGTATTCTCGCTCTTCCTCTTCGACATCCTCGGCATCAAAGCCGAGCAGAGCGGTAACAACAGCGGTCGCGAAGAGGCCTTTGGTAAGGTCGTGGATATGCTGCTTGAGCAGCGTGCCATTGCCAAGGCCAACAAGGACTGGGCTACGAGCGACAAGATTCGCAACGAGCTTGCTGCCCTCGGCTTCGAGATTAAGGATACCAAGGATGGCTGCACTTGGAAGTTGAACAAGTAAATTGTAAATTAAAAATTGAAAGTTGAGAGTTCATTTCTCCGAATATCACTCTTGTTATTGAGTGTACTCTTTTGGGTTGCCTGCGGAAGCAAGCAACCCAAACCTACTGTGCAGTCTCAGTCTCCCGTCGTGGTGCCTGCCTTCAATGCCGATAGTGCCTATCGCTACACGGCAGCGCAGGTGGAGTTCGGCCCTCGTGTGCCAAATACCGAGGCTCACGTGGCCTGTGGCGACTGGTTGGCACAGACGCTTGAACGCTTTGGAGCACAGGTGACTTCGCAGAATGTCACCCTAAGAGCCTATGATGGTACACCATTGTATGCACGCAACATTATCGGCTCCTACAAGCCCGAGCTGAAGAAGCGCGTGCTCCTCTGTGCTCATTGGGATAGCCGCCCTTGGGCCGATGCTGACCCCGATTCCAAGAACCACCGCACTCCCATTCTCGGGGCCAATGATGGTGCCAGTGGCGTGGGTGTACTCCTCGAGGTAGCACGACAGTTGCAGATACACCCCACCGATATTGGCGTGGACATCATTTTCTTCGATGCCGAGGACTATGGCACCCATGCCGATGATGACGATGAACCTACCGATGGTATCACCTGGTGTCTCGGCTCGCAATACTGGGCGCGTGTGCCGCATACCACAAACTATATGGCCCGCTTTGGCATATTGCTCGATATGGTGGGTGGACGTGATGCACGTTTCCATCGTGAGGGCGTGTCAGACTATTTTGCCAAGCACATCGTGGACAAGGTGTGGGCGGCAGCTCACAGCTGTGGCAACGGCGAGTATTTTCCTTATGCCGATGGTGGGCAGATTACCGATGACCATCTCCCCATCAACCAGATAGCCCGCATCCCCTGCATCGATATCATTGGATACTACCACGAAACGGGTTTTGCTCCCACGTGGCATACGATGGACGACACGATGGACAACATTGACCCTGCCGTGCTCCGTGCTGTAGGACAGACCGTACTGCAAGTGATATATAACGAACGATAATTAAAAGCCACAGATTACACGGATTTTAAAAGTTGTAGTAATTTCACCTTCAGTTATATAATCCGAGAAATCTGCGTAATCCGTAATTTAATAGTATAGAGATATGAGTATAAACGAAATACAAGACCAAATCATCGACGAGTTCAGCGAGCTGGACGATTGGATGGACAAGTACCAGCTCCTCATTGACCTCGGCAGCGAGCAGGAACCCTTGGCCGAAGAGTATAAGACTGACAGTAACCTCATCGAGGGTTGTCAGAGCCGTGTGTGGCTGCAAGCCGATGAGGTGGATGGCCGCCTCATTTTCCAGGCCGAGAGCGATGCCCTTATCGTGAAGGGTATAGTGAGTCTGCTCGTGAAAGTGCTCTCAGGCCACACCGCTGAGGAGATTGCCGATGCCGACCTCTACTTCATCGAGGAGATAGGCCTCAAGGAGCATCTCTCACCCACCCGCAGCAACGGCCTTGTGGCCATGGTGAAGCAGATGCGCCTCTACGCCCTTGCCTACAAGGCCAAGCATGCACAGTAATAGGGCGCTGCAGTCTTTCCCTTGGTAATTGCTATACGATAAAATCTCCCGTCTCGCGAGACGGGAGATTTTGTTTTGTGTACATTGCAAAAGCGCTGCAGGGCGCATGAATATTTAATCTGTTGTTTGGATTTTGTATAAATAAAGTTAATCTATTGTTTGGATTTCTTCTAAAAAACACTACCTTTGCGGTCGATTTGTTTGAACTGTGTCTAAATAATATATCAATGAATCAATCTAAACAAACTATGAGAAAGAGTCTATTTGTTGTGCTTGCGCTCGTGATGGGTATGCAGGCATTGTTTGCGGTTAACCCAGTGAAAGTGTCGTTGGCTGGTGAGGCGATGGATGAGCCTATGCCGCTACAGGCTGCCTATGGCCATGTGAAGGAGGGGTACATGATTTCGGGCCACGTCATCGAGAAAGGGACGGAGGAGAGTATCCCCTACGCCACCGTCCTCATCGTAGGTACCGACAAGGGCACTATGTCGAACGAGGCGGGACAGTTTGAGTTCCGCCAGCTCGCTGAGGGCAGCTACGTATTGCGTGTGTCGGCTGTGGGGTACAGGACGCTGGAGAAGACCATTGTCGTGGGAGGTGAATATATGGCCGTGGTGCACTTCCCCTTGGAGGAGGAGACTTATCAAGTCGACGAGGTGGTCGTCTCGGCCAGCCGTAGCGAGATGAGCCGTCGCGATGCGCCGGTGGTGGTGAGCGTGCTCAGCCCGAAGCTCTTCGAGGCGGTGGGAAGTACTGATCTGGCCAAGTCGCTTAATTTCCAGTCGGGACTGCGCGTGGAGAACAACTGCCAGAACTGCGGTTTTCCTCAGGTGCGCATTAACGGTCTCGACGGTCCCTACTCACAGATACTCATCAACTCGCGCCCCATCATCAGTGCTTTGGGTGGCGTGTACGGATTGGAGCAGATACCCACCAATATGATTGACCGCGTGGAGGTGGTGCGCGGTGGCGGTTCGGCACTCTTCGGAGCCAATGCTGTGGGCGGCACCATCAATATCATCACCAAGGACCCCATCAGCAACTCGTTTTCGGTGAGCAGCACGCTGTCCAACATCGGTGGCAAGTCGTGGGAGCAGTATGTGGGCGGTAACGTGTCGCTCGTAGCCAAGGACAACTCCTACGGCATCGCCATGTACCAGAGCTACCGCAACCGCAATCCCTATGACCATGATGGAGACACGTTCTCCGAACTGGGTCTGCTCAATCAGAACACCTTCGGCTTCCGTGCCTACTACCGCCCCTCACCGTCGGGACGCTTGAACGTGGAGTACCACACCACCAACGAGCTGCGCCGCGGAGGAAACAAGTTTGACCTGCAGCCCCACCAGAGCGACATCACCGAGCAGACCAAGCATGTCATCAACAGTGGCGGCGTGAGCTACGACCACTTCTGGCACGAGTACAAGCACAAGCTCTCGGCCTATGCTTCCGTGCAGCACACCGATCGCGACAGCTATTACGGAGCACAGCGCGACACCTCTGCCTATGGCAAGACCAATGACCTCACGGCTGTAGTGGGAGCCATGTATGTGGGCAACTATACGCGTTTCCTCTTTGCACCCTCCGTCTTCACGGGCGGTATGGAGTACCAGCACAATGCCCTCCACGACCGCATGTTGGGCTACGGGCGCGACATGCAGCAGGATGTACGCATTGCCAGTGCCTTCCTGCAGAACGAGTGGAAATGGCGTACCGTCAGTCTCCTTGCCGGGGGCCGTATGGACAAGCATAACCTCATCGAGCGCCCCATTCTGAGTCCGCGCGTGAACCTTCTCTACAAGCCGCAGGAGAAGTTTCAGGCACGTCTCACCTATTCGACCGGATTCCGTGCGCCGCAGGCCTACGACGAAGACCTGCACGTGACGGCCGTAGGTGGCGAGGGCGTGTTCATCACGCTCGCCGAGGGACTGAGGGAGGAGCGTTCAAACAGCTATAGCGGCTCGGTGGACTATACCGCCACCTTCGGCCACTGGCAGGCCAACGTGCTTGTCGAGGGCTTCTACACGGGACTCGACCATGTGTTCGTGCTCGAGGATATAGGCCACAATGCCGAGGGCTATGCCATCAAGGAACGCCGCAATGGTAGCGGAGCCCGTGTGTACGGGGCTAACCTTGATGCCAAGATTGCTCATGGCAAGGAGGCGGTGCTGAGCCTCGGCTTCACCGCCCAGCGTAGCCGCTATACCGAACCTGAGGAATGGACCGAGGGGCAGTACACTACACGCATGATGCGCACGCCCGACTACTACGGCTACTTCACCTTCACCTCCGAGCCAGTGAAGCGCTTCGACTTCGCCCTTTCGGGCACTTATACCGGTTCGATGATTGTTCCTCACTATGCCGGCTATATCGAGAATGACCGTATGGAGACCACGCGACAATTCTTTGACCTCGGTGTGAAGTTCAACTACACGTTCATCCTCCATGACCACATCAAGCTGCAACTCAACACCGGCGTGCAAAACATCTTGAACCACTTCCAGCCCGACCTCGACCGTGGCGAGTTCCGCGATTCGGGCTACTACTACGGCCCTGCCCAACCGCGCACTGTGTTCGTAGGAGTGAAGATTGCGAATTGATTTCTTTGTCATCCTGAGCGCAGCGAACACGTTTCTTCACTGCGTTCAGAATGACACGAGACGTTTGGTGTATTCGCTACTTTATATTAATTTTGTCCTCCATGAGCAAAGAAAGGATAGAGAACCAACGTCTGCTACAGAAATTCAAGCAATACCTATTGCTCGAAAAGGCTCTTTCGGGTAATACGCTTGATGCCTATGTGCATGATGTGGAGAAACTCTTTTCCTATCTCGACGAACAAAAGATATTTCCCCTCGACGTCACACTTGACGACTTGGAGCACTTTCTCGCTTCGCTCCACGACGGGCAGATAGGTCCCCGTTCTCAGGCCCGCATACTCTCGGGCATCCGCGCGTTCTATCGTTATCTGGTCCTTGACGGTTATCTTGAGGCTGACCCCACGCTGTTGCTTGAATCCCCCAAGATAGGTATGAAGTTGCCCGAGGTGCTCAGCGTTGCCGAGATAGACCTCCTCATAGATACTATAGACCTCTCCTCACGCGAAGGGCAACGCAATCGCGCCATTATAGAGACCATGTACAGTTGCGGACTGCGTGTGTCGGAGGCGTGTAACCTCAAATTGTCGGACTTGTATCTGAACGAAGGTTTCATCAAGGTTGAGGGTAAAGGCAGCAAGCAGCGCCTTGTGCCCATATCGGAACGGGCCATTGCCGAGATTATGGACTACCTGGCAGAGCGTGCCGCGATACCTATCAAGCCCGGGCACGAGGACTACCTTTTCGTGAGTTCCCACCGCAAGACGAAACTCTCGCGCATCACCCTCTTCCACATCATCACCGAGCTGGCCTTGCAGGCAGGTATTAAGAAAACCATCAGCCCCCATACCCTGCGCCACTCCTTTGCCACCCATCTGCTCGAGGGTGGCGCTAACCTGCGTGTCATCCAGAGCATGCTCGGGCACGAAGATATCAGCACTACGGAGATATACACCCACATCGATGCCCACCGCCTGCGTGCCGAGATTATAGAGCACCATCCACGCAATAAGAAGAAATAAAAAGAGCCGCCTTCTCACGGAAATATCCGATGAAAAGGCGGTTTTCTTATGATTAGGAATGTTTTTCGGCGATGTTATCTGCGTTGACGGCGTACTGAGAGCGTTTGACTGCTGGCAGCGGACTTGTTTGCCGGTGCAGCCTTTGTTCGTTCAGTGCGCACTGAAGGACTCTTCGCTGTGGGCTTCTTCTCGGTTTTCTTTTCTGCTTTGACTACCTCCTGTTTGGCTGTTTCAGCCTTGGGCGCACGTGCTGCTGCGGGGCGTGCTGCAGGACGGCTGGCAAAGGTCTTCTTCTCGGTCTTCTCAGGAGCGGCAGTCGTGGTGTCGGGCTCTTCGATACCCCACAGTTTGTTCTCGAAGGTGACGAGCTCCTTCTCGATGCGCTGCTGTTCGGCCTTCATGGCAGTGTCGTTGGGGCAGTACTGTGCGAGGAGCTTGTTCTGCAGGTTGGCGGTCTTATAGATGTCGCCCTCGTAGAGGCTGCGCACGAAGTAGTCGTCGATGCTCATGTTGGAGACGTTATTGTAGCTGCTGGTCATCAGCGGTGTCATACCGAAATAGGGGCTCACCTCGTCGTAGTTGAGCCAGAACATGGGATACTTGGTGGTCTCGCTACCGAAGTCGCCGCTGCGGTGCAGCACGGGGCAGATGGCGGTGACACGTGTGGTGTAGGTAGCCGTACGCTGGTCGTAGAACGAGCTCTCCTTGATGAAGTAGCTGAGCACCTCGCCCGAAGGGATGTCGCTGTCGGCAATCACGTAGCGGCCGTCCTTCTCCTCGTAGTAGATGTAGAACTTGTCGAGCATGTCGGTCACCTTATACTTGTTGGCTTCGGTGAATAGCTCGTTACCGTCCGAGCGGTACTCATAGGCCGGCACCTTGCCGTCGGCTACGAGACGGATGACGAGGGTGAAGAGGTTCACTCGGTCGCCCAATGGCTCTACGGGGTAGTAGAGGGCGGCATTCTTCTCCTTGGTCATGTCGAGTGTGCGGTAAATGTCGCGCTTCCACACCACGTCGGTGGGGGCGGGCATCTGTGCGGTATACTGTGCCTTGGCTCGTTCGCTGAGCGAGGTCTCACTCTTCTTTTCGGCTTCGACCTTCTGCTGGAGGCGTGCCTTGGGCTGTGCCATTACGCCCTGGGTGCAGAGGAGCAGGGTGGCGATTGCAAGGATGGTTTTCAGTTTCATTTTTACTTTATTTAGGGCCTCCCCCTTGCCCCTCCCAAGGAGGGGTGACTCGGTAAACCGCGGAGAGGATTTGTTTTTATATATCGTTATTCTATTATTCTCTTTTAGAGGACTCTGTAAGCCTCCTCTTCGGGAGGGGGTTGGGGGAGCCCCTTAATTGATTATCACTTCCAATGTTGACGGCAACTGGCGTTCTATGCCATCGGGTCCTACGGCCTTCACGCTCGAGATGTAGAAGCGCTTGCCACGGGTGAGGCGGCGGAAGGTGTTCTTCTGACGGTCCGAGAACTTGGCTCCGTTGGACAGTTCAGGCATGGCGTTACCCATGTTGTCGAAGGTCACGGTCTCGAAGCTGATGACACGGAAACCGATGTTGAGCAGTCCGTCGTCGATGGCGGCCACGATGCCGTCGGCGGTCATCAGGTCCTGCTTCTTTATCTTGGTGCCACCGCCACGATAGCGCTGGGTCACGCCCTTGTCGTCGGTATATTCAATGAAGGGGGTGGGGTCGGGCAACTGGCGCACACGGAAGGTGTACTCGCCCATGCTCATCTGACGGCCGCTCTGCTCGGCACTCACGGCAATCACCACGTCGGAGCCTACCTTCGTGGGGTGGGCGATGAAGCCGCCTGCTGCGGGGCGCAGGGTTCCGTTGCCATTGGCGATGCGTGCCGACACCTTGTTGCTGGGTACACCGGGCACCGAGATGGCGATGGGGTTGTCATAACCGGCATAGAGCACGTTCATCATCGAGGCCGACACGGTAGCCACGGGGTCTACCACGGTATATTTCTGTGTGAAGTTGCGGCGCACGGTCTCGCCCGAACCATCGTTAAGTTCCAGGTATCCGTTCAAGGTGAAGTCGCCCGTACTGTTGCAGGGCACCTCATACCAACCGTTCTTGGTCTCTACAAGCTTGTCGTTGATGTAGATGTTGGGGCGCTGTGTAGTGTCCACGGCAGCCATGATGATGCGTGCACCGAAGGTATTGCCGCGAACGACGTTCTGCGAGGTCGGGATGACGTAGGCGCTCAGCTCATTCACACGCACGTCAGTGGCGTCAATGTTTTCGTTGAGGTCGTGCAGTATCTCGCCTTCGGCGTAGCGCACGTCGTTCTGGAACTTGGTAAGCAGCGTCACGGCAGCGGCTACGGGCATGTTCTCGAAGTTGTATTGTTGCCAGTTCTTGCCCAAGGCATTCTCCGTGTTGGGCACCGACGTGTCAAAGTTGTCACTGATGATGCGCTGCTGCACGGTGTCGGTAATCATCGATACCACCTCGTCACGGTAGTTGTTGATGAGCTCGTAGAGTTTCTGTCCCTCGCCGGTGACAGGCGAGAGCATAATGTAATTGGCGGCCTCGAGGTCTTCCTTGTTCTTGATGTTGCGGACGTCAGCCTTTTTTCCGTCGGCTTCGCGTACCATGCGTAGTTTCAGTTCCTCGGCATAGTTGTAGGCCGAGTCGGAGAGCTCCTTCACGCGCTTTGCCTTGGCATACCATTCACCCACCTTTTCGGGATTCTTGGCCATCTGTGCTTCAAAGTCCTGATAGATCTCGAGGTTTTGCTTGGTGGCGTTGTCGGTACTGCGGTTGAGTCCCGAGTCGACGATGGTGAAGCCATTGAGCACATCGGACGACACATTGAGGGCGAGCATCGCCATCAGTACGACGTACATCAAGTTAATCATTCGCTGACGGGGAGACAGCTTTTTCTTTCCTGCGCTCATAGTGCGTGTGTGTTAGGCTTCCTTATTCTGTATGGGCTTCATGTTCACGGTCATCGACTGCAGCATGCGGTCATATACGCGGTTGAGCTCCTCTATCTGCTCGGCCATGCGGCGTGTCTGTTCGTTGACGAGGTCGATGTTGCCAATCTGCGAGCCGAGGCTCTTGAGGTGCATCTCATAGATGGTGTTGATAGAGGTGAGGTTGCGGCTCAGGCGTTCCACCTCGTCGGCGCTGGCTTCAAGCTGCGATGACTGGTCCGAGATATGCTGGAACGACTCGGTGAGCTCGCGCAGCTTCTCGATGTAGTCCTGGGTTACCTGCTGTAGCTCGGGGACATCGACCTTGCCATCCACAACGGGCACTGCCGGCTGGGCGGGAGCGGTGCCCTGTGCCATGTTCTGTGCGGCAGCCACGGCAGCGTTGGCGGCTGCGATGTTTGCCATAGCGTTGAGGGTGTCAGCATCGAGTTGGGGCGCGGCTGATGCGTTAGAACCAGCGTTGCCGGTCTCTGCGGGTACGGAGCCTGCGCTGGCGATGACTGTGCCGGCTGCTGCAGGAGCACCGCCGATAACCACGGGAGCTGCTGTGCCGGTGGCCTCCTCTTTTGCGCTTGACTGGCGCTCAAAGCCGTTGACGATGAAGGTGAGCACCTCGGTACCCATACCGAGGAACAGCATGAGGTCGGCTCCTTCGATGTGGGTGAGTTTGAACAGTGCACCCAAGATAACGACTGCTGCACCCCAGCTGTAGAGGTAGTTCAATATGGTTTGTCCCTTCTGTGTCTCCAGGAAGTCCTGGAAGCGGGAAATCATGCCTTGTTTCTTTTCCATATAGTTCTATTTTGGGCCTCCCCCGCCCCTCCCAAGGAGGGGTGACTCGGAAAACCGCGGAGAGGATTTGTTTTTTTATATCGTTATTCTATTCTTTTTTAGTGGACTCTTTAGTTCCCCTCCTTGGGAGGGGTTAGGGGAGGCCTCTCTTTTTATTTTCTGATTGTCCCTACATACGAGCGCACACAGCGGAAGCCGATGTAAGAGCGTGTCTCATTCTGATATTCATAGGTGCGCGATACCGACTGGATGAACTTCTCGGGGTCCTTCCATGAGCCGCCGCGCACGGTCTTCTTCTTCATGTAGTAGGGGTCTTCCTTGGCGGCGTTGTAGAAGAGTTCAGGGTTCATGTCGCTCATCTGCAGTACGCCCGCCTCGGTGTATACGGTCGAGGTCCATTCGGCTACGTTGCCCGCCATGTCGAAGAGGCCGTGGCTGTTGGCCGAGTAGGAGCCCACCTTGGTGGTGATGAGGCTGCCGTCCTTGGTGTAGTTGCCCCGTTCGGGCTTGAAGTTGGCATAGAAGCAGCCCTCGTCGCTCTTCGTGCCGTCCTGCATCCAGGGGAAGAGGGTACCCTCCTTGCCGCGTGCCGCATACTCCCACTCGGCCTCTGTCGGGAGGCGGTAGCGCTGCACGTACTTGGCTTGAGGACCCAGACCGCGGAGGAGGAACTCGGTGCGCCATGCACAGAAGGCGTTGGCCTGCTCCCAGCTCACGCCCACCACGGGATAGTCGTTGTAGTTGGGGTGGTTGAAGTAGAGCTGCATGTACATCTCGTTGTTGGCATTGGGGAAGTCGTTGATCCAGCAGGTGGTGTCGGGGAAGATGTTCACGATGTAGGTGTTCACGAAGTCCGACGGGCCTGAGAGCGGACGGTTGATGGTCTCGCGTACGATGCGTCCGTCCTCGTCGATGTAGGCCGTATCCTTCGATATCATGATGACCTCGTCGGGGTTGACCTTCACGTCGGTGTTACGCACGCGCTTGGTCGCGTCGAGCTGGTTCTTGCGCTTGGCCGCCTGGGTGTAGTCCACGATTTCGTAGCGGTAGTTCATCTGTGTGGGGTCGAGCTCCATAGCACCGGTGTAGGGGTTGCGGCGATACACGCTCATGATAGCGATGAGCTGGTCTTCGGTCGCCTTGCGCCAGGGGATGGGCTTCTTCCAGTTGAGATAGGGGGTGATGGGCTCGCCATACTCGTCCTCCTCGATCTTGAAGGTCTCGTCGCCGCCGTAGGCAGGGTCGGCGAGGCGCTCGCGGATGATCGAGTCGCGCACCCAGTGCACAAACTGGCGGTACTCGGCATTGGTTATCTCGGTATCGTCCATCCAGAACGACTCCACTGAAATCTCCTTGTAGGGTGCACTTGAGCCCCACAGCGTGTCGGTCTCCTCCTCGCCGAGCTTGAGCGAACCACGCGGCACGAGTACCATGCCGAAGGGGGCGGGTTCGTTGAATGCTGCCGTGCGTGAGCCCGTCAGTTCGCCGCCTACGGCCATGGCTGCATTGCTCGCTCCCATGCACGAGGTGAGCAATATTGCCGCAGCGGCCAAGATTATCATCATGTTCTTTTTCATACGACTTTATAATATACGTATACTTTTATGTTTGTTTCTTCCTTTCTTAAACAGGTCCAGGTCCATCACATACCCCACATACAGGTCGTGGCTTCCGTGGATGAGTCCTACCCCCGAGGTGAACAGCTCGTAGGCATAGCCGAACGATATGCTGTTGATCTCTCCGCCGAGGAGGATGGCTACCGACGTCATGGGGCTGTAGGTAAGGCCCGCGTAGTAGCGTTTCTCGTCGTAGGTGTAGGTGCCCCGCACCGTGAGGTCGGCCCTCCAGGCCTGCAGGTCGGTCATCACTTGCATCGAGGGCTGTATGGATAGTAACGGATTCTTTAGCTGAATATTGCATCCGCCGCTGAAATAATATGTGGGGTCTACCTTGATTTCGTGCGTCTCGCCCAGTTCGATGGTGGGTGCGGTGACGTGCATCATCGCCACTCCGGCGTAGAAGAGGCGGTGCGTGTAGTGTACGCCTGCCGTGAGGTCAAAGCCCGTGCCGTCGACCTCCGACGAGGGGAAGGCAGCGTCGGTGCTCTCCTCGGCCTCCACCTTCGAGCCGTCGAACTTTTGCTCCAGCGAACCCGCGTTGACACCCACCGCCATGCGCCCGCCCCACAGCTTGAAGCGGTAGGCATAGCCCGCGAAGAGGCGCTGGTTGGTAAACAGGCCGATGGACTCGTTGTAGAGGTTGGCACTCACCGCGTGGTTCTTCTTCGCCGTGGGCAGCACCATATCGGCACCGATGAGCATCGTGGCTGGAGCATTGGTATAGCCCGCCATCTGCATGGCATAGGTGCCATACATGTTGAGCCGCCCGCTCAGCCCCGCCGAGGCAGGGTTGTAGTAGCCCTGCAACGCCCAGTAGTGGGTGAAGTGGGTGTCGAACTGCGCCCTCGCCGCCACGGCCGAGAGCACTGCACACAGGATCAATATCGTCTTGCGGATGTTCATACCTTAAAGATAACGGCAAAGCTGCGCGTTTAGTATATCTCGTCTCTCCACTCCGGATAGGGATGCCGGCTGATGTAGGCATTGTAGTAGTGCTTGTCGCCCGTGACCTCGCGGCCGAGGAAGGGGGGTAGGATGTACTCCTCGTCGACAGAGGATAGCTCAATCTCGGCAAACACGAGGCCCTCGTTTTCGCCATGAAACTCATCGACTTCGACCACGTGCTTGCCGTTTCGTACTAGGTAGCGAGTCTTCTCGATGCGCTCGCCACAGAGGGTGAAGAGCTGGCGTGCATCGTCGAGGGTAATCTCCTTCTCCCACTCGAAGCGGCTGATGCCCCCATCCAGCGAGGGACCCTTGATGGTGAGGTAGCCCTTGTCGCCTCGGGTGCGCACGCGCACCGTGTGGCCGTGGCCGCTACAGATGTAGCCCTGCAGGATGTCGTCCTTGGCATAGGCCAAGGTGCGGTAACTATCGTCGGTGACGAGAAACTTGCGTTCGATCTCTTTCATAGCAGATGCGTTTTTCGATGCGAAAGTAATTAAAAAAAAGCACTTTTGAAGGATATTCTTGAAGAAATCTTGAAACCCTCTTACTATTGTGCGTAAGTCTGTGGATTGTGGTGTGAAGAGTAAAGCCATTGGTGTGAAATTATCTTTTTGTTTCATGCTGCAAAGATACGGTAAAGGAATTTGTCGCTTACACTTATTGGTTTCTTCTGGTTTCTTTTGGTTTCTTCTTTTTGCAAGTTGCTGTGGATGTGAGAGATAAATTTTATGCATGCGTGGCGCGCGGACAGTCTACCGATGCACTCCCGAGGGCATACCGATGCGCCGCGGTGGGTACACCGACGGCGCGTGAACAGTCTACCTACGGAATGGGGCGTTACGTTACAAGCGTTACAGTTTTTTGCGCAGTCATTTTCGATTGTGTAGATATATATAGGCTTATTTAAGTATTATATATACGTAGTATATCTAATACAATTAAATAAGGATTTTTTCACATAAACTTTACTCTCCTAATTGGGAGTGCGCATATTAACTGTAACGTAACGCTGTAACGCCTCCCCCTCTGATGTGGACCTAAGTCGTCCTGTTTTGTTGATGCCATGAATCGCAAAAAACACCGATGAAATGGGCGATTCTTGAAGATTTTGATGTCGGGTGGCGGTGCTCGGCATCTTTCTTTCTCTTCTCTAACTCGGCTGATGGCACTTGCAAAATGTTGACTCGAGGGGGCGAAAAGTGGTTAAAAACGACAACTTCTGAGGGATATGTTTGGTGGTTTGCCTTAAAATTTATAATTTTACACCCTAAATTTAGAACACTTATACACTCAATTTAATAACATGATGAAAAACTTATTGAATCGTTTTGCCAAAGTGGCCGCGAATACGGCTTTGGCAGCAGTGGCTCTCTTGACATTGGCCCAGTGCGATAGCATGGGAGGAGAGCAGGTGAATGGCACGACCGTGGAGGTCATCATGCCCGATAGCATGTGCCGTGTGTTTGACTTCTACGGCGACGACATCGTACGCGTATTCCAAGACCCTCAGGGCGGTGAGATGCGCGACCCCGTGGCTACTCCCGAGGCACAGATCTTGGTGAATAACCCCCGTCGCGAGGTGACAAGCCTCACCGTGAAGGAGAGCGCCGGCAAGACCGTGATGACAACTCCCCGCATCAAGGTGGTGGTGAACAAGGCTACTGGCCTCATGACCGTGACCGACCGCGCTACGAAGAAGGTGGTGTTCGAGGAGACTACTCCCGCTACCATCAAGGAGGGTGTGGCTGCGATGACCGTGAAGGCTGCCGACAAGGAGTATTTCTACGGTGGCGGTATGCAGAATGGCCGTTTCTCACACGCTGGCAAGGTGATTCAGATTGTCAACTCAAATAACTGGGTCGACGGCGGTGTGGCTTCGCCCACTCCCTTCTACTGGTCGACCGGTGGCTATGGCGTGATGTGGTATACCTTCAAGAAGGGTCAGTACGACTTCAACTCTGAGGCCGATGGCACCGTGAAGATGCAGCACGATGGCGACTACCTCGACCTCTTCGTGATGGTCGACGAGGGCCCCGTGGCATTGCTTAATGACTTCTATCAGCTCACTGGTAACCCCGTGTTGTTGCCCAAGTTTGGCTTCTATGAGGGTCACCTCAACGCTTATAACCGCGACTACTGGACAGAGTCAACCGACGGCAATGGCGTGCTCTTCGAGGATGGCAAGCGCTACAAGGAGAGCCAGAAGGACAATGGCGGCATCAAGGAGTCGCTCAATGGTGAGAAGAAGAACTATCAGTTCTCGGCTCGTGCCGTGGTAGACCGCTACGCTGCTTATGACATGCCCCTCGGCTGGGTGCTCCCCAACGACGGTTATGGTGCTGGCTACGGACAGACAGGTACACTCGAAGGCAACGTGGAGAACCTTCGTCAGTTTGGTGAATATGCTCGCGAGCGTGGCGTAGAGGTAGGTCTCTGGACACAGAGCGACCTGCACCCCGTCGAGGGCATCGAGGCTCTCTTGCAACGCGACATCGTACGCGAGGTGCGCGACGCTGGTGTACGCGTACTCAAAACCGACGTGGCTTGGGTAGGTGCCGGCTACTCGTTCGGCCTCAACGGTGTGGCCGACGTGGCTACCATCATGCCCCAGTATGGTAACGATGCTCGCCCCTTCATCATCTCACTCGACGGCTGGGCAGGCACACAGCGCTATGCAGGCCTCTGGAGTGGTGACCAGACAGGAGGTAACTGGGAGTACATCCGCTTCCACATCCCCACATACATCGGTTCAGGCCTCTCAGGTCAGCCCAACGTGTCATCCGATATGGACGGTATCTTCGGTGGTAAGAACGTGCCCGTCAACGTGCGCGACTTCCAGTGGAAGACCTTTACTCCCATGGAACTCAACATGGACGGCTGGGGTGCCAATGAGAAGTATCCCCAAGCTCTTGGCGAGCCCGCAACATCAATCAACCGCTCATACTTGAAGTGGAAGTCTGTGATTATGCCCTATACCTATAGCATCGCTCGCGAGTCAGTTGACGGCATGCCTATGGTACGCGCCATGTTCCTCGACACCGAGAACGCCTACACCTTGGGCAAGGCTACACAGTATCAGTATATGTTTGGCCCCTACTACCTCATCGCTCCTATCTATCAGAACACTGCAGCTGATGCTGAGGGTAACGATATCCGCAACGGTATCTACCTCCCCGAGGGCATGTGGATTGACTACTTCAGCGGTGAGCACTACAAGGGCGGACGCATCATCAACAGCTACGACGCCCCCCTGTGGAAGCAGCCCCTCTTCGTGAAAGCTGGCGCCATCGTGCCCCTCACACGTCCTCACAATAATGTGTATGAGCTCGATCCCAGCATCCGCATCTACGACATCTACCCCTATGGCGAGAGCAGCTTCACCGAGTATGACGACGATGGTCGCACACAGGCTTACCTCATGGGTAAGTATGTGGAGACCAAGGTAAACAGCAAGGTAAAGAAGGGTAAGGCCACCATCACCGTGGAGCCCACGACAGGCTACTTCGAGGGATTCGAGGGCAGAAAGAGCACCGAGATGCGCATCTACATGAACGCTGCACCTAAGGCTGTAAAGGCTACCGTGGGTGGCAAGAAGGTGGAACTTGAGGCCGTAGCCTCGGCTGCTGAGCTCATCGTGACCGACAACGCCTACTACTATGATGCCGAACCCGAGCTCAACCAATTCTCTACACGCGGCTCCGAGGCTGCCGAGGTGAGCATCAAGGGTGCTCCCCGCCTGATGGTGAAGATTGGTGCTACCGATGTCACTGCCAACGCCATCGAGATCATCGTGGAGGGCTATCAGTTTGAGGTGACCGATCCCTTGGTGGCCAACACTGGCAAGCTCAGCGTGCCCACCATCCTC
>JBGVOS010000094.1:0-33917 GCA_045126595.1 Bacteroidaceae bacterium | reverse complement strand
AGACCATGGAGTTCAAGGTCGTAAAGATCAACCAGGAGTACCGCAATGTTGTTGTTAGCCACAAGGCTCTCATCGAGGCAGAGCTCGAGGCTCAGAAGAAGGAAATCATCTCTCATCTCGAGAAGGGTCAGGTACTCGAAGGTACCGTTAAGAACATCACCTCTTACGGTGTATTCATCGACCTCGGTGGTGTTGACGGTCTCATTCACATCACAGACCTCTCTTGGGGCCGCGTAAGCGATCCGAAGGAGATTGTTGAGCTCGACCAGAAGATCAACGTCGTTATCCTCGACTTCGACGATGAGAAGAAGCGTATCGCTCTCGGCTTGAAGCAGCTCACTGCTCATCCTTGGGATGCTCTGGATGCTAACCTCGCTGTAGGTGACAAGGTGAAGGGTAAGGTAGTGGTTATGGCCGACTACGGTGCATTCATCGAAATCGCTCCCGGTGTTGAGGGTCTTATCCACGTTTCAGAGATGTCATGGAGCCAGCACCTCCGTTCAGCTCAGGACTTCATGTCTGTAGGCGACGAGGTAGAGGCTGTTATCCTCACTCTCGACCGCGACGAGCGCAAGATGTCACTCGGTATCAAGCAGCTTAAGGCTGATCCCTGGGCAGGCATCGAGACTAAGTACCCCGTAGGTTCTAAGCACACTGCAAAGGTTCGCAACTTCACCAACTTCGGTATTTTCGTAGAGATCGAAGAGGGCGTTGACGGCCTCATCCACGTGAGCGACCTCTCTTGGACAAAGAAGGTTAAGCACCCCTCTGAGTTTACACAGATTGGCGCTATGCTCGACGTTCAGGTTCTCGAGATTGACACCGACAACCGTCGTCTCAGCCTCGGTCACAAGCAGCTCGAGGAGAATCCTTGGGATGTATTCGAGACCATCTTCAAGGTTGACTCAATCCACGAGGGTACCATCATCGAGATGCTCGACAAGGGCGCTGTAGTATCTCTCCCCTACGGTGTTGAGGGCTTCGCTACTCCCAAGCACCTCGTTAAGGAGGATGGCTCACAGGCTCAGGCCGACGAGAAGCTCGAGTTCAAGGTAATCGAGTTCAACAAGGACGCTAAGCGCATCATCCTTTCTCACAGCCGCATCTTCGAAGATGTAGCCAAGGCTGCTGAGCGTGCCGAGAAGAAGGCTGCTGCTGCAGCTAAGAAGGCTACCAAGAAGGAAGAGGCAGCTCCCGCTATCGAGAACAAGGCTGCTGCTACCACACTTGGTGACATCGACGCACTTGCAGCTCTCAAGGAGCAGCTCGAGGGTAAGAAGTAATAACACAGACATACTTCTATAACTTCAACCGTAAAGGCCGGCCGAGTGCTGGCCTTTACCTATTTATAAATAGACTTTAGTATTATGATACAATTCCAATGTGACTATAACGAGGGTGCTCATCCCCTCATCCTGCAGCGCCTTGCCGACACCAATATGGAGCAGACTGTGGGCTATGGTGAGGACCCCTATTGCGTAGAGGCGGTAGCACTCATCAAGGCGGCTTGCGGACGCGAAGACATTGACGTACACTTTCTCGTGGGTGGCACGCAGACCAATACTACCGTCATCGCCCATCTCTTGCGCCCCTATCAGGGCGTGCTCACTGTCGATAGCGGACACATTAATGTGCATGAGACGGGAGCCATCGAGAGCACAGGACATAAAGTGCTCGCTCTCCCTGCTGCAGACGGTAAGATCAGTGCTGCGCAGATAGAAACTGCCATGCAGGCCCACCTCCATGAAGACGGACCTGAACACATGGTGCAGCCCGGTATGGTATACCTCTCTCTCCCCACTGAGGTGGGCACTGTGTACACCCTTGCAGAACTTGAGGCTATCCGTGCCGTGTGCGACAAGTATGGACTGCCCCTCTTCATAGATGGTGCACGCCTCGGCTATGGTCTCTGTTCGCCCGCTTGCGATGTCACTCTGCCCGACTTGGCTCGCTTGGCCGATGTCTTCTATATTGGTGGAACCAAGGTGGGAGCCCTCTTTGGTGAAGCCGTAGTGATAACCTGCGATGCCCTCAAACGCGACTTCCGTTACAGCATCAAGCAGCATGGCGGTATGCTTGCCAAGGGGCGCCTTTTGGGACTTCAGTTTGCCACGCTCTTTACTGATGGGCTCTACTTTGATATAGCCCGCCACGCCATTGCTGAGGCACTGCGCATCAAGGCGGCACTGACCGCAAAGGGTATCCGCTTCCTGATAGACAGCGATACCAACCAGCAATTCCCTATCTTTACCCAGGTGCAGTTAGAAACGCTTTCCAAAGAGTTCCTCTTCTCTGTATGGCAGCAAATCGATGCCGAGCATACGGCAGTGCGAATCTGTACCAGTTGGGCAACAAAGAGCGAGAATGTGGATAAACTGATAGTCGCAATCGAAGGCCTGTAAATGAATAGCTCCTATATAGGTATCAGGCATAACCGTTTCCCGATGATTCTGTGTGGCGATTTTTATCTGTAAATCGGAAATATTCAAATAAATTTGATAATTCTCTCTCCTTGCACTAAATTTGTACCCTATTAGTAAGGTAAAAAGACAAATGCAATATATGACAACCCGACAGATTGAGATAATGGACACTACGCTGCGCGATGGCGAGCAGACCAGCGGCGTATCGTTCGTACCCCACGAGAAACTATCCATTGCCCGTTGCTTGCTCGACGACCTCCGTGTTAACCGCATCGAGGTGGCCTCGGCACGTGTGTCGGCCGGTGAGGCCGAGTCGGTGAAGGCTATCTGTGACTGGGCTGCCCGTGCCGGACATATCGACAAGGTGGAGATTCTCGGCTTTGTGGACGGCACCACCTCGGTGGATTGGATTCTCGGCTGTGGCGCTCGCGTGATGAACCTCCTCACCAAGGGGTCGCTCAAGCATTGCACCGAGCAGCTCAAGCGCACTCCCGAAGAACATATCGCCGACATACGCCGCACCGTGGCCTACGCCACAGAGAAGGGCGTGGCCGTCAACGTATATCTTGAGGACTGGAGCAACGGCATGAAGAACTCGCCCGACTATGTGTTTCTGCTCATGGACGGTCTGAAGGACTTCGGCATACGCCGCTTCATGCTGCCCGACACATTGGGTATCCTCAACCCCATGCAGGTGCAGGCCTACATGGGCGTGATGGTACAGCGCTACCCCGACACTCACTTCGACTTTCATGCCCACAACGACTACGACTTGGCCGTGAGCAACGTCTATGCAGCCGTGCTTGCCGGTGCCAAGGGACTGCACACCACCATCAACGGATTGGGCGAGCGTGCGGGCAACGCCCCGCTGGCCAGTGTGCAAGCCATCCTGCGCGACCACTTCGATGCCGACACCTCCATCAACGAGGAGCGCCTCAACGACGTGAGCCGCCTCGTGGAGTCCTACTCGGGCATCACCATCCCCGCCAATAAGCCCATCGTGGGTGAGAACGTCTTTACCCAGGTGGCAGGCGTACATGCCGATGGTGACAACAAGAACAACCTCTACTGCAACGAACTCTTGCCTGAACGCTTCGGCCGCAAGCGCGAATATGCGCTGGGCAAGACGAGCGGTAAGGCCAACATACGCAAGAACCTCGAAGCACTGGGCCTCGAGCTCGACGACGAAGCCATGCGCAAGGTGACCGCCCGCATCATCGAGTTGGGCGATAAGAAGGAGGTAGTGACACAGGAAGACCTCCCCTACATCATCTCCGACGTGCTGAAACACTCCGTCGAGGATGCCCGTGTGAAGCTGCTGAGCTACTACGTGACCCTCTCGCAGGGTCTCAAGCCCATGGCATCGCTTAAGCTGAGCATCGGCGACCAGGTGTACGAGCAGAACGCCAGCGGTGACGGTCAGTACGACGCCTTCGTGCGCGCACTGCGCAAGATATACAAGGAGACACTGGGCCGCAAGTTCCCCATGCTGACAAACTACGCCGTGTCAATCCCGCCCGGCGGACGCACCGACGCCTTCGTGCAGACCATCATTACCTGGGAGCACGAGGGCAAGACCTTCAAGACCCGCGGCCTCGATGCCGACCAGACGGAGGCAGCCATCAAGGCAACTATCAAGATGTTGAATATTATAGAATAAAAGCATATGAAAAAGCCAGATTTGGATTGGTCGAACCTCTCGTTCGGCTATATGAAAACCGACTACAACGTGCGCTGCTACTACCGCAACGGTGAGTGGGGCGATGTAGAAGTATCGGACAGCGAGAACATCACGCTGCATATGGCAGCAACGTGTCTGCACTATGGTCAGGAGGCCTTCGAGGGCTTGAAGGCTTTCCGCGGCAAGGACGGCAAGGTGCGCGTCTTCCGCCTCGAGGCCAATGCCGAGCGTCTGCAGAGCACCTGTGACGGCATACTGATGCCGCAGCTCCCCACCGAGAAGTTCCGCGAGATGGTGACCAAGGTGGTGAAGATGAACGAGCGCTTCGTGCCTCCCTACGAGAGCGGTGCATCGCTCTATATCCGTCCGCTGCTCATCGGTACAGGCGCTCAGGTGGGCGTGCATCCTGCCGACGAGTATCTGTTCATGATCTTCGTAATGCCCGTAGGCCCCTACTTCAAGGGTGGATTTGCAACAAATCCTTATGTGGTGATTCGTCAGTACGACCGCTCGGCTCCCCTCGGCACAGGTATCTACAAGGTGGGCGGTAACTATGCCGCTTCGATGAAGGCCAACAAGCTGGCTCACGACCTGGGTTACTCATGCGAGTTCTACCTCGATGCCAAGGAGAAGAAATACATTGACGAGTGTGGCGCGGCCAACTTCTTCGGCATCAAGGACAACACCTACGTTACTCCCAAGTCAACCTCCATCCTCCCCTCCATCACCAATAAGAGCCTGATGCAGCTGGCCGAGGATATGGGACTGAAGGTGGAGCGCCGTCAGATTCCCATTGAGGAGCTCGACACCTTCGAGGAGGCGGGTGCATGCGGCACAGCAGCCGTCATCTCGCCCATCGAGCGCATCGACGACTTGGAACTGAAGCGTTCGTATGTTATCGCCAAGGATGGTAAGCCCGGCCCCATCTGTCGCAAGCTTTATGACACCTTGCGTGGTATACAGTATGGCGACATCGAGGACCGCCATGGCTGGGTGACAATAGTGGAGTAAGAGAAGGGGGCCTCCCCCTACCCCTCCCGAGGAGGGGTGACTTGGAAGGGCGACGAAAAGAATGTAAATAAAACACGATAAAAAACATGAAAAGAATATTTTCAACAATTGCGCTCATGCTGTTTATAGGTATGGGTTTTGCTCAAGACAAGGCCGTGAAGGCCGAGATTTACGGTTTCGTCCGTAACTACTTCACCTACGACTCGCGCAGCTGCGTGCAGTCTAATGAGGGTTTGTTCAACATGCTTCCCAATGACATTATTCCCGGTGCCAATGGCGAAGACTTGAACGCTATTCCTTCGGTGCGTTTCCTCTCTATGACTACCCGCTTGGGTCTCAATGTCAGCGGCCCCGAGATTTGGGGCGCCAAGTCTACGGCCAAGATTGAGTCGGACTTCTGCGGTGCGTCTTCGGGCACAGCCTTCAACCTCCGTATCCGTCAGGCATATGCCAAGTTGGCTTGGGAGAACTCAAACTTGCTCGTAGGTCAGGCATGGCATCCCATGTCGGGCGACCTGATGCCCGAGGTGTTCAGCCTCGCTACAGGTGCTCCCTTCAATCCCTTCAACCGCTCCCCGCAGGTGCGCTATAACTATTCGCCTGTCAAGAGTCTGACCTTCACCGCTTCGGCCCTCTACCAGTATCAGTATGGTTCGGTAGGCCCCAATGGTGGAACTTCGAATGTCTATTCGCGCAATGCCCTCGTTCCCGAACTCTTTGTGGGTATGACGGCCAAGGGTGAGCACTTAACCGGTGGATGGGGTGTGAACGCTTCGACTATCGCTCCCCGCGTAGTTAATGGCGATGTGCGTGTACACGAACGCCTTACCAGCTACTCAGCTATGGTGTTCGGCTCGTTGAAAGTGGATTATCTTACCGTACGTGCCAAGGCTGTGTATGGTCAGAACACTTCGCACATGCAGCAACCCACAGGCTATGGTGTGGTGTCTATAGCTGCTGATGGTACCTGTACTTATGACCCCATGCAGCTCGGCTCAGCTTGGGTGACCATGATGTACGGTAAGAAACTGCGCTATGGATTCTTTGCCGGTTGGATGAAGAACTTCGGTTCGGCAGATCAGGAATACATGGTTGCCCCCGTGGTGCGCAACAATACCGGTATGGATCAGGCCTATCGCTTCTCACCTGTTGTGACATACAAAGAAAAGAATATGACTATTGGCCTCGAGTATGAGCATACTGCAGCCGCTTATGGTGACTATAAGAGATCTTCTGGTTTCGGATTATTAACCAATGGAATAATAGAAAATACCCATTGGGTAGCCAACCATCGTGTTTGTATGATGCTGAAGTATGATTTCTAACGAAGCCTATATAGAGTGCGTCCCCAACTTTAGCGAGGGACGCAACATCGAAACCATCAACGCCATCGCCGAGGCTATCCGCTCGGTCGATGGCGTTCGGGTATTACACGTAGACCGTGGTGAGGCGGCCAACCGTACGGTAATCACTTTTGTGGGGCGTGCGCTCGATATGGCGGAGGCGGCTTTTCGTGGCGTGAAGCGTGCGAGCGAACTTATTGACATGCGTCAGCATCGGGGCGAGCATCCACGCATTGGGGCCACCGATGTGCTTCCCCTTATCCCGCTTAAAAACATTACGCTGGCCGAATGTGCCGAGTTGGCACGCGCGTTGGCCGAGCGTATATACAGGGAGTTGGGTATCCCCACCTATTGCTATGAGGCCTCGGCCTTCCGCCCCGAGCATATAAACCTGGCGGATTGCCGTCGTGGTGAGTATGAGGGGTTGAAAGAGAAGATGCTCGATGCCGTGATGCGCCCTGACTTTGGACACGAGTATACCGGGCAAGCTGCCCGTTCGGGCGCTTCGGTGGTGGGAGCACGCAACTTCCTCATTGCTGTGAACTTCAACCTTAATACCTCATCCCGCGAGGTGGCCTCGGCTATTGCCGCCTGTGTGAGAGCCAGCGGTGAGGTGTGCCGTGATGCCGACGGAAACGTGTTGCGTGACGAAGAGGGTAGGGCAGTGCGCCGCCCCGGCTTGCTCCGTGGGTGTAAGGCCATAGGCTGGTATATTGAGGAGTATGGCTGCGCCCAGGTGTCAATGAACATCAATGATATCGCCCTTTGCCCCATCCACACGGCTTATGAAACGGTATGCACCGTGGCTCACGAGTTGGGCGTGGAGGTGACGGGAACGGAGCTCATCGGACTCATCCCTGAAGACTGCATGCTGGAGGCTGGACGCTACTTTGCTGCCAAGCGTGGAGTGGCGGCACTGTCAGCCGACGAGCTTATGCAGTTAGCCGTTGAGGCCATGTGCATGGAGGATTTATGTCCGTTCGATACGGATAAGAAAGTATTGCACATTGGTTAGCATAAAAAATAGCAAAATGTATAGGCTGCAAAGGAAAAATGTATAAATTTGCAACCTGAAACACGATAAAACCAAAATAAAGTAACAATAGGTATTATGATTTGGAATCCCAACAAGGAATGTATGAGCCGCGACGAGATGCATGCGTTGCAGAGCAAGCGGCTGCAGAAGTTGGTGACGTATGTGTATCACAACGTACCCTTCTATCGCAACAAGATGCAGGCAATGGATATCTCGCCTGACGACATACGCAGTATCGATGACATCGTGAAGCTGCCCTTCACCACCAAGCAGGATTTGCGCGACAACTACCCCTATGGTTTGCAGGCCGCACCCGCTTCGGAGATTGTGCGCGTACACGCCTCGTCGGGTACTACGGGTAACCCCACCATCGTGGGCTATACACGCAAGGATCTTTCCGTATGGTCCGAGGTGATGGCACGTTGCCTCACGGCATACGGCGTGACACGCGAAGACACCTTCTCGGTGGCCTATGGCTATGGCCTCTTCACCGGCGGACTCGGTGCGCACTACGGCGTGGAGAACTTGGGCGCAACGGTGATTCCCACCTCGACGGGCAATACCGAGAAGCACATCCGCCTCATCCGCGACTTGAAGATTAGCGGTATCGCCTGTACCCCCTCGTACGCCCTTTACTTGGCCGAGACCTTGGAAAAGATGGGACTGACGAAAGAGAACATTGGCTTGCGCATCGGCGCTTTCGGTGCCGAGCCTTGGACGGAGAACATGCGTAAGGAAATTGAAGAGCGCCTCGGCCTGAAGGGCTACAACATCTACGGCCTGAGCGAAATCATGGGCCCCGGTGTCTCCTACGAATGCTCTGAGCAGAACGGCTCGCATATCAACGAAGACCACTTCTACCCCGAAATAATCAACCCCGAGACGTTGGAACAGCTGCCCCGCGGCACACAGGGCGAACTCGTCTTCACCACGCTTACCAAGGAGGGCATGCCGCTCTTGCGCTACCGTACCAAGGACCTCTGCACCCTGATGGAGGGCGAGTGTGCCTGTGGACGTACATCGGTGCGCATGGGCCGTATCATGGGACGCAGCGATGACATGCTCATCATACGCGGTATCAACGTGTTCCCCTCACAGGTGGAGAGCGTCATCCTCGAAATGCCCGAGTTCGAACCCCAGTATATGCTTGTGGTGGATCGCGTGGGCAACCTCGACACCCTGCAGGTGCAGGTGGAGGTGCGCCGCGACTTCTTCAACGACGACATCGGCAGCATGCTGGCCATGAAGAAGCGTTTGGGCGACAAGCTCAAGAGCGTGCTCTCCATCAGTGCCGACGTGAAGCTCATGGAACCGGGCAGCATCGAGCGCAGCCAGGGCAAGGGAAAGCATGTGATAGACAACCGTAAATTGAAATAACGCTTAACGAGATATAAGTTATGACAATCAAGCAAGTATCGGTCTTCCTTGAGAACAAGACAGGAAGAATCAACGAGGTAACGAAGACCCTGAGTCAGCACGGCATCAATATGCAGGCATTCAGTATGGCCGAGACGCCCGACTTCGGCATTCTGCGCCTCATCGTATCGGATGTGGACAAGGCGGTAGAGATACTGCGTGGTGCCGACTTCGCCGTGATGCTCACCGATGTGATACTCCTTCACTGCCCCAACAAGGCTGGTGCGCTGGGCGAGATCCTTGAGCAGCTGGCTGCCGCGGACGTGGCCATCGAATATATGTATGCCTTTGCCGAGGGCGACATGGCCAACATCGTGGTGCGCCCCACCGACATCGTACGTTGCGAGAAGGCGCTTGTCGGGATGGAGGCGTAAAGTTTACGTGAACGGTAACAAAAAAAGGAGGACTCTTGCGAGAGTCCTCCTTTTTTTGTTATTATTCGTTTGAACAGGGTAACCACACCTTCATGTCGCCCCGTCCACGGTGTGCCCAAGTGTAGTAGGGGGTGAGGGTGAGCGTCACCTTCTCGTATTGTGTCTTTTCTTTGGCATCGGGCATTGCCACTTGTGCATCGGTCGAGAGGGTGGTGATGCGCTGTGTGCTCCACGTGGTGAGCTGTGACTTGCGCTCTTCGGGGATGAAGGTGCTGAGGTCACGCTCGCCGAGTGTGAATTTCGCCTCAGGGGCGATGGCGACGCTCTTGATGTCGAAGTTGTTGTCGGGCCACTCGGCACAGTATACGAGCGGGCCGCGCTCTACGGCTACCAGGCCGTGGTCGGCCTCGACGTTCTCATGAGCCAGCACCATACGAGGCTGCATTTCGAAGCAGATGGTCACCTCATCGCCCTTCTTCCACTTGCGGGTGATGTTGAGATAGCCGTCGGGGGTGAAAGCAACCTTTGTTTTTCCATCCAATGAGACATCTCTGTGCAATTCTTTGATAAACTCTGTATTCTTGATTAAAGTACACTTCGTATGTCCACCTTCAACATCATCTACACTATAGCTATATTCTAAGTGTCCCTTCTTGGTGTAAGTATAAAGGTCGCTAGGAACTGGAGTGCCATCTACCCACCCGGGGATACGAATCTTCATCGTAAACTCGCCGCATCGGTTCTCGTCAATCTTGATGCGTATGCTATCGCCGTAGGGATATTCGGTAGCCTGTGTGAGGCTCACCTTCTTCCCGTCTACGTTTAAAGTCGATGAGTTGCTGAGGAAAAGGTTAACATATACGTCGCGGTCCTTCACAGCATACACATAGCCTGGCAGTGAGGGGATGAAACGGCAGATGTTACTGGGACAACAGGCGCAACCGAACCACGCCTGGCGCTCGTGCTGACCTGCCGATTCCAAGGGGTTGGGGTAGAAGAACTTGCCGCCGTCGAGGCTTACGCCGCTGAGAAGTCCGTTGTAAAGGGTGCGCTCCAGCACGTCGTAGTATTTCGACTCACCGTGAAGGAGGAACAGGCGATGGTTCACATACACGTTGCCGATGGCTGCGCAGGTCTCGCAGTAGGCGCTCATGTTGGGCAGATAGTAGTTGGGACCGAAAGCCTCACCATTGTGCGTGGCGCCTATGCCGCCCGTGATGTAGAGTTTCTTGGTCACGATATTTTCCCAGATGGCATCGATGGCTTTGATGTAGGCCGAGTCGCCCGTGAGGGCTGCCACATCGGCCATACCGGCATACATATAGGCTGCACGTACGGCGTGGCCTACGGCCTCATCCTGCTCGACGACGGGCTTGTGGCTCTGTGAGTACTCGTGGCGGAACGAGGTCTTGCCGCGGTAGTCGAGGAAGAACTTCGCCTGGTCGAGATACTTCTGCTCACCCGTGGCGAGGTAGAGACGGCACAGCGCCATCTCGGCAATCTGATGTCCGGGCACCACACACGCCTGTCCGGGCTTGTCGCCCACCTCGCGGATGATGCAGTCGGCATAGCGCATGGCGATGTCAAGGAAGGTGCGCTCGCCCGTGGCCTGATAGTGTGCCACGGCACTCTCGGCCATGTGTCCCAGGTTGTAGAACTCGTGGCTGAGGTCCTCGACCTTACTCCATCGGGTGGGGCCTGCCCAGTGATGGGGCTCCTCGGGGTTCTGTGTGCGTGCGGTGTAGAGGTATCCGTCGGGTTCCTGTGCCGAGGCGATGACGGCGAGCACGCTGTCGATATATAGCTTCAACTTCTCTTCTGGGTAGGTCTGCAGGATGTAGCTGGCTCCCTCAATGGTCTTGTAGGGGTCGGTGTCGTCAAACGAGAAGCCGCGTCCGGCCACCTTGAACCACTTGGTGGAGTCCTTCATGCGTTTGGCAGCGTTGGAAAAATTGGTGTATCGTCCTTCGCTCTCGCACTTGCTGAAGGCAAGAGGTATGGTCACCTTGCGGCTCGCTTCGAGGCGCTGGCCCCAGAAACTGTTGGTCTCCACTTTGACCGAGGTGAAGGGTACGGGAGTGATGGGGTATCCGCCCTTCGGCTCCTCTCGTTGTGTACATGCTGTCAAGGCAATGGCCGCAGTGATGGCGGTAAGGATGATTTTCTTCATGGTTTGGTGTGTTTTGTCGTTTTGTTTGCGAAGTTACTTATTACTCTCTACTTTTCCAAATGTTAAGGCTTTTTAGTGTATTTCTATGTCGTTCTGTTCAGGAGTGTCATTTTATGATACTTTTCGAATAGGTTGATTTTTTTGATAGTTTAGTGAGAACCTCGGTGTGAGATTCTTTCCATGGGGTAAATTGCAAATATCTGATAAGAAAGAAAACAATGACAGGTGTTATAGATAATGCTGCATATGTTTGTATTTCTGTGTTATGCGCTGAAGTGTGATACTGCTTGTTTGTACTTTTCGATAAGGCGACGGAGCGCAGGTGTTAAGGGAATGGTAAAATGTCAAGGAAAACTTTGTGCTTTTTTGTTTTTTTTCTGTACATTTGCAGCTAATTTGATTGTATAAGGGGATTTTCCCACTTGTATTAGATTTGGTAAGATATATGAAAGCATGTTTCATGGGTTTGGGATACATCGGTCTCCCAACAGCAATTATAGCGGCAAAGCATGGTGTAGAGGTTGTCGGCGTGGATGTAAATACCGATGTGGTGGATACGACCAATGCTGGCAAGTTGCACATCGTTGAAGAAGGATTGGAGGAGCTGCTGCAGGAGGCAATTGCCTCGGGCAACTTCAAGGCATATACTGAGCCTCAAAAAGCTGATGCCTTCTTTATTGTAGTGCCTACTCCCTTCAAAGGCAATCATGAGCCTGATACCTCATTTGTGGAAGCCGCCACAATGATGGTGCTTCCTCTCTTGAAAGAGGGTGATTTATATGTCATTGAGTCTACATCGCCTATCGGGACGACTGAGGAGATGGCCGAGATTATCTTCAAATATCGTCCCGAACTGAAAGGGAAGATATACATCGCCTATTGCCCAGAGCGTGTATTGCCAGGAAATATTATCCATGAACTGGTACACAACGATCGTGTGATAGGTGGTATTGATGAGTTTTCTACGGAGAAAGCTAAAGAGTTTTACCGCCATTTTGTGAAGGGACAGTTGCACTCAACAAATAGTCGTACGGCCGAAATGTGTAAACTCACAGAAAATGCCTCGCGTGATGTACAGATAGCTTTTGCTAATGAGTTGTCGCTTATCTGCGATAAGGCGGGTATCAATGTCTGGGAACTTATCGAATTGGCCAACAAGCATCCTCGTGTGAATATTCTTCAGCCGGGATGTGGCGTGGGAGGTCATTGCATTGCCGTGGACCCTTACTTCATATCTTCAGCCTATCCCAATGAGGCACGTATCATCGCACAAGCCCGTGAGATAAATAATAATAAGGCACAATGGTGTGCCGAGAAGGTGCGTCGCATGATGGTGGAATTTGAACTTAGAAATCATCGCTCACCTAAGGTTGCGATGATGGGTTTGGCCTTCAAACCCAATATTGACGATTTGCGTGAGTCGCCAGCCAAGTTCATTACCTCGCGTGTGCTCCAATCATGTAATAACGGTAATGTGATGGTTGTAGAACCCAATATCACAGAGCACAATGTTTTTAAGCTGACAAATTACAAAACCGCATACGAAAAAGCTGATATTGTCGTTTATTTAGTAAATCACCGCGAGTTTGCTGAACTGAATTATCGTTCCGATGTACAGGTCCTTGACTTTTGCGGCGTATTTAAGAAATAAAAGTCTGTGGCATGAAGAAGGTAATGTTGGTATTCGGCACTCGCCCCGAAGCTATAAAGATGGCTCCGCTGGTGAAGGCTTTTGCACAATTCCCTGAGACCTTTGAGATTATAGTATGTGTTACTGGTCAGCATCGTGAAATGCTGGATCAGGTATTGCGTATTTTTGAGATTATTCCTGACTATGACCTTAATATAATGAAACAGGGTCAGGATCTCTATGATGTGACTTCCCGTGTGCTACTTGGTATGCGCGATGTGTTGCGTGAGGTTCAGCCTGATGTGGTACTCGTACATGGTGATACCACTACGAGTACAGCTGCCGCTTTGGCTGCATTCTATCAACAGATTCCCGTAGGTCATGTGGAGGCAGGATTGCGTACGCACAATATATACAGTCCGTGGCCTGAGGAAATGAACCGTCAGATTACAGGGCGTATTGCTACTTATAATTTTTCGCCTACACCGCTCAGTCGTCAAAATCTCTTGGAAGAGAAGGTTGCCGAGCAGAGCATTGTTGTCACAGGAAATACCGTCATTGATGCTTTATATTGGGTCGTGAATAAAATTAAAACAGTTGAAGCGCTCAGCATAGAACTCAAAGGAGTATTGGCAGCTGCAGGCTATGATACCGATCGTTTGAACGGTGGTAAGAAACTTGTTTTGATCACTGGTCACAGAAGAGAAAACTTTGGTGATGGCTTCATGCACATGTGCATGGCCATTCGCGACTTAGCAAAGAAATATCCAGAGGTGGACTTTGTATACCCCATGCATTTGAACCCCAATGTGCGTAGACCTATTCAAGAGGTCTTCGTAGGGCTTGACACCCTTTCATTGGGAGAGGGATGGGGAGAGGCTGCTAACCTGTTCTTCATTGAGCCATTGGAGTACCTTTCGTTCGTATTCCTTATGGAGAAGTCCACCATTGTACTAACAGATAGTGGAGGTATACAGGAAGAAGCTCCAGGATTAGGGAAACCTGTACTTGTGATGCGTGATACTACGGAACGCCCTGAAGCGTTGGATGCCGGCACGGTGAAACTTGTGGGCACTGATTACGACAAGATTGTTGGAGAAGTGTCTCGTTTGCTTGATGATACAGCTTATTACGAACAGATGAGCCAGGCTGTGAATCCCTATGGCGATGGTAAAGCTTGTCAGCGTATAGTGAACTTTATTGGGACTATATAAATATATATATATAGATATGAAAGTACTCATCGTTTCATTCTATTACGAGCCAGAGGTAGGGGCGGCACCCAGTCGCATTACCAATTTGGCAAAAGGCTTGAAGGCCTCGGGGATGGATGTCGAAGTACTGACCTGTATGCCCAACTATCCTAAAGGGCGTATCTTTGATGGTTACCGAGCCCGTTTCTCTGTAAAGGAGGAAATGGATGGTATCACTGTATATCGCTATTGGACCTATGCTACGGTGTCAAAGAGTCCATTGAAGCGTGTGCTGGCCATGACGGCTTTTGCCACTTCAATCTGGGCTTTTGCTTTCAGGCGTCGTCGTATCAAGAGTTATGACCGTGTAATCATACAGTCACCTCCAATATTTGTGGGTGGGTCAGCTGTTATGCTTTTCAAGAAGTGCTTCAAGAGGTTTACTGTACTCAATGTCTCGGATTTATGGCCTCTATCAGCAGTCGAACTGGGCTTCTTGCGAGAAGGCAGTTTCTCACATAAGTTGCTGAGCAAGGTGGAGCGTTTTATGTATCGGAATTCAGATGTTGTAATGGGACAGTCGCAAGAGATTGTGGAGCATGTGAAAAGAATGTTCCCTGAGAAGCGCACGTTCCTCTATCGTAATTTGCAGCCAATGGTGCAATGCTCTGTTGAGGCTAAGCGCCGCAATACACCGATGAAGATAGTCTATGCAGGGCTCTTTGGTATAGCACAAGATATGTTATCGTTGCTTCGCTCGGTAGACTTTGCTTCGCTCGGTGTGGAAATGCACCTATATGGCGGTGGAAATCAGATGGACGATATACTCTCTTATATAAAGGAAGGTGACAAACATATCTATTATCACGGCTATGTGTCGAAGAAGGAGATGAGCGGGGAGTTGAAAAAGTATGACCTTTCTATCATTCCTCTAGCTACACATATACATGGTGCCGTACCTTCAAAGATATTCGATCTCTTGCCCGAAGGTGTGCCTATTCTCTTTAGTGGTGAGGGTGAGGGAGCGCGTATTGTGCAAGATTGTGGCTTTGGCCTTGTGTCTACGCATGGTGACTATGCTACCTTGGCAGGTAATATTGAGACTTTCGTTCGGATGAGCGATGAAGAGTATACATCGTATACGGTCAATTGTCTCAATGCTGCTTGTGATACCTTTTCGTTTGAAAAACAGATGGAGCGCTTTTGCGATTTTCTGCGCTGATTATTACTCTGTTCTATGTTCAATATCTTCGCATGGTAACACGGGCCTTGGCAGACTTGAGTGCCATGATATCTTTTCGGGGATGTTCTATCGCGAAAACGGTCTGCTCGTCATGAATGCCAAATCTCTTTAAGGCCTGCAAGGGGGCCTTCTTGTCATATTCTTCAAATACGCGGAAGTTGCTTATTTGTATTGTGTCATTATTCAGATAGAAGTCGCTGATATATTGCGTCATCATTGTACCTGTAGGTTTATTGGGACTGTTGTAGCCTACAATTACCATATTACGTTGGAATGAATAGTAGAGCTCTCCTTGTGCCTCAGTTGTTTCATTGGTGGTTTTATCTTCTACTGAGATTACTTGCCATAATCCGTGAAGCTCATTTTCTATATAACTATATTTCTGGCATGAAGTATAGAATAGAGTCGCCAAGAACAAGATTAGTATAGTATGTGTCCTTTTCATTTTGAGAGAATTTGCTAATGTGTTATTTGCTCAATATGCCGTACTTTCTCAGGGTAATCATGCCGCCAATATTATAGCCTATCAATTCGCTGTGGTCGTAGGCCAAGGCACCTGTTATCTGCCATCCTTGCAGTAGGGTAGGGGTGTAAGTTGCCTCTACCATGGCACAAGTCGCGTTCATTGGGGTTGGCAATGGGTCTGTGATTGAGCCCCAATGTCGAGTATGTGATGCCAATATGCGGTAGCTCCATGCAATAGAAGGGGTACCCTCTATGCCTATATGATAGGACCGTAGGCGGGTGTTGGGCATCGACATGCTATGGTCGTCGTTGTAGCTCGGCGAAAGGAAATGGGGATTGCCCATACCCATTCCCCAGTGTTGCCACGATTGATATAGGTAATGGGTGTAGTAGGAGTCCCAACCGCTGATTTGTTCCTTGAATACATCGTTAGAATTATGTAGGATGGGACCACTTTGGTCTCTTGATGTGATGAACTCGGCTACAATGCCTTTAATCCATTTGCCTTTTTGAAGTTTCAGCTCTAATCCCCACATGCCGTCTTGCCACGGATGGTAAGATAGGAATCGTTTCGTCCCATTACGGTCTGATACCCAAGAAAAGCCAAACATCTGTGAGTGGTCCTCAAAGAAGTGTTCATAATAGGCACGCAATCTCCAATCTTCTTCCGTATAGTCCATGATGATGTGCCAGCTTCCCAAGACATTGCCATTGATGTTGGTTTGTTCGGCTGTTGGTGTATTCTCTCCTCCTGCCATTGGGATGAATGCTTTGATGTATTCTTTGTAAGTTGCAGGCAGTCCGCTGTATTGATTGTATACGCCGTTAACATCTTTCTTATAGACTTGTCCTCCGAATTGCGTGTACATTTCCAATCCACCTTCAAATCCTAATCCTTTATTCGTGGGGGAGGCTATACGCAGAAAGGCCGTTTTTTCGTGGAATAATACATTTTGTGTATGAAATGTATTTGTGATGGCATCTTGCGTCCAGTCTCTGAGGAATCTGTTATCGGTCTGCCAGCCATAGCTGAAGTGCCCCTTCACCTGTACCCACTCATTGAAGAGCCAAGGGGCTGTGGTATACTCGTTGATGCCGAAGCGCACTTGTGGTATGGGGCGTGCATTAGGCGAGAAAGTCAGTCCGCCACCACTCAGTGTGCGGTGTTTCCCTTCTGACCAACGCTCCTTGCTACCGATGCTCAGTTCCCAACAATTGTACTTCACATCGGCATAGAATTGTTGTATATAAAAAGGAGAATAGTAGTTGTATGCCCCAGCAAACTCGGCACCGTAGGCCCAGGTGAATCCCTTCTTGTGGTCGAAGTCGCGGGAGATTCCGACGCTGAGGTTGGCATTGTTATTCTCCAATGAGGATAGGCCGTGGCGGTTGCTCACGAACCAAAAGGGGGCATGCTGCCCTGTGGAGGCTACGATGTCGGTTTGGATAGTATAACTTATCTTGTCCCATAAATTCGTATTCGTTTGCTTCTGGGCATATATAAATAGAGGTAATGAGAGCAAGAGAAGTAAACTTTGGCGTATCTTTTTCATATAGTATGTGTCTTTCTCGCAAAGTTAAGGATTGTTTGCCAAAGATGGATACATTTTTACGTTAAAAATGTGCTTAGCGCTTGGCCACCGGCAACTTGAAGTCGATGACCAGTTCGGTGCCGTAGGCCTTGGTGACGTGGGCATAGATGTTGTAGCCCACCGAGATACAGTCGCTCAGTATCGGGAGGTTGTAGCGCAAACCTATCCGTTCGTAGAAGGGATACTCTTCGGTGGTGTTGGAGTAGTCGTTCAATGGTCGGCTCAGATACCATCCCAGGGCAATCTGCATACTAAGGCGGCGGAAGTATACTTCGTGCTTGGCGGCAAGGCCGAACGACCAATTTACATTGTTGGGGCGTTCGTCTGCGACTGTTTGTTGAATCTCAATGTTTGTATTGTAGGGTTCGTACAAGACATCAAACCCTATACCCGAGGCATAGCGGAGAGCATAGCGGTACATGAGGTCGGTAGATATCTGATGGTAGTGACACAGCGTGTAGCCATCCTTACCATACTTGATGTTGTCTACGTCATTATGGCTCCATATATATTTATTCGCATCGTAGAGCCATTCGCCCTGCGAACCTCTGAGGCCCGAGGCATATGCGATGTTGAGGTAAAGCCTTTTCTCTTCGAAGGGGACGTGCTTGCGCTCAAAGGAGAGGCTGTCGTAGGGCTGCAGATAATACCTCATGCCGGCCTCTATGCCCGCCTTGTTGACGCCCTTGTTGGGGCGAATGATACCGCCGTTGGAGAGGTGGCGGAACTCGGGGCCTACAAACCACTCACACTGACGGTAGCGGTAGTTGAGGGCGAAGGCCACATCGAAGTAGACCGACAGGCGCGAGCCGAACATCACGTTGTCTACGTTGGTATGCCTGTCGTATATATGGGTGTTGTACCCTATGCCGTTGCCAAACCGGTAGTCGGCACTCCATCCCGAACGGGTGCGGAAGAAGGCGCGGCGGATGGAGGCATAGAGGACATACGATGTGCCGCAGCGGGAGTCATAGTCGATGGGGCGTGTACCGCGTGGATTGTACCGGAGTCTCACCTTGTTGAAGTCGGCCACAAGGAAGCCGAAGGTGAAGGCCGGGTAGTTATAATCCGAGGCATAGGCACACTGCTCGTCGGCATGCGTCTGGTAGATATAGCCCAACCAGAAACTCTGTGAGCCCCCCTCCTTGAGTCCCCCCTCCTTGTTCTGCCACTGGTCGAACTTCAGCACTTCGCCCTTTCCGTATCCCGCCTCAATGACTTGGGCCGAGGTATGCGCAGGGCATAGGCCGAGCAGGAGTATGCAGGTGAGGCTACAGCTGAGGTGCCGCAGCGTATCTCTCCTTCTCGCAGGATGCAGTGTCTCTATCGTGCTTTTCATTGTCGCATATATCCATTCTATGGACAAAATTAGTGCAAAATTTCGATTAAGCGAAGACAATGCAAGCTTAACTTGTGTTTTTGACTTCAGTCCCTTTGATTTTATCTCCGGGCGTCGACCTTCGGTTCCGGGTCGCAGCCTAATTCCTGTGTTTTTAAAGGTACAACAAGTCGAGAGGAGAACAAAAAAATATTAAGGTATTTTGCCGTGCAATCGATCTTGTCCTGGCATAAGGCAACGATACCGATTTCAGGTGAAAAAAGTTCATATTTGGGGTGGCAATGGCAGACTACCAATGCCATTCCCACCCCAAATATGAACTTTTTCATCCCTATATGCCCGATGGAATTACTTTTTTCGCCCCTTGGATGTTTTTAGGAGTGGATTATTGTACGCCTCCCCTTTAGTATAACTCTTGTTAATAGTAGTATATGCTGGCTTTATTGCCAAAGAAAAAACTGCCAACCAACTAAAATGTAATTGTATAGCTAATGCCAGGGTAAAAATAAAAATCAATTGCACTATGTTTTTGATGATTCTCTGCATCTTGAGCGAAGCACCGAGACTACCTTTAGGTCGCCGTTAAGACAATCTCCCAAGTGGCTTTGGCGGAGGGACTTCGGAAATTGAGTATACCCAATAGAAAAAATGAGTATACTGACGAGAAAAAATCACTTCACCCATTTTTTCTTTTCGGTATACCGAATAATTTTATCCAGTATACTCATTTTGGAGAAAGCCTTTGTCTGTTTCTGAAGATCTCTTTGTGGAATAAATCTGTTCTAGCTCTGCAATAATTTTATTGGAGAGCTGCGATTTGCATCGACAGTTTTATGCCTTGCTGCTTAATCCGAAGTAAAGGCAGGTGGGCTTTTGGGAAAATATAAAAGTAGGTACTTCATGTGGAAATAGTAGCATCATGGCCTGCGGATGTCCGCAGGCCATGATGCTGTCATTATTTATCGCAAGTGATAAAGCGATAAGTTTACGAATTCATGCTCAGGAGGAACTCCTCGTTGCTCTTGGTGCCTTCGAGGCGGCTCTTGGTGAAGTCCATGGCTTCGATGGGGTTCATGTCCGAGAGGAACTTGCGGAGGATCCACATGCGGTCGAGCGTCTGCTTGTCGTGCAAGAGGTCGTCGCGGCGGGTGCTCGATGCCACGATGTTCACGGCAGGGAAGATGCGCTTGTTCGAGAGGTTACGGTCGAGCTGCAGCTCCATGTTACCCGTACCCTTGAACTCTTCGAAGATGACCTCGTCCATCTTTGAGCCGGTTTCGGTGAGGGCGGTAGCGATGATGGTGAGCGAGCCGCCGTTCTCGATGTTACGTGCCGCACCGAAGAAGCGCTTGGGCTTGTGCAGGGCGTTGGCGTCGACACCACCCGAGAGTATCTTGCCCGAAGCGGGCGATACGGTGTTGTAGGCGCGTGCCAAGCGTGTAATAGAGTCGAGGAAGATGACTACATCGTGTCCGCACTCGACCATGCGCTTGGCCTTCTCGAGCACGATGCCGGCAATCTTCACGTGGCGCTCGGCGGGCTCGTCAAAGGTGGAGGCGATAACCTCGGCATTGACGCTGCGGGCCATGTCGGTCACCTCCTCGGGGCGCTCGTCGATGAGCAGCATGATCATGTATACCTCGGGGTGGTTGGCAGCGATGGCATTGGCGATATCCTTGAGGAGGATGGTCTTACCGGTCTTGGGCTGGGCCACGATGAGTCCGCGCTGACCCTTGCCGATGGGTGAGAAGAGGTCTACCACACGGGCCGAAAGGTTGTCGTTGTAGCCCTTGCAGAGGGTGAACTTCTCGTCGGGGAAGAGTGGGGTGAGGTGCTCGAAGGGCACGCGGTCGCGCACTACGTTGGGGTCGAGGCCATTGATGCGGGTTATCTTCATCAAGGGGAAGTATTTCTCGCCTTCGCGTGCGGGGCGGATGGTGCCTTCTACCACGTCGCCGGTCTTGAGGCCGTGGAAACGGATCTGGTTCTGCGATACGTAGATGTCATCGGGCGAAGCCAGGTAGTTGTAGTCGGCCGAGCGGAGGAAGCCGTAGTTGTCGGGCATGATTTCGAGCACACCGTTCACTTCGATGAGGTCGTCGAAGTTGTAGCGCTCGGGTTCGGGTTGGCGACGCTCCTGTTGCTGTTGGCTGTTCTGTTTGTTCTGATTGTTTGTTGCCTGTTGCCCGTCGTCTGCTGTTCGTTGTCCTTTATGTTTCTTGTCTTGTTGTGGCTGCTCCTCGCCCTGCTTGTCGAGCTTGGTCGACTCGAACTTGTCTACGAGTTCTGTGGGCAGTGTGGCGGGGTCGCTGGGGAGGTCTTCGATGGCTACAAAGTCGCTGCCGGGCTCCTCGATGGGCGATTCGCTGGCAATCTCGGGCAGTATGGGTGTTTCTTTATGCTCGTTCGGTTGCTCTTGTCCCTTCTGTGCTTTGGGCTTACGTCCGCGCTTCTTGGGGGCGTTGGCCGGTTGCTCGCCAGAGGTGGGGGCACCTGTCTCCTCGCTATTGGGGAGGGCTTCCTTCGTTGCAGTGTCAGCACTCTCCTCATTGGTGGGGAGGGGCTGTTCCTTCTGTGCCTTGGGCTTGCGTCCACGCTTCTTGGGGGCGTTGGCCATGGGGGCGGCGTCGGTGCTGGCTGTTGCTGCAGGAGTGTTGTTTGATTCTTCTGCTGTAGGCTGGGGGAGGGGATTCTCCGTTTTTTCAGTCTTTTCTTCTGCCACGGGGGTGGCTACAATCTTTGGTGTATCGTTGATTTTCTCTGCCTTGTCCTTGTCGGCCGAGTAGACCTTGTTGGCCACCTCCTTCTTGTTGATGCGGGTACGTTGGCGACGCTCGTTCTTGTCCTCTTCGGCTGCTACTTTCTTCTGTGCTCCGGCGATGGCCTGCTCGTCGAGGATGCGGTAGATGAGGTCTTGGCGCTCAAGTGACTTTACGCCTTTGATACCCATTTCGTTGGCGATTTCTTGCAGTTCGCCCAATTCTTTGTTGCTTAGTTGGATGATGTTGTACATATAGAATGTATGTGATTTTTTTGATTCCCCCCACACAGTACACACCTATTTCTCGTAAGAAAGATGTGCTTGTTCTATAAATTTAATGGAAAATTTAGTGGGAAGTCGGTTTTGACGGTGCAAAAATAGATATTTTATTTTAGATTGGCTATACGTTGACCAATTTTTTTTAATTTTGTACCCATATTTTATTATTAACAACATTTGACCGATGAAAAAGTTTATATCTCCCGGCTCGTGGTTTACATTTACCTACCCCGAAGAGTGGTTCGAGTTCAGTGAGGACCCTGACTGCTTCCTCTTTTATAATCCGGAGAAATGGAATGGTAACTTCCGTATATCAGCCTATCGCGATGTCTCTTCTGCATTTGGCGACACGATGATGCACCAGGCACTGAAGATGCGTGGTGCCAAGCAGACAAGGGTGGGGCGCTGGGAGACGATATATTGTGCCGAGTCCTTTACGGAGCAGCTGGTGGAGTATGTCACCCATCGTTGGACGATAGGATGCGGACAAACTTGTGTGGAGTGCTCCTTTACGGAAGAGAGTAGGGGCGAGGCCTTGGGTATAGCCAATGCTCTCATCGCTTCACTTGAAATCTTGCAGCCTCGCGACACGTTCCACAATCAGTATATTCCTGTTCGTGTGTCGGAGGTCGAGCTCATCGAGTCGTGCTATGCAACGGTGGAGGAGTTCGGTATGAAACTCTTCAAGGAGCGTTTCCGTGACTTTGATTATAATGTGCGTCTGTTGCAGAAGATTGCATTGCGCCCCGAATTCAGCAAACAACTTGGTGCCGATGCCGGTGCGGTGATGGGTGTGGTGCTGTGTGCGATTCTGACGGAGAGTGTCGAGGGGTTGGAGTGGAACACTTTTGTCAATGGCAAGGTGGAGGCTCCTGTACTCATGTATGGTGAGGTGTGTGTGGCACGTCCCATGCTTCTCTTCGGCAAACAGGGTGAACTGCTTGCCGAGGCAGAGATTGCTGATATCATAGAGGAGATACGTGTGCGTATAGAGGAGGCCGCATGCTGATTCCTTATCTGCAAGTTGATGGACTCACCAAGTCGTTTGGCGACTTGGTGCTTTTCTCGGGAATCTCGTTCGGTGTGGCGCAAGGTCAACGTGTAGGACTCATTGCACGCAACGGAGCCGGAAAGAGTACCCTGCTCGATGTGTTGGCGGGCATCGAAGGATATGACAGCGGAGAGATAGTGTATAAGAATGATTTGCGCGTAGGCTATCTGCGCCAACGTCCCGTATATCCCGAAGGACTCACCGTGCTCGAAGCCTGTTTCCACGAGACCAACGATACACTGCAGCTTATTCGCGAGTATGAACAATGCCTGGAGACTCCCGGTACGCCCGGACTCGATGCGCTGCTCGACCGCATGGAGCATGCCGATGCATGGAACTATGAACAGCGTGCCAAGCAGATTCTCTCGTCGCTCCACATCACCGACTATAACCAAAAGGTGGAGACACTCTCGGGCGGACAGCTTAAGCGTGTGGCCTTGGCCAACGTGCTCATAGGCAATCCCGACATGCTCATCCTCGACGAGCCCACCAACCACCTTGATTTGCCGCTCATCGAGTGGCTCGAAGACTATCTCACGCGCAGTACCGCTACGTTGCTCATGGTGACTCACGACCGTTACTTCCTTGACAACGTGTGCAACGAAATCATCGAGATTGACGACCGCACCGTATACTCTTATAAAGGTAACTACAGCTATTACTTGGAGAAGCGCGAAGAGCGTATTGAGGCGCGAAATACCGAAATTGTGCGTGCCAACAACCTCTACCGTACGGAATTGGAGTGGATGCGCCGCATGCCCCAGGCTCGTGGCCACAAGGCACGCTACCGCGAAGAGGCCTTCTACGAATTAGAGAAGGTGGCCAAGCAGCGCATCGCGAACGACCGCGTGCAGCTCAACGTCAAGTCCTCTTATATAGGAAGCAAGATTTTCGAGGCCGATGAGCTCTCGCTTCACTTTGGCGACCGTTGCATCCTCGACAAGTTCTCCTACATCTTCTCACGCTACGAGAAGTTAGGCATCGTAGGTGACAACGGCACTGGCAAGAGCTCTTTTCTTAAAGTGTTGTTGGGGCAACTTGCCCCCGACAGCGGCCACCTCGAGGTGGGCGAGACTGTGCGCTTCGGCTACTACTCGCAAGAGGGTCTGCAGTTCGATACGCAGATGAAGGTCATCGATGTAGCTCGCGAGATTGCCGAGGTCATCCCCATGGCTGGCGGTAAACAGCTCACCGCGTCGCAGTTCCTCCAGCATTTTCTCTTCCCACCGGAAAAACAGCATAGCTATGTCTATAAACTCAGTGGTGGCGAGCGTCGCAGATTGTACCTCTGTACCGTGCTTATGCGCAATCCCAATTTCCTCGTCCTTGATGAGCCGACAAACGATCTTGATATCCTCACTCTACAGGTGCTCGAGGAGTACTTGCGCGACTTTGGCGGATGTGTCATCGTGGTGAGTCACGATCGCTACTTCATGGACAAGATTGTAGACCATCTGCTTGTTTTCAACGGGCAGGGCGACATACGTGACTTCCCCGGAAACTATACGCAGTATCGTGCGTGGAAAGAAATGAACGATGAACGCAAAGCTGAGGTGAAGAGTGCGAAGGAGCAAAGAACTGTCGACCAGAGCAAATCGTATAAATCGGTCGATAATAAACCACGTAAGAAAACCTTCAAGGAGCGCCAGGAATTTGCTGCTGTGGAACAGGCTATTGCTGCCCTCGAAGCCGAAAAAGCGACCATCGAAGAGGCTTTGTGCACGGGTGTTCTTACCGCTGAAGAACTCACAGCGGAGTCGATCCGATTGTCTGCACTAAATGAAGAGTTGGATGAGAAAACCATGCGCTGGCTCGAATTGAGTGAAATCCCTGATTGAATGGCGCTTTTGTCTGTAGGAAAGATTTTTATGCATAAGTAGACTCTGTAGGAATGTAAAGTTTTTTTAGACTTTATAGTCAATTAACTCTTCTTTATATTTCTTAAATAAAAATAAATTCCTACCTTTGGCGGTAAATTAACCGCAGAACGGCTTAGGCCAATTTGCAAAACTATGAAACATGTCTAACACGAATGGAAAATTCAAGCGCTCGATGCGCCCCCTTGATGTGTGGGCCTTGGCATTGGGCGCAATTATCGGGTGGGGATGCTTCGTGCTTCCCGGCAATGCGTTCCTCCCGAAAGCCGGCCCTGCAGGTACGGCAGTGGGTATGCTCATCGGAGCAGCGTTAATTATTGTGATTGCACTGAGCTACGGATACCTCATCCGTAAGTTCCCTGTCAGCGGAGGAGAGTTCATTTACACCAAAGAGGCCATAGGCAAGCGTAACGCTTTTGTTTGTGGTTGGGGTATGATATTGGCTTATTGGAGCCTTATCCCGCTCAATGCCACGGCGTTGGCCCTCATCAGCCGCTACTTGTTCCCCGGTATTGTGCAGCGCGGATTGCTGTATCAGGTGGCGGGATGGGATGTGTATGCCGGTGAGGTGGTATTGGCTTCGGCCTTCATTATCATCATGGCACTCATCAACATCCGTGGCATCAAGCAGGCGGCATGGTTGCAGACCGCCATTTCGCTCACACTCGTGGGCTGTATCTGCCTGATTACCTTCCTGGTGATGGGTAAGGCCGACTGGAGCAACCTCGCTCCGGGCTTCCCCAATGGTGTGAACTGGTGGAGCGGTGTGTTCAGTATCGTAGCTATGGCGCCATGGGCTTTCATCGGCTTCGACTGCATTCCGCAGAGTGCCGAGGAGTACAACTTTGACCATAAGAAATCGACCCGTATTATGATTCTTGCCATACTCATCGCTGCTCTTCTCTATATAGCAATGTGTACGGTGACAGCTACGGGGCTCATGCCGTGGCAAGAACTGCTTGCATTGGGACAGAATTGGGAAACGGGCTATGTGGTGCGCCACACCTTCGGACTCTTTGGACTCATCTTCTTGGGTATCGCCATGTTCTGTGCTGTGGTTTCGGGTATGAATGCTTTCTATATCTCTACCTCACGTCTGATGTATGCAATGGCTGATGAGGGCAGTCTGCCCGCTTTCTTCAAGCAACTGTCGGCCAAACACGGTACTCCGCGCAATGCCATTCTGTTTGTTATGGCTGCCAGTCTGTTTGCTCCGTGGTTCGGACGTGAGATATTGCTTTGGATTGTCGATATGACCAGCGTAGGTGCAGCCATCGTGTTTGCCTATACTACTGGTTCAGCGGCTATCATGGCACGCAAAGCTGGTGACACTAGGCAAGTATGGACAGGCATGTTGGGCTGTGTGTGTTCACTCTTCTTCCTCTCGTTGCTACTCATTCCCGGTATGCCCGGTTATCTCTCTTTCCAAAGCCGTGTGATACTGTTGGTATGGATTGCCGTAGGATTTGCTTTTTACTGGATTATTCGTAAGAACTATGGAGAAATACAACGAAAGAGAAAGCTTATTCATCGACGTCAATAAGATATTGGGGCCGAAGCTGCGCAAGAAGTTACCCCGCTTTGCAATCAACTTCATCAAGCGCCGCCTCCACCAAGACCAAATCAACGAGGCCATCATGCAGGCCGAGTGCCCTGTGGGTGCAGGCTTCTTTGATGGTGCGTTACGCTACCTCAATATTACTTACCGTACACGCGGTGAGGAGAATCTCGAGCCGGGCAAGCAATATATCTTTGCTTGTAACCATCCGCTCGGAGGCCCCGAAGCACTTATCATCGGTTCTGTCTTTCGCCGCCTTTATGGTGACGGTTTCAAGGTGCCCGTGACACCGCTCTTGGCTCACTTGAAACCCTTGACACAGTTCTTCGTGCCCGTCAACAATCTCTCGTCGAAGCAGAGTCGCGACCTTGGCAACCGTATTGCCGATATGTTTGCCTCGGACCAGCAAGTGCTGGTGTTCCCGGCAGGATTGTGTGCACGTGAGATTAAAGGCAAGATTACCGAGATGCCCTGGAAGAAGATGTTTGTCACCCAGTCGCGCCGTCATGAGCGTGATGTGGTTCCCGTACATATTTCCGGACATAACTCACGTTGGTTTTTCTTCCTTGCCAAAGTAAGCAAGTTTTTCAGACTGAAAATCAACATCGGCATGCTGTACCTCGTAGACGAACTCTTCAAGCAGAGCGGAAACGAGTTTGTCATTACTTTCGGTAAGCCTATCCCTTATACCACATTCGACAAGTCAAAGACAGACCTTCAATGGGCTGCCGACATGAGAGAGCGGGTTAAGGCTTTGGCCGAGGGTAATGGATGTGAACCAAATATGTAAACAAAGAATTAGAATTATGCTTCCTCCAATTATTCCCCCAGTTGATGCTGAGTTGCTCAAGAGTGAACTCAACGAGAATACTTTCCTTCGTCATACAAGTCGCGGAAGTAATGAAATCTATGTGGTGAACAATGAGACCGCACCCAACGTACTGCGTGAGATTGGCCGTTTGCGCGAAGTCTCGTTCCGCGCTGTAGGTGGTGGTAGTGGCACAGAGTGCGACCTCGACCACTTCGACCTCGAGGACAAGGCGTGTTTCCAATTGGTGGTATGGAATCCCGAGGCCGATGAAATTATCGGTGGATACCGCTTTACCCGTTGGAAGATGGCCTCGTTTCACGAGAATGGTCAGCCCTATGTGAACACCGAGCACCTCTTTGACTTCTCACAAAAGTTCATCGAAACCGACTTCCCCCATTGCATTGAGATGGCACGTGCCTTCGTGCAGCCCAAGTATCAGAACGCTGCTGGTGGTCGCAAGGCGCTCTTCGCACTCGACAACCTTTGGGATGGTATTGGAGGACTCGTAGCCTCAGACCCTACGGTGAAGTATCTCACGGGTAAGGTGACCATCTACAAGACCAGTCCCGAGATGAGCCGTAAGGCGATGATTTACTACCTCGACATGAGTTTCGGTGACCGTGAGGGACTCATCACCTCCAAGCGTCCCGAGACCTGCACCCCTGAACAGGCCGCTTTCTTCAAGGAGATGTTTACGGGAGCAGACTATAAGGAGAACTATGCCATCTTGAACAACTATGTAAGATCGCTCGATGATAACATCCCGCCGTTCATCCATCTCTATATCGGGCTTTCACCTACGATGAAGACTTTCGGAACCACTTTTGACCCTGACTTTGGTGACTGCTACGATACGGCGATGATGATCACCGCTCATGACCTCTATCCTGAAAAGTTCGAGCGCTATATGGGTTCGTACGAGAGGTGTAAGGAGTACAAGAAATAGGCTCTAAGAAATATTCGGTTGGTTCCCATGTACGCCCAGGAGAAGATAAAACCATACGAAGGCAATGCCCATAAGCGTGAGCAGGTAGAGCAACTTTTCGACAATATAGCCCCTACCTACGATACCCTCAACCATACGTTATCCTTTGGGTTCGATCGTGCTTGGCGCAGAAAGGCCGTACGTACTTTGATGGCGTATAATCCGGCTACTGTACTTGATATTGCTACTGGGACGGGGGATTTTGCCTTGGCGATAGCACGTAAGCTGAAGCTACGCCATGTGATGGCTGTAGACATCTCTGAAGGGATGATGCGCGTAGGGCGAGAGAAAGCGGCGCGTGAGGGCCTGCATGACGTAGTGCGCTTTCAAAAAGAAGATTGCAGCCATCTCTCGTTCGCGGACAATAGCTTCGATGCTGTCACAGTAACTTTTGGAGTACGCAACTTTGAGAACCTCGATGCCTGCCTTCGCGAGATTTACCGCGTTCTGAATAAGGAAGGTCACTTGATATTGCTCGAACTATCCTATCCGCACAAGAGACTTTGGAGAGCCCTGTTCAATATATATTCCAAGGTCGTGATGCCTGTTGTGGGACGTCTCATTTCGGGTGACGACAGCGCATACACTTATCTTCCCGAGACGATGGCCGCATTCCCGCAAGGTGAAGTCATGCGTGAGATTCTTCTAAAGAACGGCTTTTCTCAAGCCCGTTTCCGTCGTCTTACCATGGGAATCTGTACGCTCTATATTGCCGAGAAATAGAATAAATGTTATTGATTAAGTAATATAATATAATACAAAAGATAAACTAAACGCTATGAAACATTCATTGAAAGAGTGGGTTTTAACCACGCGTCCATGGTCGTTCCCTGCTTCGGCCATGCCCGTACTCACAACGTTTGCCTACATGACTTGGGTTTGCAACTTGTATAGTCTCCCGATAGATTGGGTTAACGGTATTTTGGCTGTGATAGGAATTGTTTTCTTCCATGCCTCAGGTAATATGCTAAGCGATATACGTGATTATAAGAAGGGTGTCGACAAAGGGCTCGATTTCATGCCACTTGTCAATGGCAGCTTCACCACAAAGGAGTATATGCGTCTTAGTCTCACGCTCTTTGCTGTGGGCTTGGCAATAGGTTTCTATATCCTTTCGCGTTCAGGATGGCCTCTTCTCTATTCTGCGGTATATGGGGCTTTCTTTACGCTCACCTATGCTACGTTCAAGTATTTTGCTTTGGGTGATTTGGTGATATTCCTCTCCTATGCCATCATCCCCATCATGGGTACTACCTATGCCACTATCAGTGAGTACTACACACCTGCCTTGGTGTTGGCATTACCCATTGGACTCATTACGGTGGGAATCCTGCATGTTAATAATACGCGCGATATCGAGTCGGACCGTGAGGCAGGGATACGCACCTTTGCTATGCTCATAGGTCGCAATGCATCCTTGAAGCTCTATGCTTTTGAGGTGCTCTTTCCTTTTCTCTTAATCATTGCCACCATTTTCTGTGGTTGGCTTCCCTGGTATAGTCTCATTGTGTTGTTAGCTGTGCCTAAGGCTTGGCAAAATGCACGTACCGTACTGAGTGCTAAGAAAAAGGGCACACAGGTACTCGCTCCTGTCGATGCTGCTACAGCTCAGCTACAGCTCATCTTTAGTCTTCTGCTCACGATATCACTGTTCGTTGCAGCATTCGTGGGATAAATTAATGGTTGGATTCACATGAAACGTCTTGTCCTTCCTCTGCTTACGGCTGCAGCGTTGTGGTTTCTCATGTTCAATCCATGGATATCGATGCCGCTGGATTTTTGGACCATGATGACCCTCTCGGGCTGTATACTGCTGATGATGGCATTGCTCATCGACCCGCACTGGCTTGCCGATGTGAAAGTCTCTTGGAAAGGTTTCTTTACAGGTATCGCTTTGGCGCTTGTGCTATGGGGTATCTTCTGGGTAGGGGATAAGGTTGCCACATGGATGTTTCCTTTTGCAAGACCCCAGGTCGATACGATCTATAGCATGAAGGAGTCGCAGAACGAATGGGTTATCGGTGCATTGCTGCTTTTCATTATCGGTCCGGCTGAAGAGATCTTCTGGCGTGGATTCGTACAGCGCAATATAAGCAAGCGATGGACTGCCAATGTAGGCTTTGTGGCGACTCTGCTTGTCTACGGGTTAGTACATCTGTGGAAGTTCAATTTCATGCTGATCATGGCGGCTTTTGTGTGCGGCCTTGTGTGGGGATTGGCCTATCGTCTTTGGCCAAAGCAGCTCTTTGCGCTCATTGTATCACACGCTGTTTGGGATACACTGGTCTTTGTCGTATGGCCAATTTGAGTAGAAGAACTCATAGCTCATAGCATGCCTCCTACTGCTCATCAATCGTTAAAAAGAATGCCTCTCATTGCAGAGGGGCATTTCTTTTTTGGGGCGCTCTATATTACTTGATATAGACCTTCTTGTTATTCACAATGACAATGCCTGAAGTGGGCATGCTGCTGAGCTTTTGTCCCTGTAGGTTGTAGATCCCTTTGGAGGCTTCATTCTTTACAATAGGCTCCTCGATTGATGTTGTTGTGATGTTGGGATTTTCGAGGATGTAAAATACCGAGCCATGATCGCTCCATGTCCAGTTGCGTACGGCTACAGCGGCTTCGTTGGTTACGATACATGCGAAATTGGTTGACCCGTCGCTATAGCTTCCACCTGCATGGAAGCTGAAAGTGCCAGCATGGTCTCCGCTATTTTCGCGGATATTGTCAAGGGCAGTTTTCTCAGAGGTAAAGATATAGTCTCTTCCCGTACGTGTGACATACTCCTTCTTGGCGGGTTGGTACAAGTAGTACTTGTCACCCTCCTTGATGATCTGCCAGACGACGGTCATGTCAAAAGGGTTTACCTCCTCTTTATAGATGTTGAGAACTGCAGCGTTTGATGGCTCTCCGTTGTGTGAGGTGTTGGTTACACCGCGCAAGCTGAGGTAGGTGTCAGTGATGGTGCTGTTCCATGCGAGGTATCCCTCACCGCTCTTAGCTTTGATTTGGTAGTACTTGTCGTTGCTGAGTTCCGAGATTGAGGAGATCTGACGACACTCCTCAATCTTCTTGTACTCAATCTTAACCTCTAAGGTGGCATTGTTGATGGTCACCTCATAGGTGGCTCCTTCGATGGGCTTTACTACCAACTGCTCTTTGCTGAAGAACTGTGTCACATCAAGGGTGCTACCATCCTTCACCTCAATCTTGCCATACGATGCACCGCCTTTACCTTCATCACCGACAATCTTTACATTGTAGTGCCATACCTGCTGCATGTCTCCCGCGATGCTCACGTGGCTACCGCGTATGTACTCTGCGGGGATGGTATAGGTGCCATCGGCATTGATTTCGTCAAAGGGTATAACCACCTTTACCCAGTTGGGGTTGCCGTTCTCGTCGAGTTGCTCCTTGGCATTCACGTTGTAACCATACTTAAGGGTGAATCCATACTGTACGAAGCCTTTCTCGGGGATAATCTTCACGGTCAAGGGTTGCTCGTAACCTATAGCATAGTTCTGCAGTACGCTGTTGTCAGCTGCCAACACGATGTCACCATTGAGCTGTGATGCGTTTACGGTTACCTTATCGCCATGCACGTCGAGTGTGAGATCTACGATACCACCGCCATTCTTCACAATGTTGTTCTCGGCTGTACCATTTCCTGCGGGGTTGATTTCGTTCCAGTCTACCTTATAGCGCATGCGATAGAAGCCGTTGGGAGTACTTGTCGGCACGGTAAACTTGGGTATGCTAGCGCCACCACCGATACCATTTCCGTCGCCTCGTGTCGAGCCATCGCTCTTGTACCAGGTGCCGTCTATCAGGACAGCGCTGTAGCTCGCCACGTCACTGCCTTCAGCTGGAGTTCCATTGTTGTTGAGGGCGTCTTTGAAGAGACCATCGTTGCCCCAGTCTACATACACATAGCCACTCATCCAATTTCCGTTGTAGTTAAATGTGGGCTGCACCTGTGCTCCGGCAGTAGCCGAGAATACACTGGTGGTTGTGTTGTCTGAGTAGACCTTGCCGCTACGGGGTGTTGCTGTGTAGCTCTTTCCATTTGAGGTCAATGCCACGCTATTGATACCACGGTCATTGCGTGACACATTGGTCTCTTCATCGTAAGTGAGTGCATACTTGTCGGTTGTAAAGCGCTTGTCAGGGTTGTTGTCCACTATGATTTCGTCAAAGTAGGCTACCCAGTCGCTTTCGTCGGCATGGGGTGAACGTACGTCGGGGACGATGATGAGTGAGTAGATGTCGATACCGCTATTTTCGTTCTCTTCCTTCGAGTATGAGAAGCCCTTGAAGCTGACGACGATATCTTGCCATCCCGCTTGAGGCTTCACGTTGGTATTGGTAACTGCCCAGAACTGCTCTTCCTCGCCTGTTTGCCAACTCCAGCTCTCCTCGAGGCGCTTGCCGAGACCGATGACCATCATGCGGCTGTTGGCGGGTTTGTCTTTGAGGTAGGTCATCACGTGGATGTATTGCAGCTGCTTGGTCATGCGGATAGGCTCCTTGAGGTCGATGCGTACGCCATAGGTGTTGCTTCCATGGCGGCTGCGTTGGAATGCCACTACCTTACCTGTAGCGTTGGGCGCTGTACCTAATACGGCATCTACCTCGGTGTCGGGGTTGGATGCTACGGCAGCGTTGCCTTGCAGGGCTCCGGTGCGGAAGGGGCTCTTCTCCCATGAGTCATATACGCTGATAGCCTTGTAATCGTCGCTATCGAATGTAATCTTGGTCTGTGCCTGTGCGGTGAGTCCGAAAAACATCAACGCAGCAGAAAGGATGATATTCTTTTTCATAAGTTTCTGTTCTTTTTAATGGTTAGTGTTGATGTTCCTATTAATATACGTTCAAATTAGAGAGCAGAGGACATGCGCGGCTATCCAGGATGGTGATGCGCAGCTGCTTGGCCTTGTAGCCATTGCCGTAGCTCTCGTTGGTCTTACCGTTGAGGGGGATGATACGCTTGTAGCCTACGGTGGTAGTCTGCATCACGGGGCACAGCTCTGTCCATTCGGTGCCATCGGTAGTGTACTCGATCTTGAAGTCCTTGATGCGCTGACCCAGCTTGATGGGCTCCTGCATCACGAGGTAACGGATTACCTGTGGCTCATCCCAGGTGAGGGTGATGGTAGCGTCGAGGTCGCCATCGTTGGTACCCCAGTAGGTCTCCTTATTACCGTCGGTGAGGTTGGTGGCTTCATATTTGCCGCCAGTGCGGGTATCGCTCACCTCGATGGTGGCACTCTGTGCATAGTCGGTAGCTGCGGTGGTCTCATCGAGTCCATATACGGGTACTGCAAGACGCTCGTGGAGCATACGGCCCAGCTTGATGAGTTCGTTCACGGTCTGCTCGGGAAGCACGCCATATTGGTTGGGCGGGCAGTTGAGGATGAGTGTGGCGTTGCGGCCTACAGTCTCGAGATACATCTGGAACAGGCGCTCGGCACTCTTCATCGCCTCGCCCTGATGCCAGAACCAACCACTATTGGTGGCCTTGGCGTCGCTCTCACCGGGGTTCCAGAACCAACCGTTGATGTCGCCCTCTTCGCGTACGACAGTCTCTGACATATAGTCGGTCATCGCCCAGTCGGTCTCACCGGCATAGCCTGACTCGTTACCAATCCAGCGGGCTTCGCCACCTACACCCCACAT
>JBGVOS010000093.1:0-16609 GCA_045126595.1 Bacteroidaceae bacterium | reverse complement strand
GCACTAATTTTAGTGCTCGCTTCGCAAGCACAGAAGATAGGCTGCGGCTCGGAAAAATGCAAGTAAACTTGCTTTTTCTCTCGCCTTGCACTATCTTTGTCACATGAACACAACGGTTATTTCTCCAGTGACGTACGAGGTCTCTCATTACGAGGCGGTATGCCGTCTGTTGGGACAGCTTACTACACGCAAAATAGGGTTTACGGACGATGCGTACCGCAGGCTTATTGCCTCACCGAACAGTCGCCTCTTTCTGCTTCAGCACGGCGATGAGGTGGCGGGGATGCTTACCCTGGGCATGTACCTGAGCCCTACGGGCAGCAAGGCATGGATAGAGGATGTGGTGGTCGACGAGGCTTGCCGTGGCTGTGGCTTGGGGCGTGTACTGGTGGCCCATGCGATGGGCTATTGCGAGGCGGAGGGGATTGACACGGTATATCTCACCTCGAACCCCCGACGCGTGGCGGCCAATGCGCTGTACCAGTCGATGAGTTTCGAACGCAAGGAGACGAATATGTATAAACTTGAATTGAAGAAATAGGTATGCCAACAGGACGATTATACGTGGTGCCCACACCGGTGGGAAACTTGGAGGACATGACCTTCCGCGCCATACGGGTGCTCAAGGAGGCCGATTTTATCCTGGCCGAAGATACACGCACGAGCGGTATCCTCCTCAAGCACTACGAGATAAAGAACACGTTGCAGTCGCACCATAAGTTCAACGAACACAAGACCATCGAGCCGCTCGTGCAGCGTATGCTGGCCGGCGAGACGGTGGCCCTCGTCTCTGATGCGGGAACACCGGCCATCAGCGACCCGGGCTTCCTACTCGTGCGTGAGTGTGTGCGTAACAATATAGAGGTGCAGTGTCTGCCCGGAGCTACGGCTTTCGTGCCTGCCCTGGTGGCGTCGGGGCTGCCCAACGACCGCTTCTGCTTCGAGGGGTTCCTGCCCCAGAAGAAGGGCCGACAGACACGCCTGCTCGCCCTGCAGGCCGAGCTTCGCACGATGATCTTCTACGAGTCGCCCTACCGCCTGGTGAAGACGCTCAGCCAATTTGCGGAGTTCTTCGGGGCAGAGCGCGAGGTAGCGGTATGCCGTGAGATATCCAAGCTGCACGAAGAGACCGTGCGGGGGACGCTGGCCGAGGTCATTGCCCACTTTACGGCTACCGAGCCACGTGGCGAGATTGTAATCATCCTTGCAGGATGTACCGATGAGAAAGAATCGAAAAAGAATAATGATTGAATAAATGAAGAAAACCTTATATGTCACCCTGTCCGCACTCATCCTGCTGTGTGGATGCTCAGAGAAGATACTCCCTATCCGCGGAGTTAAGAAAACGGTTACCCCCGAGGTGGTAAGTGCAGAAACTCCTTTGCTGATGGAGCATGACACGATAGTGCCCGAAGCGGTGGAAGCGATGCCGGAAGCTGTCACGGTGCAGCGTGCTCCCATCCCCGAGGAGTGGACAACGATTGAGGATGACTCATTGGTAGTGCTTGAGAGCATGTCGGGCGAGCTCGACAGCTTGCTCAACAGCTGGTATGCCAACACCTACCTGATGGTCGACACGACCTGTACGGCAACGAGCACGAACCCCGTGTTCAGTGATACGGTATACACCGACCGTCTGGCCAATCTGCCTTGTATCGTGCCGATGGTGTATAACCAGCCTGTGCGCAGCCACATAGACCGCTACGCCACAAAACTGCGTCATCAGGTATCCTACATGCTGGGAATGATGGAGTATTACGAACCGCTCATCGAGCAGGCACTTGACGTGCATGGGGTACCCAACGAGCTGAAGTACCTCCCCGTTGTGGAATCGGCGCTGAATCCTGTAGCCGTGTCACGTGTGGGAGCTACGGGATTGTGGCAATTCATGTACACTACAGGCAAACTTTACGGGCTGAAGCAGAACAGCCTCGTCGATGACCGCCGCGACCCCGTAAAGGCTACATGGGCCGCCGCAAAGCACTTGCGTGACTTGTACGACCGGTTCGGGTCATGGGACCTCGCCATAGCTGCCTACAACTGCGGCTCGGGCAATGTGAACAAGGCTATCTATCGCTCGGGCGGAAAGACCGGATTCTGGGACATCTATTGGTACTTGCCCCGCGAAACCCGTGGCTATGTGCCGGCCTTCATTGCAGCCACCTACATCATGACATATCATGCCGAACATGGTATATGCCCCATGGAGAACAAGTTGCCATTGGCCACCGACACGATTATGATAAACCGCCTGCTCCACTTTGACCAGATTGTTGCCGTGTGTGACATCGATATGGAGACACTGCGCGGATTGAACCCACAGTACAAGGAGAATGTTATCCCTGGCAAGTTCCAGCCCAACTCGTTGCGCTTGCCCGAGGACAAGATACGCGACTTCATCCTCTCGGGTGACTCCATATATAATTATGAACGCGAGAAGTACTTCTCGGCCGAGAAGGTGAAGGAACTCAAGAACCAGGCCAATAACACGGGCTTCGTAATCCACAAGATACGCAGTGGCGAGACGCTCTCGACCATTGCACGCCGCTATCGTGTGACCATTACCGACCTGAAGCGCTGGAACGGGCTGAGAAGCAGCAATATTGTTGCAGGTAAGACATTGAAGATATATCCGAGATAAAAAAGCCATGAATACCGACAAGGAACAAGCCGAAGAAAAACTCGTCAATGATGCATTCCAAGGACTGATAGGGAGTTATTTGGCGTCGAAGCACCGCAAGAAGGTAGACATCATCACCCGTGCCTTCAACTTTGCCAAGCATGCCCACAAGGGGGTGCGACGCAACTCGGGCGAGCCTTACATTCTGCACCCTATCGCTGTGGCCCGCATCGTGAGCGAGGAGATAGGGCTGGGGTCTACCTCTATCTGTGCCGCCCTGCTGCATGATGTGGTGGAGGATACCGAATATACGGTAGAGGATATCTCCAATCTCTTCGGACCTAAGATTGCGCAGATTGTTGACGGACTCACCAAAATCTCGGGAGGCATCTTCGGCGACAAGGCATCGGCACAAACCGAGAACTTCAAGAAGCTGCTGCTCACCATGTCGGAGGATATCCGTGTCATCCTCATCAAGATTGCCGACCGCCTGCACAACATGCGTACACTCGAGCACATGGCTCCCAACAAACAGTACAAGATCGCAGGCGAAACACTCTATATCTATGCCCCCATCGCCTATCGGCTCGGATTGAACAAGATAAAGATGGAGCTCGAGAACTTGAGCTTCAAGTATGAGCACCCCGAGGAGTATGCTGCCATAGAGGAGAAACTGGCAATGACACAAGCCGAGCGCGAAAAGCTCTTTGCCGACTTCACCGCCCCAATCAAGAAGAAACTCGACGAGATGGGCGTGAAGTACACGCTCTCGGGACGCATCAAGTCGCCTTACTCAATATGGCGCAAGATGCAAACCAAACACCTTGCTTTCGATGAGATATTCGATATCCTCGCCGTTCGCATCATCTTTGAGCCCAAGAACTCCAAAGAGGAGGCCAACGAGTGTTTCAATATATACATCGCTCTCTCGCATCTCTACCGCAACCACCCCGACCGCTTCCGTGACTGGGTAAACCAACCCAAGACCAACGGATACCAGGCCCTGCACATGACGCTGATGAGCAATCATGGCGAATGGGTAGAGGTACAGATTCGCAGCCAGCGCATGAACGACATTGCCGAACAGGGCGTGGCCGCACACTGGAAATACAAGGAGAAGGGGTATGTGGAGGAAGAAGAGGTGGACCTCAACAAGTGGTTGTTGGCCATCAAGGAAATACTCGACGACCCACAGCCCGACGCGATGGATTTCCTCGATGCCATCAAGCTGAACCTTTACTCTTTGGAGATATTCGTCTTTACTCCGAAGGGTGAAATCAAGACCATGCCCCAAGGCTGTACGGCACTTGATTTTGCATTCTCGATACACTCCGTGCTCGGTACCCATTGCATCGGAGCCAAGGTGAACCATAAGCTTGTGCCCATGAGCCATGTGCTCGAAAGCGGCGACCAAGTGGAGGTGCTCACCTCAAAGACACAGAACGTGAAACCCGAGTGGCTCACGATGGTCACCACGGCCAAGGCAAAGAGCAAGATCCAGGGCATACTGCGCCGTGAGGAACGTACGGCACGCAAAGAGGGCGAACGCTTGATGACTGAGTTTGTTGAACATGAAGGACTGACCCTCGATGTGCACAACACAGCACGGCTGTGCCGTTTGCATAATTTTACCGAATACGACCAACTGCTGATGGCTATCGGTAGAGGAACAGTCTCTCTTGGCGATGCCGAGCGTGCCGCTCTTAAAGGCAGTTCGACGACGACCAATATCCTCGAGCGCCTTTTCCGCAGCACCAAGAAGGAGGAGGAGACGAAGCCGCTCGCAAATGGCGAAGCACAGAAGATTGACAAGAAACGCCCCCTCATCCTCACCGACGAATCCTTGCAAGGCAGTTACCACATGGCCGACTGTTGCCACCCTATTCCTGGCGACGATGTGTTGGGCTTCATTGACGATGACGGACAGATTGTCATCCATCAGCGCAAATGTCCTCAGGCGGCCAAGCTCAAGGCTGCCTATGGAAACCGTATTGTGGCTGCCCAATGGAGTACCCATAAGCTGCTACATTTCTCGGTATCCCTCAACATCAAGGGTATCGATGGCGTGGGTGTAGTGAATCAGATTACTAACATCATCTCTCAGGAACTCAACGTGAACATGGAGCGCATACTCATCGAAGCTTACGACGGCATATTTGACGGTACCATACGCCTCCGTGTACACGATGTGGACGACATCAAGGTCATCTGTGACAACCTCAAGAAGCTCAACAACGTGCGCTCAGTTGTGCGCATTGATGGATGAGTTGGGTGATTTTACAATGTTTTGAACAGGGAGTGACATCGGTTTACTTCCTGTTCTATTTCTATGTATGGATAGCGCTTCTTGATTTCCTCGATCTTCGAAATGCACTGTTGTACAAATTGTCGGTATTGACTTGAGTCGGGCTGAAAAGGACGATGATCAAGCGCACGGATGATTTTCTCCCACTGATCCATGAAACGTTGCGCTTCATGGTCTATACAGTGTTCAATGAAGCATTTCCACACGTAGTCAATAGCTTGCTTTGAGGGGTGTGCCATGTCTTCGGCATAAAAACGATAGTCGCGCAATTCGTCCATCACAATCTCATAGGTGGGGAAGTAGTGACACTGCTCGGGAAACATACGGCACAGCTCGTCTACGGCCAATAGCAGTGTCGCCTTGCTCAGCTGGTTGCCGTGCAGTCCGTCTTTAAGGTGGCGCACAGGGCTCACGGTGAAAAGTACGTGTAGCTTGGGGTTGATTTCGTAGGTGCGACGCAGGATTTCAGCCAGTGCCTCCACAATTTCTTGCACCTGCAAGCGTTGTCGGGCGAACCTGCGTTCGGGCACTTTATGACAGTTCCCAACGACCTCATTTGTCTCTTGTAAGCGATATACCCATGCTGTGCCGAGGGTCAGTATCAGTACATTGGCCTCGGTAAGTTGGCGTGATGCTGCATCCATACTCTTGTTGATGGTATTGAGTGCTGCGTTCTTGTCCGGGTGTGAGTAGCGGCTGTGGTGCAACCATGTGTTCCATCCTCCGTCGGGAAACTCGTGCATGTCGTCTTCGGTGAAAGGGTAGCGTTCTACTAAACGTCTCAGTCCTTCGGCAATGGAAAGAGGGTTGTAGAGCACGCCGTAAGGGTTGACCACGGTGCGGAACTTCATCTGCTCGAGTCGTCCGCCAATGTGCTCGGCAAAGCACGAGCCCATAACTAACAGCTTATCGCTGTGTCGCAGGCGATAGTCCCAATTCGCTATGTCTGTTTTAGTTCGGAATTCCATAGATGTTTCAAAATCTATGCAAAAGTAAGCATCTTTGAGGGAAATTTCGTATCTTTAGTCCATTTATTGTCTGAAGATAGGTCGCGCCTCGAAAATTTGCGAGTAAACTTGCTTTTTCTCTCGCCTTGCACTATCTTTGCAAGATAATCTTTGTCTTTATGGCTAAAGAATCGAGCAAGAACATATTAGATACCATACAATATCCCGAAGACCTGCGTCGCTTGCGACTCAATCAACTTCCCCAGTTGTGCGACGAGTTGCGCCAGTTTGTCATCAACGAACTGTCACAGAACCCGGGTCACTTCGGCTCTACACTCGGTGTGATTGAGCTTACCGTAGCATTGCACTACGTGTACAATACACCCAATGACCGTCTGGTATGGGACGTAGGCCATCAGGCATACGCCCACAAGATACTCACGGGGCGTCGCGGGCAGTTTCATACAAACCGTAAATTCAAGGGACTGAAGCCCTTCCCCTCGCCCGAGGAAAGCGAATACGACACCTTCACCTGTGGACACGCTTCCAATTCAATTTCTGCAGCACTCGGTATGGCCGTGGCAGCCAAGAAGTTGGGTGAGGACCGGCGTCGCGTGGTAGCCATCATCGGTGACGGTGCCATGAGTGGTGGGCTCGCCTTTGAGGGACTCAACAACGTATCGGAGAGCGACAACGACATGCTCATCGTGCTCAATGACAACAAGATGTCTATTGACCGTTCGGTGGGTGGCTTCAAGAAGTATCTGCTCAGCCTCACCACGACACCCAGCTATAACAAGTGGCGCTACCGCTTCGGACGTGTATTGGGCAAGTTGGGATTGATGAAAGGTGGCAACCGCGAGCGCATCATCCGCTTCAACAATAGCGTGAAGTCGCTCCTTACCAAGCAGCAGAACATCTTCGAGGGAATGAACATCCGCTATTTCGGGCCTGTTGACGGGCACGATGTGATAGAACTTGTACGTGCCTTGCGTACGATCAAGGATATGCGCGGCCCCAAGATGCTGCATATACACACGACCAAGGGAAAGGGCTTTGCTCCTGCCGAGGAGGTGCCTGCCGTATGGCATGCTCCGGGACTCTTCGATGCCGAGACGGGCGAGCGTTTCGAGGCGAGCGAGGAGGGCAAGCCACCCCGTTTTCAGGATGTGTTTGGCCATACGCTGCTCGAACTGGCCCAGCAGAACAAGAAGATTGTGGGCGTCACCCCCGCCATGCCTACAGGCTGTTCGCTTAATATCATGATGGAGAAGATGCCCTGCCGTTGTTTCGACGTAGGCATTGCCGAGGGACACGCTGTGACCTTCTCGGGCGGTATGGCTAAGGATGGCTTGGTGCCTTTCTGTAATATCTACTCCTCGTTCCTGCAGCGTGCCTATGACAACATCATCCACGACGTGGCCATCAGCCGCCTTAACGTCGTGTTCTGTATCGACCGTGGCGGATTGGTAGGTGAGGACGGCCCTACACATCATGGTTCGTTTGACCTTGCTTTCTTGCGCACCATACCCAATCTCACTATCGCCGCCCCTTATGATGAGCACGAGTTGCGCCGACTGATGTATACGGCTCAGTTGCCCGACAAGGGTCCCTTTGCCATCCGCTATCCCCGTGGACGTGGCAAGTTGGTCGACTGGCGCTGTCCTTTCGAGGAGGTTGAGATAGGTCGCGGCCGCAAGTTACGTGATGGTGACGATGTGGCTATCCTCAGCATCGGCTCTGTGGGTAATCTGGCAGCCGAGGCCATCGAACACGTTGCAACCAAGGGTGTCAGCGTGGCCCACTATGATATGCGCTTCCTCAAACCCATCGACGAAGATATCCTCCATGAAGTGGGCCGCAAGTTCAAACGCATCATAACGCTTGAGAACGGTACGGTCAAGGGAGGTCTTGGCAGCGCAGTGCTTGAGTTTATGGCCGCTCATGGCTATAAGCCCGATGTACAGCTCATGGGCTTGCCCGACCAGTTTATTGAGCATGGCTCCGTTCCTGAGCTGTGTCGTTTGTGTGGCATTGATGTAGAGAGTATTGTGAAGGTAATAGCGAAAGAATAAATTTGTAGTTCTGCTTCCAGGACACACAAAAATAGAACTATGCGTATTATTATCGCCGGAGCAGGTGCCGTAGGAACTCACCTTGCCAAGATGCTTTCCGATGAACGGCACGACATCGTGCTGATGGATGCCGAGGAGGAACGGCTTGCCAACCTGGAGTCGAACTTCGATCTTATGACCATCGCTGCACGCCCCACTTCCATCAACAGTCTGAAAGATGCTGGGGCCGGTGATGCCGACCTCTTTGTGGCGGTTACGCCCGAGGAAAGCACCAATATCACCTCATGCATACTGGCCCATTCGCTTGGTGCCAAAAAGACCGTGGCGCGTATTGATAACTATGAGTATCTGCAGCCTAAAAATAAAGAGTTCTTCAAGAATCTTGGTGTCGATTCGCTCATCTATCCCGAGATGCTTGCCGCCAAGGAGATTGCTGACGGACTGCACTTGAGTTGGATACGTCAATGGTGGGAGTTCAGCGGTGGAGCGCTTGTGATGCTCGGTGTCAAGTTACGCGAGAATGCACAGATACTTGATACACCGATTTCGCAACTTAAGAAAGAGCAACCTTACCATATCGTTACTATCAAGCGTATGGGCGAGACTATTATCCCTGGTGGCGCCGATGAGTTGCGTGCAGGTGATATTGTCTACTTCATGACCTTCAAGCGTGCACTCCCCTATATACGCCAGATTACAGGCAAGGAGGCCCATGCCTCTATACGCAACCTCATGATTATGGGTGGTAGTCGTATTGCTATGCGTGCAACACAGCTTGTGAGCGATGCCATGAGCGTGAAGATTGTAGAAAGCGACCTTAACCGTTGCCATTGGCTCACCGACATGGTGGATGATAATGTGATGATTATCAACGGTGACGGACGCGATTACGAGTTGCTCGAAGAGGAGGGCATCAGCAAGGTGGATGCTTTTGTGGCACTTACCGACAATTCGGAGACCAACATCCTCGCTTGTCTCTCGGCAAAGCGTATGGGAGTATTCAAGACCATTGCTGAGGTAGAGAATATCGACTATATCGGTATGGCCGAGAGCCTCGATATCGGTGCTGTCATCAACAAGAAGAAGATTGCTGCCAGTTATATCTACCAGCTGCTGCTCGATGCTGATGTCGAGAATGTCAAGTGTCTCACCTTTGCCAATGCCGATGTGGCTGAGTTTATAGTCAAGGAGGGAGCTCGTGTGACCCGTTCGCAGGTTAAAGACATTACTCTGCCTAAAGGGGCTACTATCGGTGGCTTGGTGCGTGGAGATGAGGGTATCCTCGTGACGGGTAGCACACAGATTCAGCCCGGTGACCATGTGGTCGTGTTCTGTCTGTCGTCAATGATCAAACGTATTGAAAAATACTTTAATTAAACGTAATTTCCCCGCATTTTCAGAATCTTTTCAGAATCTTTTCAGAATTGCCCTCTATTTTTGTCTTCGTAATCACTAATAAAGTAGAATTATGAAGACAAATTTTTTGTATGTATGTGCCGTCATTTGCACATTCGGATTGATGACCTCATGTGACCATCGTATAACTCCCGAGACGGTGAATGGTACCTATCAAGGGAAGATTGAGGTGAAATTGAACGTACCGGGCAGTTATCAGGATGAACTGGAATTTCCTCATCAGGCAGTGGTGACCAAGGTTAATGAGACGTATGTTGATATTGTGATAGACTTGGATTTGTCAAAGTTTGTCAGTGGGGAATTGCTTCCATCGGTGGGTGAAAGCCTGAACTTCGGCACCCTTACCTCACGCTGTCTTGTAGGTCCTACGATTGATGGTGAAGCGGCATTGAGCGGAACGGTCACTGTAGGAGGAAAGTCTATTCCTGTTTATGGCGAGTATGACGAGCGGACACTTGAGGTCACCTATCCGTTGGGGGTGGTGACTGTTGAGTTCGAGGGCGTGAGGAGATAATAAAAATAAAGGTGACAAGCTTGTCACCTTTATTTTATCCTTGTTCGGGGATGAATGAGCTGTTTACCTTTTTCTCGGCAACGTCTTGCTCAGCAGATAGCAACCGAGGAGTGCCGAGATTATCGAACCGCACAGCACGCCCAACTTGGCCTGGGGCAGCAGCGTGGCTGCAGCGTCGCCCAATCCGGCATAGGACAGCTCAGAGATGAACATTGACACGGTGAAGCCGATACCGCAAATCACGCATACGCTGGCAAAGCTCTTCCACGTAGCTCCCGTAGGCAATGACACGAAACCCAGGCGCACGGCCAGCCACGAGAAGGAGAACACACCCAGGAACTTGCCCAGCACGAGACCCAGCATCACTGCCAGGCTCACCCCTGAGAATACATCGCCCACGCTCATCAGCGAGAGGTCCACACCTGCATTGGCAAAGGCGAAGAGTGGCAACACTACGTAGTTGATGGGGGTGTGCAGGCGGTCTTCCATTTCCTGCAGGGGGCTGATCATGTGGTCGGCAGCCGACTCGATGCTCTTCAGCATGTGTATCTGGTCATTGGACAGCACGATGGTGTTGTGGCGCTGTCCCACCTCGATGACGGGGAATTTGTTCACGTTGCTGCGTATGCGCTCGATATAGTATCCCGTGCTGTGCTTCAACGTGGCAGGTATGCAGAATGCCGTGATGACACCGGCAATGGTGGCGTGGATGCCCGAGTTGAGCATCAAGTACCACAGCACGAGGCCGATAGATACATAGAACAGTTTGGCACACACGTTCTTGATGTTGCCGATGACCATTGCTGCCACGCACAGTGCCGAGAGGCCGAGGTAGAGGAGATTGATGTCCGACGAGTAGAAGAGCGCTATCACGAGTATGCCGCCCAGGTCGTCGGCTACGGCAAGTGCAGCGAGGAACATCTTCAACCCGATGGGCACACGTGTCTTGAATACCGACAGCACGCCGAGCGAGAAGGCAATGTCGGTAGCCATCGGTATGGCCAATCCGCGCTGCATGGCTGCATCGCCGGGACAGGCGAGGAAGAAGATGAGCACCGGCAGGAGCATGCCTCCTATGGCACCGATGACGGGCAGCAGCGCTTTCTCACGTGAGGAGAGCTCGCCCACCTTGATTTCGCGCTTGATCTCCAGTCCTACCGAGAGGAAGAAGATGGCCATGAGGAAGTCGTTGATCATCTGCCCTAGGGTGATGGCGTGTCCATGATGGCTGAAGAAGTTGAATTCGCCCACCGCAAGGCTCACCTCCTGCGTCCAGATGGAGGCATACCACTCTTTAATACCAGACAGATTGGCACATATCAGCGCCACTACGGTAAAGAATATCAACACCACGCTGGAGTTGATGTACATCTTAAGCTTACTCTTGAAACTGTAATTCATCGTATCGCTCTTTTTCATATCATAGTTTTGAATATAGTGAACTTCTGTTGTTTTCAAGTACTGTCACAGCACTTCCCTAAGAATGTGCCACAAAATTACTTTATATATTCTATACGGAATACCTTTTTCGAGGATAAATTGTTCAAACCTCACAATCTGCTCTCCGTTTTTCATTTTTCTTTCCCGATAATCGTGCAGGCCTTCCTTTTTGCAATGTGCAATAGACATAAAACGCATTACTGCCTAAAAAACTTTGACAGATATTGAGAAAACAGTAAATTTGCTCGCCTGAAAACAGAACGTTATGAAAAGAGTAGCGATACAAGGATTTGAAGGGTCGTACCACGACATTGCCACACGGCTCTTCTTTGAGAATGAGGATACGGAATTGATTTGCTGTGAGACCTTCGGCGAGGTGTTCGAGGCGATGGCTGCCGACAGCGAGGTAGTGGCTCTCGTGGCCATTGAGAACACCATTGCGGGCAGCCTGCTCCACAACTATGAGCTGCTGCGCAATAGCGGAGTGGTCATCGTGGGCGAACAGAAGCTGCGTATTGCACACTGCATCTGCTGTCTCCCCGATGAGGACTGGGCCGACCTGCATGAGGTGCACTCCCATCCCGTGGCATTGGCACAGTGCGAGGCGTTTCTGCAGCGTCATCCCGAGCTGAAGGCCGTGCAGGGTGGCGACACCGCATCGAGCGCCAGAGAGATCATGGAGAAGCAGCTGCGAGGCCATGCTGCCATCTGCTCTGTCCATGCCGCCAAGCTCTACGGCATGCGCATCCTGCAGGAGAATATCGAGACCAACAAGCACAACTTCACCCGCTTCCTCGTGGTGGCCGATCGCTGGCGCACCGACAACCTCTCGGTTGAGGCCGTGAGCCGCCGCGCCGACAAGGCCAACATCGTCTTCTCACTGCCTCACGAGGAGGGAAGCCTCTCGGCCATCCTCTCCATCTTCACCTTCTACCGCATCAACCTCACCAAGATACAGTCGCTCCCCATCATCGGACGCGAGTGGGAGTATATGTTCTACGTCGACGTCACCTTTAACGACTACACGCGCTTCCGCCAGAGCATCGATGCCGTGCGTCCGCTCACCAAGGAACTCACCATTCTGGGCGAGTACAAGGCGTTTGAGAGTAATAGGTAAGGAAAAAGAAATAAGGTGATACGCGCGAATCACCTTATTTCTTTTAATAAATCACCAGTCCCACCAGCGCCCCCAGCCCGATGATGGAGAAGGGTCCCAGCTTCTTGAAGTACAGCGCTACGAATGCCACGATGCAGATGACGAAGCTCTTCCAGTCGATGAAGTTCTCCGGTGTAGCCAAGCCCAGTGCAGCCGTACCGATGAGACCCAGCACGGCAGGGCGCAATCCCGTGAGCACCCCCTTGAAGATGGGATGATCCTTCCAACGGTTATACACCTTGGCCAGCAGCAGCACAATGATGAACGAGGGAAGCACCACGGCAAATGTGGCGGTGAACGAGCCCAGGATGCTCATCAACTCCGATGCGCCCGCCTTGGCCAGCACCTCGTAGCCGATGTAGGTGGCCGAGTTGATGCCTATCGGGCCCGGCGTCATCTGTGAGATGGCCACGATGTCGGTAAACGTGGTATCGTCAATCCAACCATGCACATTGACCACCTCGTTCTGTATGAGCGAAAGCATGGCGTAGCCACCGCCGATGGTGAACATGCCGATGACGAAAAAGGTGAAGAACAGTTCTATGTAGATCATGAGATTAATTCTGGATTATGAATTCTGAGTTGTCCGTTGACCGTTGTACCAACTAATGAAGAGCGCCACCACGATGACACATATCAGGATGTAGATGGGCGACACGCTGAGCACACACACCAGCACCATCGACGCTATCCACACAATCCACGACCACCAGCGCATCTTCGTAGCCTTGAGCATATCAATCATGGGCACACCGATGAGTGCCACCACCACGGGACGTATGCCCTTGAAGGCCTTTATCACATAGGGATTGTCCTTGTATGAGGTGAAGAACATCGCCACCAGCAGGATGATGAGGAAGGGTGGCAGGCAACTCGCCACCGTAGCCACCACGCTTCCCTTGGTGCCGCGCAGGCGGTAGCCCGTGAGGATGGAAATGTTGACGGCAAAGAGTCCCGGAGCCGTCTGTGCCAGGGTGATGATGTCCACAAAATCCTCATCGTTGAGCCATCCTCGTGCCACAAGCTCGCTCTTTATCGCCGCTATCATGGGGATACCTCCACCTATGGTGAAGGCTCCTATCTTGCCGAATACCAAAAATATCTGCCAGAGACTGATCATAGTTCCTAATTTTGGGGTGCAAAATTAGTGCAAGCCGATCGGAATGCCAAATCTCAACGAGCGAATGTAATGGAAAAGTTTACTTTTTCATTGCTGAGCGGCAGCGCGGTATGAAAGCGCTGCTTGCGACGAAGGAAGCTTTAGCTTTCCCGAGGAGTGTGCTTTAGCATTAGCTTTAGGGTTACAAAGGGGTGCTGCTTGCAGCTCTTTAAAAATTCAATGACGTTAAATTTATTTGAGCATTTCCTAACCCAGCTCACTTAATCACAACTTTGCGTTCACCCACAATGTACATCCCTTTCGTGGGTTTCTTCACACGACGGCCCATGAGGTCGTAGATGATTCCGGAATTCTGAACCTTGGATTCAGATTTGTCGATGCCAACGTCATCGTTGCCAGCCTCGGTGTTGGGTGTGAAGTATGCCTTGAGGTTCATGTTGCGGTTCTCCACGGCAAAGGTGTACTGGGCATCGCGCGATACCACCACGCCGCCCTCGCGCCAGCTGTGGAACTCGGCATTGCCCTTGGGCGTGGCCGTAGCGGTGAACTGGGTGCCTATGGCATAGCTACCTGCAGGTGACGACAGGGCTACCGTGCCGCAGTCATCACCATTGGCAGCAACGGTCACCTCGCGCTGGGTGGCGGCATCCACCGCAGCAAGGAGGAAGTCGTATGCGAAGCCCTCCACGTCGTCATCGGCTTGGTCGAGGCCATTGCTGTTGAGGCGGATACGCATGCGGGTGTCGCCGCTCACGGCATCCTCGGGCACGGTCACCGTAGCTGTGCCTGCAGTGCCGTCAAGGGTGATGGGCACGGCCGTCTCAAAGGCGCCGTCGGCATTCCAGTCGAAATAGGCATTGGCCTTGAGGTCGGCATCATCGGCGCTGTTGAGGGTGATGCTGAGGGCAAACTCGCTTCCCTTCACCACGGCACCATGGTCCTTGGAGAAGGGCACATAGAAGCTGCCGGGCTTGGCCGTAGCGGTGTAGGCGATGGGGTCAGCACCATTAATGTTGGCTGCCGTGAGGTAGGTGTTGCCCACCATACCGCAGGGGCGGAAGTAGATGGCGAGTGCCTTCGAGGGGGCGCCGTGTACGGGAGGCTCGGGTATCTGGTACTCGTCGGTGGTCTCTACAATCTTCCAGTAGGAACCGGGACGGCTGGTGCCTGCCTGCCAAGTGATGATGTAGCTTGATGCACCATCCTTGTTGAGTGCGCGAGGGCCTGCACTCTCGTTGCTATAGTCCGCGCAGTCGGTAGAGCTGAAGTAGTGGCAGCCCGCAATGTCACCGCTGCCTGCGGTAGCCCCGACGTAGTATTCTACTGCTGTCGCCGAGGTGCTCACGCGAGAGGATGAGCTGGGAGTCATGTTACAGCTACCTATGTAGTTCCCTGTCACCACATTCTGTATATGGTAACAGTGGCTCTTGCCGTCAACGGGGATGAGGCGCCAGAACTGCTTCGTGGTGTTTTTCTTGTCGGCCACGACGAGGCTCTTGTCCCTGTTCTCGGTGATGTAGTTGGCACCCGTGTTCTTCCACTGGATATAGTAGACCTTGTCGGCGCTGAACTCGTGCTCGGGAGTGGGGTCAGGTTCGGGCTCGGCAGAAGCCTCTACCAACTCGATTTTGGTCAGACCATAGAAGCAACCTGCATTGGTGGTACCCTTGGTCAACTTAAGCATGAGCACCAAGTTACCCTCTGCATCAGCAGTGAAGGAAGATGTTCCTGCAAGTGCTACCTCTCTATCTGTCTGTCCATCGGCAATCCAAATGTTCTGGTCTGTCAGCGAAGCCACCTCCGCACCATTCGCAGAGAGTGTGAAGTTACAATGACGAACGTCTGTATTGTTTGAAGGCTGCAAATTACCACCCGAATTTACGGCAATGTGTGTAAAATTGACAGCGCTGAATGTCTTCCCTTGAGCTAAGCCACTTAGAGTAAGTGTATAGGTAATAAAGTTATTGCCTGATGCATCTTTTGTATTTCTGTTGGGGCATAGAACCTCCGTTCTGCTAGCCATTTCGCCACCTGTATTCCAAGCCACATTCGCCGCCATCGTTGCTTTAACGCCATCGGGAGCTTGCACCGTAGCTGTCATTCCCTCACCACGAGTAAATGTAAACTCCATGGTTTGCGCCATAACACTCAAGCCAAGCAATGCCAAAGCGAATAAAAGAAATATCTTTTTCATACTATTTACTGAGTTGATGTTGTGTAAATGATAGTAAGTTTACTGTGCCAAAGTGGGCAAGGTCAATTGATTAAACTGATTGATGTCGCTTGCCACATGCTCGCGCAAGATGATGGCCTTCATCTGCTCCACCACCTCGGGGTTGTCCAAGGCTACATCCTCGTGGGTATCTACCGAGAGGTCATAGAGGCTGCAGTTGCCATTCTGTACCACCAGCTTCCAGTCGCCCATGCGCAGGGCCATCATGTTGGTTTCGTGGAACTCCCAGTAGAGGAACTCGTGCTGCTCCTGCCCGCCCTTGCCCAGCAAGGTGGGTGCAAAGGAGATACCGTCAAAGTACTCCTTGCCCTGAGCTACCAAGTCGGGGTTGCTGTACTCTGCCACGTAATCCTCTACGCCGACCAGTTCGCAGAAGGTGGGCATGAGGTCGTAGAATGCCAGCTGGTGGTCGTTGGTCACGCCAGCCTTCACCTGTCCCGGCCACCAGGCGATGAAGGGCACGCGGATGCCACCCTCGAAGGTCACGCGCTTCGTCCCGCGCAACAGCTTCTCGGTGTTGAAGAAGTCGGGGTCGGCACCACCCTCCTGGTGAGGGCCGTTGTCGCTGGTGAAGATGACCAGTGTGTTGTCATCCCAACCCTTCTTCTCCAAGAGGTCGAGCACCTCGCCAACGTAGGCGTCCAGGCGGGTCACCATGGCGGCAAACTGCTGATGCTTGCCGGTCACTGCATGGTAGCGACCCGTACCGCCCCAGTCGGCATCGTCACAGAAGGCGCCCTGATAGGCCTGCAGGATAGAGTCGTTGGGCTGCGCCAGCTCCGC
>JBGVOS010000092.1:0-26960 GCA_045126595.1 Bacteroidaceae bacterium | reverse complement strand
TATATGAGCGCAACGAGGTTATCGGCACCATCCTTGTAGCCACCTCTATTTTGCTTGTCGTGATGTTATTGGTCATCATAGGCATATTTGCATGGGTGTTTGTCCGCCATACACGTCCGCTCTACAAGGTGCTGCACTACTTGGATTCGTATGTCATAGGCAATCCGCAAGCGTTGGACAATGAGACCGACGTGACAGAGTTTCAGCGGCTCAACGAGTCGGTGACAGCCTGCATACAGCGTATTGAAGAGGTGTACGAGCGCGAGCGCCGTTTCATCGGTGATGCCTCACATGAGCTGCAGACTCCGCTTGCCGTATGCCAGAACCGCATCGAACTGATGATGAACGATGCTGCTATGACCGAGCAACAGATGATGGAGTTGGCCAAGATGCACCGGACCATCGGTGAGCTCATCCGCCTGAATAAGACATTGCTGTTCTTGTCGAAGATCGAGAACAACCAGTACATCGAGCAGACCGAGGTGGACCTCAATGCAAAAGTGCACCATCAGATGGAGATGCTTGCCGAGGTGTATGCGTCAAAAGAGATTACCGTACATCTCTATGAAAAGGGCCAGTGGACCCTCTGTGGCAATGAGGAACTGATCACTTCGCTCGTGAGCAACCTCTTGCGCAATGCCTATCTGCATAACGGAACTCACGGCACCATTGATATATATATAAAGGAAGGAGCATTGAGCGTGGCCAACACAGGCGAAGGAGAGGCTTTGGATGCTTCGCGCCTCTTCGACCGCTTCTATCGCGGCAGTCATGGGAAGAAACATTCCAATGGGCTGGGACTCTCTATCGTAAAGGCCATCTGCGAGGCGAGCCGTCTCAAAGTGGGCTATACCTTCGAGCAGGGTAAACATATCTTTACCGTCAATCGTTGATACCGATAAGGCAAGAACAATTTTTTGAAAAAATCTCAAAAAAGTCGTTTTTTCAGAATCTTTTCAGAATTGCCCTCTACCTTTGTCGTGTAAATAATGAATAAATGATGTTTAACCACAGAAAAACGATTACAATTATGAAGAAGATGATGCTTTTCCTTGCGTGTGTATTTACCTTGGTGACCACAGCTTGTGCCGACAGCCATCAGCCCATTGAACGCAATCAGTTGCCCGAGAAGGCACAGACTTTCCTCTCTACCTATTTCCCCGATGTCAAGATTTCATTGGCTCGCAAAGAACTTGATGTAATGGAACTCAGCTACGATGTTATCTTTACTGACGGCAGCAAGGTAGAGTTTGACCGCAAAGGCAATTGGACCGAGGTAGACTGCCTCACTAATCCTCTGCCCTCAGGCATTGTTCCCGAAGCCATCAGCAAGGTTATCCGTGCTCACTATCCCGAGGCTCAGGCTACCAAGATCGAGCGTGACCACCGCGAAATAGAAGTCAAGCTGAACAATCGAGTAGAGCTCACCTTCAACAAGCATATGCAGCTTATTGATATCGATTGAATGATATGATAAGTAATAATAACGGACGTGAATTTTCACGTCCGTTATTATTATTCACTATATGCCTGTTGGATATTTCAGTAAGCTACCGTCAAAGGATGGCGCACGCTTTGAGCATAGTGATTAAGATAGTCTGTCCATGCCTCCATAGATTCGAAACCATACTTGCTCCAGCCTGACCCCCAATAGTAGGTGTACTCAGTGTTAGGTTTGTAGTTACTGATAGCAAGCACATGGCCCGATGCACCGCGCTCCTTGGCTTCCTTGTCCGAGAGCATCACAGCCTTGGCCTCCTTTACCTTACCGGGCATTACGGCACCCACATAAATAATGCCGTTGTCGTTGTTCACATTGTCGGTGAGGTCGGCATAGGCTATGTACCCCTTGTCGCCTTCGAGCACATAGGCTGTAGGATTTTCGGGATGGATGACAAGACCTATAGCTACGGGAGTTGTCTTGGAAAGCCCTGCATAGCTTACAATGGTTTTGTTCAGCTGTGAGCCCTTCTCAAGGGAGATGATGCGGGTCTCTACCACGCTGTCCTTGCCCACTACAAAGGGATTGTAGACGAGCTTTACCATGAAGCGCAGAGGGCCGTTCTCCATAATCTCATACTCCTTCCAGCAATAGGGATAGAGGATGGCATCGCCCTGCATGAGCGCTGCTGTACCACAGCCAAGGGTAGGGCCTACCTTGTAGCAGTCAAGGCCGTTACCGTGGTCTACGTGGTAAGATACGGAGTGATACAGCGCATTGGCCTCTTCGTACTTGCGCGCTTTTCGCAGACGGGCTATCTCGGCTTGCGTGTCAGGGTTCAGTTCATTGGCATAGCGCTGCTCCACTACAAGTTCGGGCACACGCTTCACCCAAGCATCGTAGCCGAAAGCACGTTCGCCACGGTGCTGCAAGGCCGGACCATAAGTGCGGTATGCGGTGCGGTCGTTCTCCCAAGCAATGTCGTCGAAACGCTCGGGGTAGTGACGGCCACAGACAAGAGGCTCCACCTCGATAGGTTCGCCAATGGCTATGGTATAGACGGCCTCGCCGCCAGCCTTGACAGTGGCGGGAAACAGGAGGTTGTCATCCCAGGTAATCTGATAAGGCACTTGATTCCCCTCGGCATTGAGGACAATATACTGCTCTTCATCGATGAGCTTCACCTTCTTGGTAACGTCACTGATGGGTATCTCTATTAACTCTTCGCGGTCGAAAGCCTGGTCGTTGGTCACCGTAACAGTGAAATCGGTGGCAGATTTCGGACCGCAGGCAGCCAACAAAGCAAGAAGAGCAAGGGATGTAAGCTTCTTCATGGCAATAGATATTAAGGTTGCTTGCCGATGTAAGCCAAGATACCACCGTCTACATAGAGCACGTGGCCATTGACTGCATCCGAGGCCTTGGAAGCAAGGAATACAGCGGGACCACCCAACTCTTCGGGGTCGAGCCAACGTCCAGCCGGGGTCTTGGCACAGATGAATGAGTCGAACGGATGACGTGAACCGTCGGCCTGAGGCTCACGGAGCGGGGCAGTCTGCGGCGTGGCGATATAGCCCGGACCGATACCGTTACACTGGATGTTGTATTCACCGTACTCTGAGCAGATATTGCGGGTGAGCATCTTCAAGCCTCCCTTGGCTGCAGCATAGGCCGATACGGTCTCGCGGCCGAGCTCCGACATCATAGAGCAGATATTGATAATCTTACCCTCGCGACGCTCCATCATTTCAGGAATCACGGCACTGGAGCAGATGAATGGACCTACGAGGTCGATATCGATGACCTGCTGGAACTCCGAGCGCTTCATTTCGTGCATGGGGATACGCTTGATGATACCGGCATTGTTCACAAGGATATCAATCTGACCTACCTCAGCATGAATCTTGTCGACGAGCTCCTTTACAGCCACCTCATCGGTGACATCGCAGACATAGCTATGCACATTCTCGATGCCTGCCTCCTTATAGTTGGCCAAGCCTTTGGCGAGGGCCTCTTCGTTGATATCGTTGAAGATAATGTTCTTGATGCCTGCTTGTACGAACGCCTTTGCAATGTTGAAACCGATACCGTAAGATGCGCCGGTAATCCAGGCATTCTTGCCTTCCAATGAAAATATATTAGCCATACTCTTTTAGTTTATTAGTTTATAATTTACTTCAAATCGGTGATCAATGAGAAATCTTGATCTCCGTAGTCGAGGTTCTCGCCACCCATACCCCAGATGAAGGTGTAGTTGTGTGTAGCAGCAGCGCTATGGATTGACCATTCGGGAGAGAGTACGGCTTGGTCACCCTTCATCCAGATGTGGCGGGTCTCGTCTACCTCGCCCATAAAGTGGCATACGGCATGCTCTTCGGGTACTTCGAAGTAGAAATAAGCCTCCATACGACGGCTGTGTACATGGGCGGGCATGGTATTCCATACGCTACCGGGAGCAAGCTCGGTCATACCCATCTGAATCTGACAAGTGGGGAGTACTTGGTTCACAAGCATCTTGTTGATGTTGCGGTCGTTGGAACCTTCGAGCGAACCCATGTGAGCTACTACAGCATCGGCCTTGGTCACCTTCTTGTTGGGGTAGTTGCGATGTGCAGTGCACGAGTTGAAGTAAAACTTGGCAGGATTCTGCGCATCCTTGCTTTCAAAGATGACATCACGGTCGCCCGAACCGATGTAGAGTGCCTCTTTATAATCGAGTTCAAAGGTCTCATCACCTGCTTTCACTATGCCAGGACCACCCACGTTGAACATACCGATTTCGCGACGTGTAGTGAAGAAAGGAGCCTTCAGTGGGTCTATGGCCTCGAGCTTCAATGCTTCGTTCACAGGCATGGCGCCACCTACTACCATACGGTCGTACATAGAGTAAACCATATTCACTTCATCAGCAGCAAACACCTTCTCAATAAGGAAGTCACGGCGGATACGCTTGGTATCATAACTCTTCGCATCCTCGGGATGTGCAGCATAGCGCACCTCATAGTTTGTCTTCATAGCTTTATGTGTTTTGTATGTTATAATTTGTTGTTTAATCTCAATATTGTTCTACGATGCCAACAAAGTTACAAGAAAAAATCAATATTACATAATTAACGCTGTTTGTGTTGTTGTTTTTACTATCTTTGCAATAGAATAATATGACAAATGCTATGAAGAAGCGCATTATCATTGTAGGTCCGGCCTATCCCTACCGGGGAGGTATAGCGGACTTCAACGAACGTCTGGCACGCGAGTTTGTGAGCGAAGGGCACGAGGTGACCATCTATACCTTTACGTTGCAGTATCCGGGATTTCTCTTCCCGGGCAAGACGCAGTATGCCGAGGGACCGGCTCCCGAAGGACTCCATATCGTGCGCAAGGTCAATTCGGTCAATCCGTTCAACTGGCTGAAGGTGGGCCGTGAGATTCGTCGCCAGCGACCCGATATGGTGATGATACGTTTCTGGTTGCCGTTCATGGCTCCCTGCCTGGGAACTATTGCGCGTGTCGTACGTCGCGACAAGCATATCAAGGTGGTGGCACTGCTCGACAATGTGGTTCCCCACGAAAAGCGTATCGGCGATAAGGTGTTTGCCCGCTACATGATAAAGTCGGTAGGCGGCTATGTGGCCATGTCCGAAGCGGTGTTGGCTGATGCCAAATCATTTGACGATACCAAACCGCTTGCCCTTACACCGCATCCGCTCTATGATAGCTTCGGTGCTAAGGCTACTCGCGAGGAGGCCATCGGCGCGCTCGGTCTTGATTCCGATACAAGGTATATTCTTTTCTTTGGCCTGATTCGCGATTATAAGGGGCTGGACTTGCTGTTGCGTGCTTTTGCCGATGGCCGTTTGCGCGGTAAGGGGGTGAAACTCATTGTGGCGGGTGAGTTCTATGGCAATGCCGAATTCTATGAACGTCTTGAACAGGAACTGGGGCTGGCAGAACATATCGTGTGGTACAAGGAGTTTGTACCTGCCGATAAGGTACGCTACTTCTTTGCTGCTGCTGACCTTGTTGCACAGCCTTATAAATCGGCTACACAGAGTGGCATCACACAGATTGCCTACCACTTTGAGCGTCCCATGCTGGTGACTGATGTGGGTGGATTGGCCGAGATTGTGCCTCACGGCAAGGTGGGCTATGTGACCAAACCTGAGGTGGCGGATATTGCCGATGCATTGGTTGACTTTGTAGAACATCGCAGCGAAGCGGACTATCGGGAAGGTATCCTCCAGGAGAAAGCTAAATATGCGTGGAGTAATATGACAGCAGCACTGCTCGAGGTGGCAGAGAAGATAGGATAGTATGCGCGTACTCATCATCAACACTACCGAACGACAAGGAGGCCCTGCCATCGCAGCCTACCGACTCACCGAAGCCTTGAAGAACAATGGTATCAAGGCCAAGATGCTGGTGCGTAGAAAAAGTACCGGACAGGTGACTACGGTCTTGGCCGAACGCAGCGCTAGTAACCGGTTAAGCATGCTGTGGGAACGCCTTTCGGTGGCGCTGCACACGCACTTCCGTCGCAACCGTATCTATGCCATCGACTTGGGACATTCGGGAGGCGACATTACGGAGTTGCCCGAGTTCAAGCAGGCCGATGTCATCCACTTGCATTGGATAAATGATGGTATGCTCTCGCTTCCCGCTGTAGAGAAAATCATTGCTTCGGGAAAGCCCATCGTATGGACACTGCACGACATGTGGCCTTTCACGGGAGTGTGCCACTACGCCCACGATTGTGATCACTACACAGAGCATTGCCACGATTGTCCGCAGCTCAATAGCCGTAAGTATAAGGATACGGCATTCCGTGTGTTTGAACGCAAGGCGGCTATGCTGCAAGGAAGCAATATCCAGTTTGTGGCCTGTAGCCGATGGTTGGGCAATATGGCGATGAATAGCCGACTCCTCCAAGGGCGTAAGATAACCTGTATCCCCAATACTTACAATAATAATCTGTTCAAGCCGCGTGACAAGCAACAGGCTCGTGAAGCCGTAGGACTCCCTCTCGACAAACGCCTGATTGTCTTCAGCTCGCATACGTTCACTGACGAACGCAAGGGTTACCATTACCTCAAAGAAGCACTCAAACAACTTGTATCCACCCATCCCGAGTGGCATGGCAAGCTGGGTGTTGTGCTAATTGGTAAGGACATTGTTCCCTCTATGTATCAGGAACTTCCCTTTGAGGTATATCCGTTGAACTATGTTGCCGATGAGAAGCATATCGTAGAAATCTATAATGCTGTGGATCTCCTGGCCATCCCTTCGCTGCAGGACAATCTGCCCAATACCGTATTGGAGGCTATGGCATGCGGTGTGCCCTGCATCGGGTTTAATGTAGGCGGTATTCCTGAGATGATTGACCATCTGCACAATGGCTACATCGCCGAATATAAAAATGTGAACGACTTTGCCAATGGCATACATTGGCTTCTTACCGAGGGTGAGTACGATGTGCTGAGTCGTGAGGCGGCACGCAAGGCGGCCAATGCCTACGGAGAGAACAGTGTGGCCATGAAGTATATCAGTATATACAATAGAATGACCGGAAAGAACGAATAATAACAAACTATAAAACCAACCCATTATGTTTGCAAAAGAAACCTATATCCGCCGTCGCCAGCAGTTGAAAGATACGCTGAAGAGCGGTCTGTTGCTCTTCCTCGGCAACGACGAGTGCGGCATGAACTATGCCGACAACACCTATCACTATCGTCAGGACTCCACATTCCTATATTTCTTCGGCTCCGACTATGCGGGCCTTGCAGCCATTATCGATATCGATGAAGACCGCGAGATTATCTTCGGCGACGAGTTGACCATCGACAGTATCATCTGGATGGGCATACAGCCCACCATCCGTGAGAAGAGCGAGCGCGTAGGCATCCGCGAGACTTTGCCCATGAGCGAACTGAAGAGTTACCTCGACCGCGCAGCTGCCAAGGGTCAGCCCATCCACTACCTGCCTCCTTACCGTGGCGACCATAAGCTGTGGCTCGCCGAACTCCTCGGCAAGCAGCCTGCCGAACTCGCTGCAGGCTCATCAGTGCCCTTCATCCGGGCCGTGGTTGACCAGCGCAACTACAAGAGCGATGAGGAGATAGCACAGATTGAAGAGGCTATCGCTACCAGTGTAGAGATGCACAAGACCGCCATGCGTATGGTACGCCCGGGCATCAAGGAAAGCGAAGTGGCGGCTGCCGTGACCGAAGTGGCCATGCGCCACGGCGGTAACCTCTCGTTCCCCGTCATCGCCACCATCAACGGACAGACCTTGCACAACCATTGCCACAGCAACGTATTGAAGGAGGGTCAGCTCTTCCTTCTCGATGCTGGTGCCGAGAACACCATGCACTATGCCGGTGACCTCACCTCCACTATGCCAGTATCGGGCCATTACACCGAACGTCAGAAGACCGTATACGATATCAATCTCCGCGCCTACCGTACTGCCGTAGCCGCCCTGCGCCCTGGCATCACCTACCGCGAGGTACACATGATGGCCGTTACCGAGATTTGCAAGGGTATGAAGGAACTCGGACTTCTCAAGGGCGATCCTGCCGAGGCTGCCAATGTGGGTGCCTATGCACTCTTCATGCCTCACGGCTTGGGTCACATGATGGGACTTGACGTACATGACATGGAGAACCTTGGCGAAGTATACGTAGGCTATGACGGTCAGCCCAAGAGCACCCAGTTCGGTTTCAAGTCACTGCGACTCGCTCGTAAGCTCGAACCGGGCTTCGTCTTCACCATTGAGCCGGGCATCTACTTCATCCCCGAACTCATCGACAAGTGGCGTGCCGAGAAGCAGTTTACCGACTTTATCTGCTACGATAAACTTGACGCATGGAAAGATTTCGGTGGCATACGCAACGAGGAAGACTATCTCATCACTGCCGATGGCTCGCGCCACCTCGGCCCCAACAAGCCTTGCACAACGGAGGAGATTGAGGCTGAATGTAATCGATGAGTCAATACATGAAGAAAACAATCATTCTCTTACTGATACTCGTAGGAGCGGCTTGCAGCCGCTCCTACGAAGTGTTCAGCAACAAATACCCCGTGTCTTTCTCGTGCAACATCACGGGGGCGCCCTTCAATAAAATACAGACCTCGGGCTATTTCCTTGCCGTACGCGCTACGGCTACAAAGGATGGCTACAAGGTAAAAGAGCCCGACGGACGCGAACAGACGTATCCTTACACAGAGGTACAGAGCCGTGTGTTCAGTTTCGGCCTTGCCGGTCTCATCATCGGCAAACCCTACTTCGGCGATGGGGATTATTATGCCTACGACCTTGGTTGTCCCCATTGTGACAGGGCTTCATCCTATTTGAGTGTTAACGCACAGGGCATTGCAACCTGCAGTAAGTGCAGTAACTCCTACGACCTCAACAATAGCGGAGCCCCCAAGACAGGCGACAGTCGCCCCCTCTACCGCTACCGCACCTCACTCAATGGGAATATATTGATGGTACACAATTAACGCTTTGGTTGGCTATAGTTTTTTTAATTTTGGAAAAAGCTGATTTCCATTTACATACAATTCGGTTCTTCAATCGGGTATCAGTTTCAGTTTTTTTTACGAAGTGAGTTCCGAGTTTTATTTAACTTGGACTACAGTTTAGGAGTACTTAGACTGCAGTTTAAGTATACTTGGATTACAGTTTAGGTATACCCAAATTTTAATTGGGATATAGTGTCAATTTCTTTTGGTTGTTGTCGTTTGGAGAGCCTGTTTTATCTGCTTTATCAGAAGCGGCTTTCGCGTTCGGCATCGAGGCGCAGCAAGATGGAGAGTAGGATAGTGAATCCCCAGAGCGAAGAACCTCCGTAGCTGAAGAAGGGTAGGGGGATGCCTATTACGGGGGCCAAGCCAATGACCATTCCTACATTGACAAAAAGGTGAAAGGTGAGGATACAGGCCAGCGAGTAGCCATAGACACGGGTGAATTTGTTGCTTCCCTGTCGTTCGGCAAGGGTGATGATGCGAATGATGAAGACTGCATAGAGCACGAGGATGAAGGCACAGCCCATGAACCCTTGCTCCTCGCCGATGGTGCAGAAGATGAAGTCGGTGTGCTGCTCGGGGACGTAGTTGAGCTTGGTCTGTGTACCATTGAGGAAGCCTTTACCCCAAAGGCCGCCCGAGCCGATGGCTATCTTCGACTGGTTGATGTTGTAGCCTACACCCGAAGGGTCGTCCTTCAGACCTAAGAGCACTTCAATACGCATCTGCTGGTGGGGCTGCAGCTTGTCGATAAGCATATTGCACGAGTAGTAGAAGCCTATCGAGCCCAAAGCAAAGAGAGCTACAAGCAGATAGGAGGCGTAGCGTTCGAGCGCATAGATATACAATAGGTATAGTGCAGAACACACGCATAGCACGAGTTGCACGATGCATATATCGAACGGAACCACGTAGCGGGAGAAGAGCCAGGCGATGAGTGTACCCGTCAGGTTAACTCCGGCTATCCACCAGGCACGGGAGATGCGCTTCCCGTATATGCCCGTCATAAGGGCGGTGAAGAGCGGTATGAGCAGGAAGACGACGAACTCGCCCACACTGACAGGCATCAGTCTGAAGAGGGTGTCACCCTGGCCTACGCCAATGACAAAGTAGAGCACGGCACAGACACCTACGGCAAGGAGAGAACCAGTCATTCCTTCGCGGTAGAGCACGAGGAAGAAGGAGAGGTAGACGAGTGCCGAGCCAGTCTCGTTCTGCAGAACGATGAGCAGCATGGGCAGCACGATGATGGTAATCATTTTTACCACATCGCTGCGCTTGGCCATAGAGAAGCCGTAGGTGCTCAGCAAGCGGGCCAGCGCCAGAGCAGTAGCAAATTTGGCAAATTCAGCAGGTTGCAGGCTGATGGAACCAATCTTGAGCCACGAGTAGGAACCGTTGATGTCGGAAGCTAGGAAGCGGGTAATTGCCAACAGGATGATGAACCCCACGTAGACAGGATAGGCCAGCATCTCGTAGTATTTCTTTTCAATATTGAGCAAAACGAGAGAGAGCACTATAGCGCAACCGATCCACACTAACTGCTTGCCGGTAAACGTGTCGAAACGCAGGAAGTCTGGATCACCAAAGTCGTAGGTAGCGCCACAGATGCTGAGCCATCCGAATGTCACCAACACGAAGTAGAGGATGATGGTGAACCAGTCTATCGACCGCCAAAGATTAACGTTCCTGATTGCCATAATAGATTACACGTTGTTGTATTGTTTTGGCTTTCTTTTCGCTCTCCTCGCTCAAAGTGCCGGTAAGATATTGTTCCATGATGAGTGCTCCGATGGGTACTCCATACACAGCACCGAATCCACCGTTCTCGACATATACGGCTACGGCAATCTTAGGGTCTGTCATCGGAGCGAAGCCCATGAATGCAGAGTGGTCTTTGCCTCGGTTCTGTGCTGTACCTGTCTTGCCACAAACCTCTATGCCGGGAAGGTCGGCTGCATGACACGTACCATTGATCACGGCCTCGCGCATGCCTTGAACTACAGTCTCGTAATGCTTCTTTTCGACCATCGTATACTTGGGCGTACGGTAGAGGCTGTCCAGCTCTTCGTCCTGTACCTCCTTCACGACATGTGGTGTGATGTAATATCCTCGGTTGGCGATAGTAGCACCGAGGTTGGCGATTTGCAACGGCGTCAACGTCACCTCACCTTGTCCGATAGAGATGGAAATAATGGTGAGTCCGTTCCACGACTTTCCATATACTTTATTATAAGTATTTTGGTTGGGTATAAATCCACGCGCTTCACCCGGCAAGTCAATACCCAAGCGGTATCCAAAGCCCATTGCCACCATGTGGTCCTTCCATCGGGTGAGCGCGGCTTGTGAAGAACCGTACTTGTCGGCGCCTATCATACGATACAGCCCCCAACAGTAATAGCTGTTGCAAGAGGTAGCCAACGAGGGTACAAGGGCAATGGGTGAACTGTGGACATGGCAACCCACACGAAGTCCCTTGTGTTTGAAACCAAGTGCACAGGGGAACTGTGTCTCTGGAGTGATGATACCCTCTTGAAGATAGGTCAGCGCCTGCGAGGTCTTAAAGGTAGAGCCAGGAGGATAGGTACCCATGATGGCACGGTTGAGCAGCGGTTTCTGCTTGTCCTGCGAGAGCAGACGGTGGTTCTCGCCACGCTTGCGGCCTACCAACATCTGCGGGTCAAAGGTGGGGGATGAGGCCATGCAGAGCACTTCACCCGTCGAAGGTTCAATAGCCACTACGCTGCCTATCTTGTTTTGCAGGAGACGCTCGGCCAAGGCTTGCAGCTCAATGTCAAGGCTCAACGTCAGATTCTTTCCTGGAATAGCGGCCACATCCATTGTACCGTCCATATACTTACCTTTTATGCGGCCGTAGGCATCGCGTAGCAATACCTCCTTACCCTTTTCACCACGCAACTGCTTCTCATAGTAGCTTTCTATTCCCTGCTTGCCGATGAAGTCGCCTCGCACATAATATTCATCTTTGGCAATATCATTTTTCGACACTTCGCCCAAGTCACCGAACAGGTGTCCTGCTACGGGATAGTTATATTGGCGGATGGTGCGACGCTGTATAGAGAAGCCCGAGAACTTGTACAGTTGCTCCTGGAACATAGCAAACTCCTCGGCAGTGAGCTGTCCGAGAAACAGTTGATCGGTATAGGACGAATAACCGGGGTTGAGGCGACGGTTCTTTACATCGGCCATGCGCTTGTCGAAAAACTCACGTGTGATACCCAATGACTGGCAGAAAGCCAATGTGTCAAGGTCCTTGACATTGCGCATACACACCATTACATCGTAGGCTGGCTGGTTGGATACCAGCAGCTTGCCTGTACGGTCATACATCACGCCACGCGAGGGGTATATCGTCTTGTTGAGGAAGGCATTGGAGTCGGCATGCTTCTTGTAATCATCGTTCAATATCTGCAGGCTGAACAGTCGCCATATGAATGTGCCGACAATAGCAAGCACGATGCCTACAATAACAAACTTACGGTTCTCGTACCGGTAATCACTGTTCATTTTTGATAATTACAATTTAGCAATTTACTATTTACAATTTAATTATTTGACAATTTATAGAAAGCTGATATAGTCATAAAATCACCAAACTGGGAGTTAAATAGTAAATTATCTTTATCGTTTATGACGGACAAACTCAACGGCCATCACCAACACTATCGTCAGTAATGTACTGCAAAGAATACGGAGCGACAGATACTCTATATGAGTAAGCGAGAAGGCTTCGAGAAGGAACAATGCTGTATGATGAAGCAATGTTAGTGCGAAGGCATACCGAACAAAGGCCCAGACTCCTAAAGTATAAATCCCAGGTTCGAAGTTCTCATACTCATCGCGCGGAGAGAACAAGCGAAGCAGACTCGGGCGGAGAAAGGCTACAAGTACCGAGGCACCGGCATTGACTCCCGGCGTATTGCTGAACACATCGACTGCCAGACCTAAGGCAAAAGCCATAATCATTAGTGCTATGCGGTCGGTATCCTTATCCATTGCCAAGAGAAAATAGACATAGATAAATGGGGTGGCGAGACCGAACAGGCAGATGTTGTTGAGCAACAGTACTTGCACAAGTACCAAGCCTATAAACCATGCTACACGAGTAAGTATCCTTTCCATATCACTTCTTCTTTTTCTTCGGATTCAACAACTCTTGTAAGGTGGCCAACTCCTCGGCATCCATTTTACTCACCACAAATACGTGTTCCAACTGAGCGAACTGTGTGCTTAATTGTACTTTGAGCGTCATATACAGTCCGTCGCTCGAAGGATAAGCCTCTTCTACCGTACCGACCATTACACCCTCGGGAAAGAACGAGGAACTTCCACTGGTTACAATAGTATCACCAATTTCTGCATTTGAGTAGCGTGGCAGGTCGTGCAGCATGGCATAACGAGCATCACCACCATGCCATTGGAGTATACCGATGTCTTTGCTGCCCAAAACCTTACAGCTGGTGTAACTGTCACTGTTGAGCAGCGGCATGACCAATGAATAATGTTCCGTACACTTAAATACAGTACCTACGACACCATCTATGCCTATCACGCCCATATCAGGCTCCACCCCATCAGCAGTTCCACGGTCAAGGGTGAAATAATTATCAGTCTTGTTAACCGACTTGTCGATTACTTGCGCCGGGCTGATATGATAGCCTGTACGGTGTATGCGTTCAATGGCTTTTGTCTCAGCGAGACTGTCCAAGCGGTATAGTGCAGCCATCGATTCCAATTCTACAATACGTTCCTGCAATTGGGCGTTCTGCTCGGCCAGTGCACGGTTCTTCTCTGCCAGGCCAAAATAGGTTGTCACCTTGTCTTTGCCATTGAGCAGACGTGCAGTCGCCGCATTGGCTGTAGAAAGATATATACTGCTTTGGAAACTGTTGTATGAGAACAGCAATACAAAACAGATAATCTCCAACACGATGAAGACTATCCAATGAAGGTGTTTGTAGAGGAATTGGAAGATGCTATCCATTGATTCTAAATTTTGAATTCTGAATTCTGAATTCAAGCATCACGGTGCGGTACATGCCACGATGCAGAATTCAAAATTCAGAATTCAGAATTAAATTCATCGCATCAAGAACGAGAACTTCTCCACATTTTTCAGCGCGATGCCTGTACCACGTGCTACGCAGTGTAAGGGATCATCGGCCACATGGAAGGGGATGTTGATCTTGTCCTGCAAGCGCTTGGCCAAACCACGAAGCAAAGCACCACCACCGGCCAAATAGATACCGTTGTGAATGATGTCCGCATATATTTCGGGCGGTGTATTCTCAAGTGCATCAAGTACAGCAGTCTCGATACGTGCAATAGACTTGTCCAAGCAGTGAGCAATCTCCTGATAACATACGGGCACAGCCATGGGCAGAGCGGTAATCTTGTTCGGACCATGCACGATGTACTCTTCGGGAGCATCTTCTTCAAGGTCAGTCAAGGCAGAACCCACATGTATCTTGATGCGTTCAGCCATACGCTCACTGACCTTCAAGTTGTGTTGACGGCTCATGTACTCTTGGATATCAGCGGTGAAGTCGTCACCGGCCACACGGATAGAGCTGTTCTTCACGATACCGCCGAGTGAGATAACGGCAATTTCGGTTGAACCACCACCTATATCTACCACCATGTTGCCTTCGGGAGCCTCTACGTCAAGACCGATACCCACAGCAGCAGCCATAGGCTCGTAGATAAGGTAGATGTCACGACCACCAGCATGCTCGGCTGAGTCGCGTACAGCACGAAGCTCAACTTCGGTACTGCCTGAAGGAACACCGATTACCATGCGCAATGAAGGTGTGAACAGACGGGCACGTGTGTTTACCATTTTGATGAGGCCGCGCATCATCTGCTCGCAAGCATTAAAGTCAGCAATCACGCCATCGCGCAACGGACGGATGGTTTTGATATTTTCATTGGTTTTCTCGTGCATCAGTTTTGCACGTCCGCCCACAGCAACCATCTTCTCTGTGCGGCGGTCGAGGGCTACGACAGAGGGCTCATCTACCACAATCTTGCCATTGTGCAAGATGATAGTATTGGCCGTGCCGAGGTCCATCGCTATTTCTTGTGTGAAAGAGAAAAGTCCCATGTCTTATAATTATGAATCTTGAATTCTGAATTCTGAATTGCTCCACCATGCAGCATATGCATTGAAGAAGAGAACTCAAAATTCAGAATTAAATATTAGTGTTTGAAGTGACGGAAACCAGTGATTACCATTGCCACATCGTGGTCGTTGCAGTACTGTACAGACTCAGCGTCACGTACAGAGCCACCGGGCTGAATAACGGCGGTAACGCCTGCCTCGTGGGCAATCTCCACGCAGTCGGGGAAGGGGAAGAAGGCGTCGCTGGCCATTACTGAACCGTTGAGGTCGAAGCCGAAGCCCTGAGCCTTCTCGATAGCGTGCTTCAGTGCATCCACACGTGAGGTCTGACCCACACCGCTGGCGAGCAGCTGCTTGTTCTTGGCCAATACGATAGCGTTGCTCTTGCTGTTCTTCACGATCTTGTTGGCGAAGAGCATATCCTCAATCTCCTCGGCTGTAGCCACCTTGTTGGTTACAGGCTTGCAGTCCTCGGGAGTCTCGGTCTTGAGGTCACGATCCTGTACGAGTACACCGTTCAATACAGAGCGGTACTGCTGGCGGGGCATCTCGGTCTCCTTGCGAACGAGGATGATGCGGTTCTTCTTCTGGGTGAGAATCTCAAGTGCATTCACATCGTAGTCGGGAGCGATGATTACCTCGAAGAAGATCTTGTTGATCTCCTCGGCAGTAGCCTTGTCGATAGCACGGTTGGTGATGAGCACACCACCGAAAGCCGATACGGGGTCGCCAGCGAGAGCGTCGGTCCAAGCCTCAAGCAAGGTTTCGCGTGAAGCGAGGCCACAAGCGTTGTTGTGCTTGAGGATAGCGAAGGTGGTCTCGTCAAACTCGTCGATGAGGTCTACGGCAGCGTTGATGTCGAGCAGGTTGTTGTAAGAAATCTCCTTGCCGTGAATCTGGTCGAACATAGCCTCGAAGTCACCATAGAAGTAACCCTTCTGGTGGGGGTTCTCACCATAACGGAGTGACTTGGGATGGTTCACAGCCTTGCGGAACATGGAACCGTTCTCGCCATCGAAGTAGTTGAAGATAGCCGAGTCGTATGATGAAGATACTCCGAAAGCCTCCTTGGCAAACCATACGCGCTCCTCGAGCGTAGTCTCAGCACCCTTGTTGCGGAGGATGTCCGCCAATGCAGCATACTGGTCCTTGCTGGCTACGATAACCACGTCCTTGTGGTTCTTGGCCGCAGCACGGATGAGTGAGATACCACCTATATCAATCTTCTCGATAATAGCCTCGTGCGAAGCACCTGAAGCAACGGTAGCCTCGAAGGGATAGAGGTCTACGATCACGAGGTCGATCTCGGGAATCTCATAGTTCACCATCTGCACCTGGTCGCCTTCGTTGTCGCGACGGCCGAGGATACCACCGAACACCTTGGGGTGGAGTGTCTTCACACGTCCGCCAAGGATTGAGGGATAGCCTGTCAAGTCCTCTACACGCTGGTAGGGAACGCCCAGCGACTCGATGAACTCCTGAGTACCGCCTGTAGAAAGCAACTGTACGCCCTCCTTATGGAGCGTGGTAATAATCTCATCCAATCCGTCCTTGTGGAATACCGATACAAGGGCCGTTTTCATTCTTTTGTTGTCCGACATTATGTTCTGTTTTTAGTGATTACTCTGTTTACACTTTTAAGTGTACAAAGTTACAGATATTTTTCGGTTAAGCGTAATAAATAGACGTTATTTATTCGTCTTGAAGTCATAAAAACAATCAAAGGCAATCTCTGATTCCCATGCCACTTGATCAGTGTGCAAAGATGAAGCCGAAGTAGATGCGCGGACCCATAGGTTTATTGAGGCCGTCAGAATTCAGAGCGAGCATCCAATCGGCCTTGAGTGTGAGGCGTAGAGCCGCGCCAATGATATATTCAACACCAACGTAAGGGTCTATGGCAAAGAAGGGTTGCTTGTGAAGTACGGTAGATCCTTCGAGCGCCCAATCATGTTTGTCACCTTCAAACATGAAGAAAGCGGTCTCCATACCTCCTCCAAGGGTGGTGCCAATGTACGGGATAAGCTTGTCATGTCCCCAAAAGAAATCGGCAAGCACTCCTGTCCAAAAGAGTTTGTTATGACTGCCACTTTGGGCACCACGTTTGATGGGGGCTGTAGAGAAGTACCCTTCGAATCCCGTGCGGAAGTGGTCGGAAAGGTGCAATTTTGCACACCCTCCGATGCCGAATGTGGGAGCACTGATATCTAAGCCAAAAGGATTGTCACAGCCATATTGGTATCCGCTGTGAACCATCATGCCGCCTGAGAAACTTTTTATTACTTTATTATCTTGGGCATACAGTGTTGCCCCACCAGTAAATAAAAGAAGACAAATAATCAATGTACGGAATTTCATATATGTTAAGGTTTTATGTTTTTTATCTTTTGTGCCCAGGCCCTTCAGGGAACCATCCTTTGCGAACACGTATGCGCTGTTCGAACACCTCCAATATCCTCCAGAAAGAGGAGAAGGCAACGACCCCCAAGATAGTGGACAGTATGATACCTTCTGTCAGTATAGATGCAATGGAGAATCCAGCGCCAGCCAATGCAAATATAAGCCAGCTCTTAACGCCAAGATAGTACTCGGCCTTTATCACCAATGGGTGAAACAGACCGATAATAAGAAAAGTGGAAAGCCCCACAAGTAATCCTGTAAAATTCATAATATTTTTTTAGAGTGCAAAGATACTAATTTATGAGCATATAGCATCATGCCTACTTAACAATATAACAATTTGTGCAGATTCTTAAATGTTCTCAAATATTCACTATCTTTGCCAATAAAAACGTACGATAGGAGCCACAAGTGAATAAAGCCGAATCATTGAGCGATAACCTTCGCCTACGCCTCATGGGCCGACCATGCAAAGCACTGCCTACGGTCATAGCTACTGAAGCGATAGCGGACGAAGAAGTACTTGATACACTGCTCTCGTTTGTTTATCATGGTGATGACCCTTTACGTTGGCGTGCCGTTTGGGCATTGGAGAAGGTGGCGTGCCAGTGCCCATCACTCCTAATTGGTGAAAGGACGCGAATGAAAGCCTTGGCGATGCAAGGCGATACGCCCGACGGCCTCCGTAGATTGCTACTCGGCATTCTGCGTCATTTGCCCGATGAAAAGGACTTGGATGTAGCCTTCTTCAACTTCCTCCTCGACAAGATGCTCAACCTCCAGACACCGCCCGGAGTACAAGCATTGGCCATGAAGTTGGCCTATCGGCAGAGCAAATCAGACAGTGATTTACACAAAGAGTTTCTATGTATCGTACGTAATATGGAACTTGACTATTATTCAGCAGGTGTAAAATCCGTGGTAAAGAACTGTCTGAAAGGGAAATATTAGATAACTATCTCCTCGGCTCAATACCAATAATCGCGCTTTGCATATAATTGTAGGGGGTATTGGGCGAGGCTACGCTGTCGAAGTCGAAGTATCCATCGCACTGGCCTCCCCAACCCCAGTTGACATAGTAGAGGCCCTGTTCATCAATGCCACATACGACGAAGGCATGGCCATCGTGTCGCGTCGAGCGTGTAGAGTAGTAGATGGGGCGACGTGCTACCAGTTCATCGCCCATCAGGCGGTTCCATTCCTCGTCTGTATAGTGGAAGCGATGCACATGGCGCATCTCGGGCGAGTAGGCAAAGTGCTCCGTCAACGCATTGGAGACATTGGTCGAGTAGGCACTGGTCAGCACGGGAGTGTACATCACTCCTACCGCGTGGCCTACATCGCGCATCAGTCGCGCCACATCGGTAACACGCATCTTCTTCGAGTAAGGATAGTAATCTTTCATCTTCTGCCAGTTGTACTCTTCGCCTAATGTTGCAGTGGTGTATGTAGTGTCGAGGTTTTGGATTTCGGCACGGCAGACACCCTCCCCCTTCTCGGGCCAGGCGTGGTACTTCATGATCTGCGCCACGGCAGTGGTGACGCAGCCCGTGATGAGTTTGCGTTCGTTCAATACAGGACAATAATAGTTGTATGGCGCATACTGTCCCCACTGCGTAGTGAGCAGGGGAGCGATGGGTTGCGTACTTCGCTTCGCTTTGGGTGTCGTCTTGCCGTGCCTCAAAGCATCGATGTAGCCTGCATAGCAGTTGAGATATCCCAGCAGGCTGCTCGACAGCTTGTTGCTTATAGGTGCATCCAACGAATAGCCCACGATAAGTTGCTCCACCGCATCGTCGCCCGCCACGATGACAAACCCCTTGCGGTTTGCTGGTGCAAACACATAGTACTCCGGAGCTGTGAGAACCACCTTCTTGCCATGCTGTGGACTATATATGAGGTCGAGTCCTTCAAGCGATTTCACCTTCTTGATATCCTCACCCAACTTTTTCATATAGTAGAATCGCGTGGCAATAGCACACGCCTTATCCTCTGGGATTGGGCGAGCGAAAAATTGAAGCGAACTCGTGAGAGCAATGAGCAAAAGCCAAAATGATTTCAATCTACCAACCATAATCGTTACAATTGTTTGAAATGCAAAATGAAGAAAGGTTCATTGAGGTTATAGAAGCAATTCGCTCTTGGCTTTCGTGTTTTTTGTAGAAACCAACAAATCAGACCCACTAGTACTCCGAACACTGCACGACGCGTTTGGGGAACTCGATCATAAGCCAAGCGATATATTTCAATCTAGTACCGCACCTCCCCATTCGAATCATATTTCAACCGATACACATCATCGATGAACAATGAATCATTGCGTTCCACGAGGTCGACCAAGCGATGATTCTCATAGCCACATTCTATGAAATAGATGCGATAGGTATTGTCGTGCTCATGCACCACCTTCGTCACTTCGTCAATCTCATTCGGGCCATCTTGATAACCATTAATGAAATTATAAAAGCTCCACCATTCAAGGCCTACCTCTTCTTGTGAAACGATGTAATCTTCTTTCAACTGAGCCTCATAATCATCCCCTAGCTTACTCAAAAAGCGTGAAGTGCAATACTTTGTTGCATCCAGTTGAAATGGCTTCAGTCCAAACACATAATCGGCGTAAAACTCCTTCAGCATGTTTATCGCCTTCTCTCGCAACGGATTGTTCAATTTAAAAGTAATTGGTAATGCAAACTGCACTCTTACCCTTTTTCCATCCTTGATACCCGGTTCCCATCTCCATGAAGGCATGGCGTTTACTACGCGCAGTGCCTCCTTATCGAGATGCGGATGGACAGACTTGATTACCTTCGCATCGGATATACTTCCATCAGCATTTACTACAAACTGCACAATCACACGCCCCTGTATTCCTTGCTTTTTACTTAGGTCCGGATATCTGACATTCTCTTTAAGATACCCTTTTAAAGCTTCAGGACTTTTGTTGAAAAGCGGCAGTCTATCGGGTTGCAGATATACTGTTGTGTCCTCTACGAACGGTTCTGTTTTGAATGTCATGCCCCCATCTTGTGTTGTACAGATTCGGCCTATTGTATTCGGAGTACAGCAATCATTCTCAAGGGTGATGGAGAATCCGTTCTCATGTGGTTCAAAAACACTGACAAACCACGATTGATTAAACACCACCCTTGCTTTACCGTCTTTAATGACGATAATGGTGAATACATATGGTTGACTTCCGTAACAAAAACCTTCAAACAACAGGGCTGCCGCCTCGTTTTCCAACGGATACACTATACAATGACCCGTATATTTAGCATGCTCGCTAACTCTGTGTGCAAAATCTTCGAATACCCGTCCTCTACTACGTATATCTTCTAACGATTTTCTGCTCAACCATGTTTGCCCTTCCGTGAACAATGAATCGCCTATCCAACCCTCCTCATCAATGAACTCCAGTATATGCTCGTTATTATGAAAAAGACGAATGATGCGGAAGTCGCCAGCCTCTTCTTCCCATCCCTTATATTCCAATACATGCAACTCATATTTCTTTGAGTGAGCTTCAAAGGTTGAAATACCAATCAGTTCGTATGGCTTTACCTCCGATTCATTTTTCTCCACATATGTTTCGACAAACTTTTCGTTTACCACAATCTCTCCCTTGTCGTCAAAGGTGTAGATGTTCTCTAGCTTATTCTGTGCCATTGCATATATGCCGCACAGTACGTATAGTATAATCGTTACTAAAACTCTCATCGTCTTATTTATAATTGTATTGAAGCAGCTAACCGCTCATTTAGCAGGTCACACAAGCGCTGAGGGCTCATTGTCAAGCCATCGGCAGGGATGGACTCTTGCGAGCCATAAAACTTATTGCTGAATCTGCGAACTGCACGACCCGCCCTATTTGCATTGTCCAGTTTATGCTGCTCGATGCCCTTCTTGTATTTTATCCCGATTAGTGAGGTCCCACCGAAACGATGAGGGGACATTTTGAAGACATAGAATATTGCTACATCAGCAAACAACACCTCCCAATGCCGAAAAGCTATATTCATCACCAACTTCGTGTCCGTGACAACTATGGTCGGTTTATCAAACAGCCTCTCTCTTAGAATGTCGTAGAGCAAGATTAGTGCTCCTAATCCAAGGAACAGGATGCATAGCCATGCAACGACTCTGTCACCTGCTTCCTTATCACATAGCATGAGAATAAACAATGAGATATTGACAAAACAGAAAATAAGGAGAAAAAGGGTCTTCCACATCGAGCGATAAACTTTGATTTCTTCCATAGTATTGATTGAATCTGCTTATTCAGCACAAAGATATTGATTTATGTGGAAAAAGCAAAATAAAGCCGATTTCCATTTCATCTGCCAAAGTGTCGCCGAGAAGTGATAATAGCAAGGTTTACAGATAGCTAACGGCGACAGATAAGCGTTGTTTGATGTCGTATATTTGCATATGCCTCTTAGACTTGATTGATGGCATATGCCTATGCTCTTATAATGCGTTTCCCTGTTCTGCAGAACGGAGCTATCGTACGATGGGCAGCATACAGTTGTATGCCCGCCACCATACAGCTATACGTTGGCCATCAGTCATCTGTCCGCTGCCCAGAAGACAATAACTTGGCTGGATAGATTGCAAGAAAAACATCAACAGAAGTATACAGAAATAACAAGTATACATCTGTCGCCGTTAGTTGTCTGATAACGTTTGCATTATCCGCCTTTGGCGACACATCGGCAGATGAAAACGGAAAGGTTGCTTAATAGGGCTTGTATGCCTCGTTGTGTATGGATTTCACGGCCATGCACTCCATCTCGACGAGCCAGCCAGGACGACAAACAGGAGCTTGGAGGTATACCTTGGGGATATTCGGGAAACGTTCTTCGAACATTTCCTGTACTACAGTATAGTCGGCAATGTCGCGCAAGTAGACAATGAGGTGGCCTACGTGCTCGAATGTGCACTCGGCCTCGGCAAGCAGGGTCTCCACATTCTCCCACATACGCAAAGTTTGCTTGCGTATATCGCCAGGATACATGATTTCGCCACGATTATTGATGCTGGCCGTACCGGAGATGAACACATGGCGTCGGTCGCCATAGTCAATGTATGTGCCTCGCTCGAAACTCACACCATACTCATACGTTGGATTCAGGTGTGTAGGAGCATAGAGGTAGTGTATCTGCTCCTGCTGCAATCCTCCCACAGCATAGGCATCCATTTGCACCAGTACCTCATGGCTGGCATGACGCCCAGCAATACCCGTACTAGCGATGAAATGGGTCTTTTCGGTAAGATTTTGTGTAAGGAACACTTCATTTCTCGCCTTCACCACACCGCCATAGTTAACGTCCACATTCTGTACGAAGAACCAAGTGCGAATACAATTATTAGCCAACGAGCATTCCTGTTCTGCAAGACGCATCACATAGTCGTTGAGCAAAAGACGGGTTTGATACTCCGACTTCGAGGCCTTGTTGAAGTTCGAAGCGCTCCATATATGGCGGTATCCGCCGTGGCTCACCTCGTAGTCGCCGTGTGGGAGCGTTCGGGTCTGTACGTCGGTTTGCAGATACACCCACAAAGCCACTTTCGTGCCATCCAAGGGGGGTTGCTCCACGATAGACAGGGCACAGTCGGAATGCTCCACTTGGGTGGCCAGCAATACGTTCGCCTGGTTGGCGGCATCGCTAAGGAAGTAACGTTTCAGTACGGCCACAGCGCCTGGCAATTCCTCACTCACTAAGTGGTCGTAGGCAGCCTGTAGACTCTCTATCTGCTCGGTGAAGGTAAGACGGGGATTGGTAACGCGCAGTATGGCGTGATACTCCGATACCCCATTGGCGACCTCGTATCTAAACAGTTGTATTGATGTATGCTTTTGCATGTCGTATAGTATGACGCAGAGTGTGTTTAATGAATGTGTCCTATTTCAATGCTATGCTGCTGACCTGTATATCCTCGTCAAAGAATATGGCTGCGTGTTGTCTGAATATATCCACCGACTCGGTGGTAAGGAACCGGCAGCTGCCCTCCTTGGTGCAGAGGTTATCCATCTCGGGATGACGCACCATATAGTCCGTGAGGCTACGACCCACATATTCACCCTGCATGATGACATTGATGTGCTCGGGAGTGTAGCGGCGTATCTTGTCATAGAGGATAGGGTAATGGGTACAGCCGAGGATAATGGTGTCTATCTTCTCATCCTTGCTCAGCAAGTTATCAATGTGGCGACGGATAAAGTAGTCGGCCCCTTCGCTCCCGGCCTCGCCGTTCTCGACTAAAGGCACCCAAATGGGACAGGCCTCGCCACTTACGGTGATGTCTGGGAAGAGTTTCTTGATTTCCAACGGGTAGGACTGCGACTTGATTGTGCCCGATGTGGCGAGTATACCTACGTGGCGCGTCTTGGTCATGTTGCCCAGATATTCTACGGTAGGGCGTATAATGCCAAGCACGCGTTTGCGTGGGTCTATCTTGGGTAGGTCTATCTGCTGGATGGTACGCAACGCCTTGGCCGAGGCTGTGTTACAAGCCAGAATGACGAGTTGGCAACCCATATCGAAGAGGGTTTTGACCGCCTGTGAAGTAAACTCATACACCACCTCAAACGAACGCGTCCCATAGGGTGTGCGTGCATTGTCGCCGAGATACAGAAAATCATACTCGGGCATGTGCTTGCGTATCTGTGACAGAATGGTAAGCCCTCCGTAGCCAGAGTCGAAGATGCCTATAGGACCGGGAGTGAGCATAGTAGTTTTATTGTGGTGATATGGTATTGTGGTTTTGGGAGATTATTCGATTTTCAGTTCCTGTTTAAGTTGCTCAGTAATATCCTTGCCGTTCTTGGGATTGATGGCAATATACATGCGGTTGTCGGTGTTGAGGATATAGTCGTAACCCTTGTCAACACATACCTTCATTGCCGCCTCATCTACCTTTTCATAGAGAGGTTTCATCATTTCTCTGCGAGCCTCACGCATGGTGCGGTTTATCTCGCCCTTGAACTCCATCGATATCTCCATGAGCTGTTGTAATTCCTTATGGCGCTTCATGCGGATATTGTCAGGGAGTTGGCTCTGCTCTTCGATGAAATCGGTATATTTTTGATTGAACTCACGGTCAGAGCGTTCAATCTCGGCTTCGTATTTCGCTTGCAATTCGTCGAGGTGTGCTTCTACAAGATTATATTCAGGTAGAGCTTTGACGATTTCCACATAGCTGACATAGCCGAACTTTGATTGGGCTACGGCAGTCATGGATACGATAGTCAGTAGGATAAGTAGAATTCTTTTCATAGCTAAAAGGACTGTGTCATTCTGAACATAGCGAAGAATCTTGAAGAATTATAGCAAGAGATCCTTCACTATGTTCAGGATGACACGAAAAGTTTTTGTTATTGGATACCTAATTTGGCCTTTACTGCACCAGTAACATCAGTGCTCAAAGTTTCGCTGATGTAGGGAATACCGCTGGCAACATCAAAGATGTAAAGATAACCACCAGCTACACCCACTTCCTTGATAGCCTTCATAATCTTTTCAGTAATGGCAGCCATTTTCTCCTGTGAAGCCTGGGCTAACTGCTGCTGTGACTGCTGGTAGTACTGCTGCATGCGACCATAAAGATCCTGGAGTTCCTGCTCGCGACGCTGCTGGATGTTAGCAGGGAGTGTAGCTTTCTCCTTGTCGTAGGCTTCGCTCTTCTTGGCCAACTCGGATTCCATCATTTGGAGTTCATTGGTCATTTGCTTTTCAAGGTTCTCGAGTTCGGTCTGTGCGGTCTTGTATTCGGGCATCATGGGCATGATGTCAGCAGAGTTCAAGTGACCGAATTTCTGTGCAAAGATTGTGAGGGGCGCCATGAGGAAAAGCATGGCAATGAGTTTCTTGTTCATAGTGTTAATGTATTTAATGATTAGTAATTGTCGTTTGAGGTGCAAAAGTAATGTTTTTAATTGGCATATCCTAACTTTACCAAGACCTCGTTGCTGATGTCAATCTTGGGTGAGGCATAGATGATGCTGGCTGCCGAGGCACGGTCTACTACTACAGAGTAACCTTTAGCATCAGAAATTTCCTTCACGGCAGTGTATATCTCGTCTTGTATGGGAGCCATCAAGCTTTCGCGCTTTTTATAAAGTTCGCCTTCGGGACCGAAGTACTTACGTTTCAGTTCCTGTGCCTCCTTTTCCTTAGCTACAATCTCTTCCTCCTTCTTGATCTTCTGCTCTTCGGAGAGGAACACGGCTTCGCTCTGGTAGTTCTTGTAGAGGGTCTGCGCTTCAAGGGCTACAGCCTCCACCTCGCTCTGCCATTTTTTAGAGATTTGGTTGAGCTGTTCGTTGGCACGCTCGTATGCTGGGATATTCTTCAGGATATACTCCATGTCAATCAAGGCAAACTTCTGCGCATTGGCTGCAAAGCAAACCGAACAGAGCATAGCGATTGTCAAAAGATACTTTCTCATAATCAACTTTTGTTTTTAAGCATTACATTATTTTGACTCACAAAAGAGTCAAACGTTTAAAATTCTTGTCCGAGGATGAAGTGGAACTGGCTTCCGCTCGATACTCGAGACCCGTTTATTGGGTCGAAACCGTAGGCCCAGTCAATACCCATGAGACCAATCATCGGGAGGAAGATACGCACACCCACACCCGCTGAGCGCTTCATATCGAAGGGGTTGAATTTCCTTACGTCGGTCCATGCATTACCACCTTCAAGGAAGGCAAGGGCATAGATTTGTGTAGAGTTCTCAAGCATTAGCGGATAGCGCAACTCCATGGCGAAGCGTGAGTAAGCATAGCCTTCGGTACCGTAAGTGAGTGCACCGTTGTCGTAACCGCGCAGGGCAATCATGTCGGTGTAGTAGTTGTATGAGTAACCGCTCATGCCGTCACCACCCACATAGAAGGTTTCGAAGGGCGACTTCTTATACTTATTATAATGTCCCAACAAACCGAAGTCGGCACGTGCCATCAGTACGAGACACTTCTGTCCACCTGTGAGTGCGGTATAGAACTTGCTCTTGAACTTCCACTTATGGTATTCAATCCAGTTGTAGCGCTTCTGTAGGCTGGCATTGTAGTTGGCATCGGTGGGCTTCACCTCGCTCAATGATTTGTAGTCGATACCGTCGAAGAGCGAGTAGGGGGGAGTGATGGCCACGTTGAAGCTGATATCCGAACCTTGACGTGGGAAGATGGGATTGTCTATCGAGCTACGGCTGAGGGTGAGCGACAGGTTGATGTTGTTGCTGCTACCATTAGAGATGAGGAAGTACTCCCAGTTGTTGAGGTCGTAGCGTGTATATCCGAGCTCTCCATAAAGGGTGAAGTAGTCATCGGGCCAGTGCAGACGCTTACCCCAACCAATGGCTAAACCATACATGCGGAGGTATTTGTCGGGGTCGTAGTACGACTCGTAGTTGTTGTAATAGTTGTTGTAATAGTTGTTGTAGTTACCG
>JBGVOS010000091.1:0-14244 GCA_045126595.1 Bacteroidaceae bacterium | reverse complement strand
GGCAGTGTCCAAAATATTGTGTAAATGAGAAAACAGGATTCAGATATTTTTCTTATATCTGGATTCTGTTTGCAAATATAAGAATAAATTGGTTCATAATCAATCCCCAGTTGTGAATAGGTTGTGTCCATTTCTTTTCGATTTCCATCAGAGAGAGGTAAACAGTCTTCTTGACCGCATCATCCGAGGGGAAGGAGAGTTTTGATTTCGTGTACTTCCTAATTTTCCCGTTTAGATTCTCGATAAGATTGGTAGTGTATATGATGTTTCTAATTTCAAGAGGAAACTGGAAGAATACGGTCAGTTCATCCCAATTCCTCCTCCATGACTGTATGGCATAAGGGTATTTCCCTCCCCATTTGCGTTCAAGATTGTCCAGTTCGGTAGCAGCCACCTCCTTGTTAGGAGCATTGTAGATATTCTTCATATCCGCTGTAAATTCTTTCTTGTCTTTGTAGACTACATACTTGCAAGAGTTGCGTATCTGGTGCACGACGCATATCTGCGTGGCGGAGTTGGGGAAAACGGCACGTATTGTCTCTGTGAATCCGTTGAGGTTATCGGTGCAAGTTATGAGTATATCTTGCACTCCACGAGCCTTTATATCGGTGAGTACGCCCATCCAGAAGGAGGAGCTTTCGCTCTTGCCTACCCACATACCAAGCACCTCTTTAAGACCATTTTGCTTGAGTCCTACACACAGATAGACGGTCTTATTGACTATCTTGCCGTTGTCCCTAACCTTGAACACAATGCCGTCCATCCATACAATGAGGTATACAGGGTCAAGAGGACGATTCTGCCACTCCAATGCGGCCTGGTTGACCTTGTTGGTAATAATGGATATGGCAGAGGTCGAAAGGTCTATCTCGTATATCTCGCGCATCTCCTCCTCGATGTCAGATACACTCATTCCTTTGGCGTAGAGGGAGATGACGAGGCGCTCGATGGAAAGGCCACGACTCTCATGTTTAGGAACCACGATGGGCTCAAACTCACCTTTGCGGTCACGGGGGACGGAAATAACAGACTCGCCATGCGTGGTCTGAATCTTCTTCGGATACGTGCCATTACGTGAATTACCACTGTTGTTGCCAGAAACGGAATGCTTCTCGTAACCCAAATGTACATCCATCTCGCCCTCAAGCATCTTCTCTAGAACCTGGGAATGCAGTTTACTGAGAAACTTGCTTACATCGTCTTCTGTCTTGAATTGGCTCAGGAACTCTTTTGTCAATAAAGAGTCGGGAACCACGGTGTGATCTTCTCTTTTCATAATCTTGTGTGTTGCAAAGTTATTAATAAAAAAATTACAGAGCTATATTTAACCCTGTAATCTCTATTTACACAAAATTATGGATGGTGCCTTCTACCATCTCATCCTTACCCTCTTCACGCCCAATCCCCAAGCCAATCTAAAAGAACGCTGCCATGAGCAGAGAGAGACTGTTTGTTTTTAACGTTAAGTCTGTTATTAAGTCAACTTTCCCGTTTATTTGAGTCTCTTTTCGGCATCTTTACTCTCTCAAGTCTTGTAAATAGACCACTATTCACTGCAACTTGAGAGGGTAAATCTACTCGAAAAAATCTCTCAACTAAACTCGGAATAAAAACCAAATAGGCTCTCTAGGAAAATGCAAAACGACAGCGAAACGTGAGTTTCTGAGTTAATATGCTACGAAATTCCTGTACGGGATTTCCTCCCGTTTCGTTCAATAGGCACCTCCCTCAAAGTACCTCTGAAAAAGGACATGCCGATAAACAACTCCGAGGCTGAGGTTGTTATACCCCTCAGAATCTAAAAAACCTAATGACTATGGCAACTATAGGTAAAGCAACCAAGCTGAGTGTAGCTACACTCGCTATCATGAATGTGACGGCCGTGGTGTCGCTACGCGGACTTCCTGCCGAGGCCGAATATGGCATGAGCTCGGCATTCTATTATCTCTTTGCGGCTATCGTGTTTCTCATCCCTACGGCCCTCGTCGCGGCTGAGCTGGCGGCGATGTTCTCCGACAAGCAGGGCGGTGTGTTCCGCTGGGTAGGCGAAGCCTTCGGCAAACGTATGGGTTTTCTCGCCATCTGGCTGCAGTGGGTAGAGAGCACCATCTGGTACCCTACGGTGCTGACCTTCGGCGCCGTGTCGCTCGCCTTTATCGGGATGAACGGGGCGCACGATATGGCATTGGCCTCAAACCGCATCTATACGCTCGTGGTGGTGCTGGCCATCTATTGGCTTGCTACGTTTATCTCGCTCAAAGGTATGTCGTGGGTGGGCAAGGTGTCGAAGATTGGCGGTTTGGTGGGTACCATCATCCCTGCTGGACTGCTGGTGGTGCTGGCCATCGTCTACCTCATTAGTGGCGGCCATTCGCAGCTCGACTTCCATGGCAGTTTCTTTCCCGACCTGACGAACTTCAACAACCTTGTGCTGGCCTCGAGCATCTTCCTCTTCTATGCCGGTATGGAGATGGGCGGTATTCACGTGAAAGATGTGGATAACCCCTCGGTGAACTACCCCAAGGCGGTGTTCATCGGTTCGTTCATCACGGTGCTCATCTTCATCTTGGGTACCTATTCGCTGGGTATCATTATCCCGAAGAGTGAGATTAACCTCACGCAGAGCCTGCTCGTAGGCTTCGACCGCTACTTTGCCTACATCCGTGCCTCGTGGCTGTCGCCCGTGATTGCCGTGGCTTTGGCGTTCGGTGTGCTGGCCGGTGTGCTTACCTGGGTGTCGGGTCCCTCGAAGGGTATCTTTGCCGTAGGTCGTGCCGGCTACCTGCCTCCCTTCTTCCAGAAGACCAATAAGAATGGTGTGCAGCGCAACATCCTGCTCATCCAGGGTGCTATCGTCACTCTCCTGGGACTGCTGTTCGTGGTGATGCCCTCGGTGCAGAGCTTCTATCAGATACTCTCGCAGCTGACCGTGCTGCTCTACCTTATCATGTATCTGCTGATGTTTGCCGCTGCCATCTACCTGCGCTATGCGATGAAGAAGACGGCACGTCCCTTCCGTATCGGCTCGAAGGGTAACGGACTGATGTGGATTGTCGGTGGCGTGGGTTTCCTCGGCTCATTGCTGGCCTTTATCCTCAGCTTCATCCCTCCCGGACAGATTGCCATAGGCAGCAAAACCATGTGGTATGCCGTGCTTGTTATCGGGTGCATCGTGGTGGTGGCTGCTCCGCTCATCATCTATGCCCTGCGCAAGCCCTCGTGGAAGGATGCTTCGACCACGTTCGAACCATTCCATTGGGAGGAGAAGGGAGCGGATGCCAATGGACGATAAGCTAGCAAAAAACAATGGGCAGACAACTTGGTCTGCCCATTGCTTTTTATATGAAAACGTTACGCTTTAGGTCATGTCATTGTTTAATCCATTTTACCAGTTCATAGGTGTCTTTACCGCGTATATGGAGTATGCATATGCCCGGCGCTATGGAGGTGTTTGATGTTACAGATTCTTCAGCCTTGCTGCGTATGCAGTTAAAGGTAGATAAGCGTTGTCCACTGATGGAATATACGGTTACGCTTACAGGCGTTTCGGGATAACTGGGAGTAGTGATGTTTGTCTTTGTCTTTAGATGCAGGTATCCCTCTTTCCAATGTGTGGTGTCCCATTCGAGTCCCTCTATAGCAGGAAGGTCAAAGGTGGGAGTGCCTGAGGCCCTTGTCGCTGAGAAGATACGTATAGAGTCACCGGCTTGTAGCGTGTGGCTGCTGGCCAATTGTACGCTGATAGTACCGTTCATGCGCAGTGTGCCAACGTTGTCTATCATGGCACATCCGTTGCCAGAGGTTGATTTCTTTGCCGAGGCACACTTGCGTGCTACCAATAGGTATGTGGCATTGGAGTTGAAGATTACGTTCTGGCCGCCAAAGTTGAGTAGTCCTGTGGAGGAGTTTGCATTGTTGCCTACCTGTAATGTGCCGTTGACGGTAGTCTTAGAATTGCTTAGTGCTACGTCGGATGAGGTAACGCCTGTGAGGGTGGCTCCCTTAGCAATAGTGAGTTCGCCCGTGCCGAGTGTCGCGCTGGAACTGAGGTGTAGCGTGCCTTCGCTGATGGTGGTAGCTCCCGAGTGGTTGCTTTTTCCTGTAACCGTCATCTTGCAGGTACCGACCTTATTGAATATGCATTTGTTGGCTCCTCCGGCATCGGTGAATATGCCGTCGAAGGTGAAGTCCCCGTTTGTCTCGAAGCTGTTTCCCACGTTCCATGTGTTGCTGCCGTTGACTGCCGACTGGTTGGAGAAGTTGGCGATGGGTTGGAGCAGTTGGCCTTTGCCGGTGAGCTTACCGATGGTGAAGGATTTGGCTACGTTGGAAACGCTACAACCGTTGCCCAAGTAGAGTGTGCCTTTGGGTATGCCAGCTGTGCCGTCGAGCGGTAGGCAGATACTATTGGTGATATGGCGCACGGTGCCTTCGAACTGGCTCCAGTTGCCTGTAATACGTACGCGTTGTACGGTGTTGCGGGGGACGATGGTGAGTGTGCCGCGACCAGTCAGCTTATTGGAGTAGGCGGTATAGTAGACACCGGTGAGCTGCCATGTGGCCGATTTGCCTTCGGGCACGTGAATGGCATGAGTGGTGGCTTGTACATCGTCCCACAACGTGCCGGAATGCATCTCTATGGATTTGACTGCGGTGTTGTCTTGTAAAGCTACATCACCGCCTGCCATGATGAGATGTTCGAGAGTCCCTGCCTTCATTAAGAAGAGACATCCGTTACCTTTCTTGGTCAATGTACTGCCCGAGAGGGCCGCGTTCATCTTGAATTCGGCGCCAGCATCGAGTATACCGCCCTCATCAATCATCTTCATGGGGGAACCTGTCTCTATGGCTTCGGTGGTCTGCAATACGGCTCCATTCTCCATGGTGAAGAGTTCTGCGTTGGTGGTAATACCACCGAGATTACCCGTAGCAACGTATTGGTTTGCCAAGGAAGATACGGTAGTGGTGCCTCCATTCAGATGGTTACCGCCAGTATAGCTGTTGCTATTCCGCATGATAACCTTGCCTGTACCTTCTTTGGTAAATGTAGTGTTGCCTGTGATGGCTCCTTCACCGCCGAAGGTGTATGTCTGGGATGTGTTGATCGTAATGGATGCTGGCAATACCTCTGCATTGAGGGTGATGCTCTTGTGTTGTGCATTGTCGTCGAATACAATCTTGTCGCCGGCGACAAAACCTGTAGGCTCGTTGTCTATACTGAAGTTTTCTGTTTCGGCAATATCCCAGGTGCCATCCTGACTGCCGGTCCATACGACGATGTTGGGCTCACGCTGGGGGAATATTTCCACGATGAGCTTTCCGTCTTCTACGTAGAGACTTTTCTTGGCAGTAGCCATACCCTCGAGGATGATATCGTCCACTGAGCCCTCGATGTCCTTGATGCTGGCGATGACGTATTTTCCGGGAGTCATTCTCGTCTGTCCGTCGGCAAGATGGCCTACGACTTCAATGACAGGCTGCAGGTATTTAGGACCACCTTGTGTCCATGCTGTTCCGGTTTTACGCTCTATCTTTAAGGTGGTAGCGCAGACTTTGTCGGCCGAGAGGTTGGCGGCATAAAGGTCGATAACCAAACGCGAGCCAAAACCGAGCGACAGTGTGTCGACGCTGATTTGTGAGGCCGTATGTTCATTGCTGCCGATTATGATTGCCGAACCGTAGTCAGCCTTGATGCTCAAGAACTCGCCTCCATCACTATGGAACTGTGTGTGCCGGTTCAGCCATAGGGGCGACTGCTTCATTGTGCCGTCAAAGCTGAGTGTGCCTGCCCATACGTTAGTTTCGCCTGTGTGAGTAAAATCGGCTTTGGGAAGTATGAGCGTACCGTCGCCCTGCTTTACCAAACGGGCATCTCCGCCGATGCCATCGCCCGTAACAGTACAAGTATAGGTGGTGCGATTTATTCTAGTCTCTTTAGTGCTACATTCGCTGGGCGCTGTGCCCTGTACCCATGTGGGGACGTTGAAGGTTAGTACTGACGGCTGTGCGCCTGCAACTATATTTACCGTGGTGTTGGCATTATCGGAGACGAGTATCTGTTGTCCGTTTTGGTCGGGGCTGATGGTCTCTCCGTCGGCTACAAGGATACGTCCTGTTGTGGTGAGTGGTGGTGGAGCTATGGTGATGCCCTCCATCTCGCCAAGGAAATAGCTGGGTTTGGGTGGTTGGTTATATCCGCACATTTGCCATACCATGGCGTTGCGGTACTGATGGTCGTACCATAGTGAATAGTTACGCCATGCTGTTGGGATAGGTGTAGAGTAGATGCGTATGTTATTGTTTGCTGTACGCATGATAATTTCTTCGCGCCAGTCACCGTAGATGTCGCCCTGAAAGCAGGGAGTTCCTTTAGTGTCGTTGTTGGTCATAGAGCCAGTGCAGGTGTATATGGGTGTCCACGAACCATATTTGGCAATGCATCCTTCGGTGTTCTTGCCATTGAGATAGTTGAAAGTCTCTTCGCACAGATCATCGTCCCAATAGATGCGGAAGTTCTGGTTGACACCCGTATCGCTTAATCCGCTTACTTTGTCAGAGGTCACGCTGCTGATGGGGCCTATATCGGTAGGTGTACAGAGTGAACCGGGGATATTGTTGGTAAAGTTTCCGGCCATGCAACGCCCTACATCTTTTGCAGCACTGTAGCGGTAATAGATCTTTGATGTGGTGGCATCACGATAATTTGTACCGGGATTGTTCTCCATGCAAGCAAAAATCTCGTGACCGTGACGGTAGGGGTCGAGGTCGCCTACGTGTTCGGCATCACCATGCCCCAAACCTATGGTAGAAAGGCCGTAGCCATTGTCGTCAATGACCATTGAACCGAACACAATCTCGTCACGACCGTCCCAATCGACATCGGCTACACAGTAGTTGTGGTAGCCTTGTCCTTTCCAGGGACCATCAGTATTGCAATACCATTTCCAACGTTGAACCAGTTCGTGAGTAGTAGGATCTACATCGAAGGCTACCATCTTGTGGCGTGTGTAGATGCCTCGTGCAAGGAATATGCTGGGCTTGTGCCCGTCAAGGAAGGGAGCACCAAAGAAGTGCTTCGAACAACGGTGCCCGTATCCATCTCCCCAGGCACGATTCAAGTCAGTCTCGCCCTGCTCCAAGCGTTTTAGTGGATAAGGCAGGCACTGGTAAGGTTGTCCTGTCTGTCCGTTCATATATAATAGGTATTCCCCATCGGTGTTTACGAACCAGTTGGTTCCGCCGCCAGTAGCCCCACGTACGTTCTTCGTGGCATCTCCTACGGTGTAGGTCGAACCGTCGGCCATGTGTACGACGGTTCCGTCGGCAGCACGCATCAAGGCTTCGGCCCGTCCGTCGCCGTCCCAATCATAAGCAATGATGTTTTGCTCGTTGTTCTGGAAATCACCCATGTTCGGACCACAGTTGACCCACCATAAGAGTGTACCGTCTAATTTCAGACATTCGATAATGCTATATTCGCCTTGATAACCTTCACGGGGAAATGAGGCGTCAATCTCGCTTTGGTTGTCGAATTTCATCAGGATTTCCAATTCTCCGTCACCGTCTACATCGGCACATGTGGCGTCATTGGGAGTGAGTTGGCTCTTGATTCCAGGATGTGTGAGCTTAATCTCCTTGTAGCTGCTGCTCCAAGGAGTGACAGCTGTACAGGTCTCTTGTTCCTGACCTCGTACCACTGCACACACGGTATAGCTGGCAGTGCTGCTTCCTTCTTTGTCGGTAAAGTTTGATACGTTGAGCGGCTCGGTGTTGAGCTTTGTCCCATCGCGGTAAACGTTGTATTCGGTGTCGTAGTACTCTTCAGCTGTAATGCGCCAACTGAGGAAGACTCCATCTGTTACCTTCATGGCAACTAATCCACGATTGAGTTTGTCGGTTACACGTTGTGAAAAACTGCAAACGGTGGTCAAGCATAGGAGTATGCTGATGATTGCTGTCCTTTTCATGTATTCAGTTTTTTTTATGTTGTCAGTATGTCTTGACCTTGTTGGATCAAGGATGGGTATATGTAGCAAAGAGCATTTATCGTCGCTCGGTGAAGAAACGTTTCATCAGTTCGGCACATTCGTTCTCCATCACGCCTGCTACGACCTCGGTCTTCGGGTGCAGTGCTTGAGGGGCGAAGCGGCGGTAACCCCGCTTCTCATCAGTCGCACCATATACCAATCGGCCTAATTGTGCCCACCCTAAAGCTCCTGCACACATGATACAGGGCTCTACGGTGACATAGAGCGTGCAGTCGTTCAGGTACTTGCCTCCGAGGTGATTAGCGGCAGCTGTCACGGCTTGCATCTCAGCGTGTGCCGTGACATCGGTAAGTGTTTCGGTAAGGTTATGGGCACGCGCAATCACTCTCCCCTTGCAAACTACAACGGCACCCACAGGCACCTCTTCGTCAGCGTAAGCAAGGGCTGCTTCGTCGAGCGCCATTTTCATGTAACGCATGTCGTCGGTTGGGGAAATAGGCGTGTTCATCGGCGCATGTCGTGTTCGTTGAATAGAGTGGGATAGTCGTGGTCGAGATTGCGGTGGATGAAAGCAAGTAATGTCTCACGCATCCAACGGCTCTTGTTCTCAATGCCATATTTCTGTAGATAGCCATCGATAATACGCATCTCGTCATCGCTCACTAGGCAGGTAAGGCGTGCGTGGCGTGTCGTATCAGTTTGTGGCTTAGATTCTGTTTGGTTAGTAGGCTTCATCTTTTGTGTATTCTTGATGATTACGCAAAGATAGTGCAAACCGAAGGAAATACCAAAACATGCTTTGAGTATTTATGGGGTGTGACCTATCTTCTGCTGCGAAGTAGCTAAAGATTGCCTTTTTCTTCAATATGTTGCGGATAATGTGTATATTTGCATTGCCGTGTAATAAAAGGAAATAATTTAGGAATAAAAGATCCATGAGAAAGGAACAGGCGATTTTTGCTGCTGGATGTTTTTGGGGCGTGCAGTATCAGTTTCAACGTATGCCCGGTGTGTTGTCTACCTCAGTGGGGTATATTGGTGGACCGGAGGGAAATCCTGTTTATGCCGATGTGAAGGCACATCGTACCCATCATGTTGAAGCCGTGTGGGTGGAGTACGATGCTGAGGTTGTAACTTACGATGCGTTGTGTCGTTTGTTTTTCGAGATACACGATCCTGCTCAGACCGATGGCATAGGTCCTGACATTGGGCCTCAGTATCGCAGTCAGATATTTTATTTTGATGAGGAACAGCACCAAATGGCTATTAAGGTAATTGAACTTTTGCGTAGCAAGGAGTATGAGGTGAATACGGTCCTGCGTCCTGTGCAACGCTTTTGGCATGGCGAGGAGTATCATCAAGACTATTACAACAAAACGGGTGATATGCCTTATTGCCACATCCGTACAAAGAAGTTCTGATGAACTTGCGCAGGTAAAATTGCATATATATATATTTATGGCTATATTTGCAGATTCAAATAGGTCAGAAAAACGTAATAATATGAGCGTAAAGAAAATACTTCTACTCCTGTTGGTAGCTTTGATGAGCACGGCTACGTGTTTGGCGCAAGAGGGTATGACGACAGTGGATGGAGTGCCCGTAGTGGAGGAAATCGTCTCGGATAGTAGTGTGGCCGAAAGTGGTAACGTGAGTAATGCTTATGTGACTACAAAGGTAGGTACGTGGAGTGTGACCTGTACAAACGATTCGGTAGACACAGAAGCCCTTGAAGAGTTCTTGAATGAGACGTTCGATGAGGGCTTTGCCAAAGGATCGTCCGGACTGCTTGGCGGTATGATGGGATTGACGGCTGTTGGCGGATTGCTGATAGTCGGCATTGTCCTTTTCTGTATTTTTGGCTTGCCTCTCTTGTTTATTGCTCTTATAATATGGCTTATCGTTAGAAACTCAAGACGAAATGTTGAGGCCGCAAAGTCTGAACGAAGGGAGCAGGATGTGTTGAAGGAATGTAATGCTGACCGTACGAAATTCAACAAGGGCATAAAAAATGTTTGCCTTGGTGTCGGTTTGGCTATCTTCCTTGGCTTATGGATAGGTGACTTGGGTGTCGGTATCGGTGCTTTGATTGTTTGTGTCGGTGTCGGCGAGCTATTGATAGATTATTTTGCAAAGAAATAAATAAAAACAAATATGAAACAATACTTAGACTTGCTTAACCGTATTCTTACGGAGGGCGTAGAGAAGAGTGACCGTACGGGTACGGGTACCATCAGCGTTTTTGGGCATCAGATGCGATTCAACCTTGAGGACGGGTTCCCCTGCCTTACCACCAAGAAACTGCACCTGAAGTCCATCATCCACGAATTGCTGTGGTTCCTCAATGGTGATACCAACGTGAAATACTTGCAGGAGAATGGTGTGCGCATCTGGAATGAGTGGGCCGACGAGAACGGTGACCTCGGACACATCTATGGCTACCAGTGGCGCTCATGGCCCGACTACAAGGGGGGCCACATCGACCAGATAAAGGAAGTCATCGAGACCATCAAGAACAATCCGGATAGTCGCCGCATCATCGTGAACGCCTGGAACGTGGGTGATTTGGAGAATATGAACCTCCCTCCTTGCCACGCTTTCTTCCAGTTCTACGTAGCCGACGGCAAACTCAGCCTGCAGCTCTACCAACGCAGTGCAGATACCTTCCTCGGCGTACCCTTCAACATCGCCTCCTATGCCTTGCTACTCATGATGGTAGCCCAGGTGACAGGATTGAAACCCGGTGAGTTTGTACACACCTTCGGTGATGTGCACATCTACAAGGACCACTTGGAGCAGGTGAAACTGCAGCTTACCCGTGAGCCGCGTCCGCTGCCTAAGATGAAAATCAATCCCGAGGTGAAGGATATCTTCGGTTTCAAGTTCGAGGACTTTGAACTTGTTGACTACGACCCACATCCACATATAAAGGGTAAGGTGTCGGTGTAAAGACGAATGTGCCATCTAAATTGAATCAACAATGAATACAGCTCCTCTCGATAACCTGAACATCATCGTCGCTGTGGCAAGAAACAACGCCATCGGCCTGAACAACGAACTCCTGTACCGCTTGCCTAATGACCTCAAACGCTTCAAGGCATTGACCACAGGGCACACCATCATCATGGGCCGCAAGACCTTTGAGTCGTTGCCCAAGGGGGCGTTGCCCAACCGCCGCAACATCGTGTTGAGCCGTCAGGAAGGATTGCACTACGAGAATGCCGAGTGTTACCGCAGCCTTGAAGATGCTCTTATGCAGTGCGACTACACCGAGGATATATATATAATAGGTGGCGGTGAACTCTATAGACAGACCATCGGACTGGCCAAGCGTATCCATCTTACCTTGGTGGACGACACGCCTGCCGAGGCCGATGCATTCTTCCCCGAGTTGAATCCCGAGGAGTGGGTCGAGACCTTGCGCGAAGAACATCCTGCCGATGAGAAGCATGCACATGCCTATACCTTTATTGATTATATCAGAAAGTAAGAACTATGTTTGCAGAACTGTTACAATCGTCCTATTTTTCCTTGTTTGTTATCGTTGCTTTGGGCTTTCTCTTGGGGCGTATCAAGGTCAAGGGGCTCTCGCTTGATGTCTCGGCAGTCATCTTTGTGGCTTTGCTCTTTGGACATTATGGCGTAGTCATTCCCAAGGAATTGGGTAACTTTGGACTGGTACTGTTTATCTTCACGATAGGCATACAGGCCGGCCCGGGATTCTTCGATTCGTTCCGTAGCAAGGGTAAGTCACTTATTATCATTGCTATGTTAATTATAGCCTCGGCATGTGCGGCAGCGGTGGCTTTGAAGTATCTGTTGGGGCTGGATACACCCAGTGTGGTCGGACTTGTTGCCGGTGCGCTCACCAGTACACCCGGTCTTGCTGTGGCGATTGATAGCACAGGTTCTCCATTGGCCTCTATTGCATATGGTGTAGCTTATCCCTTCGGTGTGATAGGTGTGATACTCTTTGTAAAACTGCTGCCTAAACTTTGGAAGGTGGATTTACAGAAGGAGGCTAACAGACTGGAGGCAGAACGCCGTGGGCAGTTTCCCGAACTTACTACCTGTATCTTCAAGGTGAGCAATCCCCAAGCCTTCGGCAAAACATTGCAAGTGCTCAACGTACGTGCCATGACAGGAGCTGTCGTGTCGCGGTTGATGCATGATGAGGAGATTATCATTCCCCAGGCAACTTCCGTATTGTGCGAAGGAGATATGATACAGGCCGTAGGCAGTGAGGAGGCTTTGGCCCAAGTGGCGTTACTTATTGGTGAACGCGAGGAGGGCGAGCTGCCCCTGCACCATACACAGGAAGTGGTGACCCTGCTGCTTACCAAGAAAGATATGGTGAATAAAACCATCGGGCAGCTGAACCTTCAGCGCAACTATGGCTGCACCATCACTCGTGTGCGCCGTAGCGGTATTGACCTTTCACCGTCGCCCGACCTCACACTCAAGTTTGGCGACAAGCTGGTCGTAGCCGGTGAGAAAGAGGGACTTGAGGGTATTTCCCAACTTGTGGGAAACGATGCCAAGAAGGTGTCCGATACCGATTTCTTTCCCATTGCGATGGGTATCGTGTTAGGTGTCCTGTTCGGCAAGTTGAACATCTCCTTCGGTGGAGGCCTGTCGTTCTCGCCCGGTCTCACGGGCGGTGTGCTCATCACGGCCTTGATACTCGGTGCTATCGGTAAGACGGGCCCCGTGCTCTGGACCATGTCGGGCGCGTCAAACCAACTCCTGCGCCAATTGGGACTTCTGCTCTTCTTGGCCGAGGTGGGAACCTCGGCGGGCAAGAACCTCGTGGAGACCTTCCAGGAGAGCGGACTGCTGATGTTCGGCGTAGGAGCCGTCATCACCCTGGTGCCCATGTTTACTGCCCTGCTCGTGGGTCGCTACCTGTTGAAAATCAACCCGCTCGATATGCTCGGAGCCATCACCGGAGGTATGACCAGTACTCCGGGCCTGGTAGCTGCCGACTCGATGGTCGACAGCAACATGCCCAGCGTGGCCTACGCTACGGTGTACCCCATCGCTATGGTATTCCTCATCCTGTTCATTCAGTTCATCAGCATGCTGGTGGTATAAATCCCGCTTTACAAATTGGAGCTGTCCGATAGGAAAAACGGACGGCTCCAATAAGTTTATCAGACGGCTCCGGCAGATTTATCGGAGCCGTCTGTTTTTTATCCTATATCAACAGAAATATCGCTCAAAAAAGTATAAATACAGGTTTTCCTTTTTCAGCTGACCTGCTGACCGCATGCTGTCAATCCTTCTTAAAATCAGGTGTTTAACAAGGTCAGCCCAGCTGACCTGGGTTGACCGTACAGCTGACCGCAACTCGCCGCCAATTTTACGTCAAGTCACCTGATGTCACCTGCGGTCAGCCCGGTTGACCATCGCTACGTGCTCATAATAAGATGGTTATCCCGTCAAGGTCAGCTGGTCAACTGATTTCGGAACATCGTTTATATTGCCATTTCACACATCTTGGTGTGCCTCAGAATCAGGCTTACCCGTTTCTTGTGACGGCTTTACCCGATTTTTCTCGTCGGTATACCCGATAAAATTATTGGGTATACCCGTTTTTAGGGCTCTATTTATCACCGTTTTTTTCGGAGTAAGTATGGCCGATTTTGTGTTAAGTGCTTTCCTGCTCGTGTCAAGTACAAAACTATTGGCGTTTATATAGCTCATTTGAATCGGTAGCATCGACGCTGGCTATAACAAGAACCAGTAGCAACGCAACTGCAATAATTACTATGGGAATCAAGATAATCCACCATGAGAGTGTAGGCCATAAAATAAGTATGAGCATAGCAAGAATGGCCGTAAGGGCAAGTAGGATAAAGACGAATTTCATGTTACATTACACTCTATAATATTCGCAGATTCTCCAGAGCGAATAAAATCCGTTTTTATTCCAAGCATAGAAAAAGCGTGAGAACCTGTACTTGTTGCTCGTTTCATGTTTCAAGGCTCTCGCATTGCCTATTGTCGTCGAAACGAGCAAGGCGAAGCCTCACGCCGATATGTGTATATACGCCACCTTATATTATACAAATCATCACGACCAATATAACAAAGGAGTATAAAAACATATCCATGAGGTATTCACCGTTGCTTGGTTTTTGACGACAATTAAGAATTTGCGAGATTCTGAAACATCAAAACCAAAGCGTCAAGTAAACGCCTTTCCATTATACCATCCTCAGCCTATTCGCCGTCAATATGCGTAGATTAGGAT
>JBGVOS010000090.1:0-10599 GCA_045126595.1 Bacteroidaceae bacterium | reverse complement strand
TATTTATAGCTTCCTCCAACGTGCCTCCATGCTGTCCTCCCGAAGCATTGAGATGTCCTCCTCCACCGAAATACTGGGCGGCAAACTTGTTGCACGGGAAGGTTCCTTGCGAGCGAAGCGACACACGAATAAGGTCTTTCTCTGTATCTTCGCGCAAGAAAGCCGAGAAATAGATGCCCTTCATTTGCAGAGGGATGTTGACCAGGCCCTCGGAATCGCCTTTGTTAAAGTCAAACCGTTTCATCTCCTCACGGCTCAGTGTAATGAGCGCAGCATGGAATTCGGGGAATACGCGCATCTTCTCATATAGCACATAACCCATGAGCCGCAAGCGTCCTTCAGAGTAATTGTTGAACACCTTATTATATATACGGTCCTTGCTGATTTCCTTCTGCATCAACATGCTGATGATGAGATATACCTCCTGCGTACAAGGACCATACGAGAAGCAGCCCGTATCGGTCATCATGCCGGCATAGATGCATTCGCAAGCTGCCTTGGGAAGAAGGTCATATCCTCCCATCGCTACTACAAGACGGAACACCACCTCACAAGTGGATGACAATTGAGGATAGGAGAACGTAAGGTCACAGAAATGTTCAGGCTGCAAGTGATGGTCTACGAGTACCTTCTTGGCCTTCGACTTCTCAATCATCGGTCCCATATCATCCACACGGCTCAGCGCATTGTAGTCCATAGCAAAGATGACATCGGACATCGCTATCATAAGCTCAGCCTTTTCGCGGTGCTTATCGAATCGAAGTACCTCCTGCGAACCAGGCATCCATGCCAAAAAATCAGGATAGGCATCGGGCACAATCACCATTGTTTCCTTCCCCAACGCATTCAAGTAATGGGCTAAGCCCAAAGTTGAACCCAAGGCATCACCATCAGGACCAGCATGACAAGTAAGTACGAAGACGTTTCCTTCAGCAATAATCCTTGTAAGGTTTTCAATATCGGTAGGGCGAAAAATATTTTTTATCATACTGAAAAACATTTATAGCAGTAACAATAAGTATGCAAAGATACTAATAAAAAATCGAAAGAGAAAAAATAACTTGCAAGCCTCAAATAAAGTGTGTACTTTTACAACTTGAACGTTTGTATAAGGTAAAAGGACTATATATACTATGTATCTACACAAGGAAGAGACACTGAGCCGCCCCGAGATAGAGGCTTTGCAGCTGGAGCGGCTAAAGCGGACGGTGGAGCACTGCATGAACTCGCCGTTCTACAAGAAGAGATTCGAAGAACTGGGACTCACCCCACAAGATATACGCTCGCTGGACGACCTGCAGCGCATACCCTTCACCACGAAACAGGACCTGAGGGAGAACTACCCCTTCGGGCTGGCATCGGTACCTCTGGAGAAGGCGGTAAGACTGCACTCATCGAGCGGCACCACGGGTAACCCCACAGTGATACTGCACACGCAGCGCGACCTGGACGAATGGGCCAACGCCGTGGCACGATGCCTCCACATGGTGGGACTGCGCCCGGGCGACGTGTTCCAAAACTCATCAGGCTATGGCATGTTTACCGGCGGACTGGGATTCCAGTATGGTGCCGAGCGACTGGGCATGCTGACCGTACCGGCAGCGGCGGGCAACACGAAGCGACAGCTCAAGTTCATCACCGACTTTGGCACCACGGCACTGCACGCCATACCGAGCTATGTGACACGCATGCATGAGGTGATGGAGGAGATGGGCATCGACCCGCGACGCGACACCAAGCTGCGCACACTCATCATCGGTGCCGAGCCTCACTCGGAGGAGCAGCGCCGACGCATCGAGGAGATGATGGGCGTGAAGGCGTACAACTCGTTCGGCATGTCGGAGATGTGCGGACCGGGCGTGGCATTCGAGTGCCAGGAGCAGAACGGACTACACATCTGGGAGGACTACTACATCGTGGAGATCATCGACCCCGACACGCTGCAGCCTGTGCCCGAGGGCGAGGTGGGCGAACTGGTGCTCACGACCATCAACCGCGAGGCGATGCCACTGCTGCGCTACCGCACACGTGACCTCACGCGCATACTGCCCGGAGAGTGCCCCTGCGGACGCCACCACAAGCGACTGGACCGCATGAAAGGACGCAGCGACGACATGATCATCCTGAAGGGTGTGAACATATTCCCCATACAGATTGAGACGATACTGATGCAGTTCAAGGAGCTGTCATCAAACTACCTCATCACGCTGCATACGCAGGACTCGAACGACGAGATGATTGTGGAGGTGGAACTGGAGAACCTCTTCACCGACGACTACGGACGACTGCAGTCGCTCACCCGCGAAATCACCCGTCTGCTCAAGGACGAAATCCTTGTGACACCCTACGTGAAACTGGTACCCAAGGGTTCACTGCCGGTATCGGAAGGCAAGGCGGTGAGGGTGAAAGACCTGAGAAAGAGTTTTTAATATTTAGAGTTCAGCGATTTTTTGACTTCGGCCAGCGACCTAAAGGTCCAACTTTCAATTTAAAAGAATATGACTATCCACCAACTATCCATCTTCATAGAGAACAAGCAGGGAACCCTGCTCAGAGTATTGGAACTCTTCAAAGAGGCACAGATTCAGCTCGTGGCCTCGACCATTGCCGACACCGTAGAGTACGGCATCTACCGCATCATCTGCTCGGAGCCCTCACGCGCCTACCAGGTGCTGAAGGACGCGGGCATCTCGGTAGCCCTCTCGGACGTGTTTGCCATCACCCTGGACGACGTGCCCGGCCGCGCTGCCGATGCCGTGAAGGTGCTCCACGATGCTGGCATAGGCATCACCTATATGTACTCGTTCCTCCTCGGAGGCAAGGGCATATTGGTATTCCGCACCGACAATCCCGAACTGACACGCGAGACCATCATCCTCAACAATCTGTCGTTCGTATCGGAGAAAGAACTTGCACAACAGGTGTTCTAAGATCAGGCCAAAGCATCTATAACAAATTAAAAGGAGTTCATAAAAGGTTGATAGCAGATTCACCTATTCAACCTTTTATGAACTCCAATATTGTATTATCAAGATTCCCCCTATCAATCAAACAGATGGAAGTTCCTCAGTCGGGGATTCTTCTTCACCATCAGCAACATTTCGAGGAGCAGGAGGATAAAGGCCACCCACGCCATCACCATGAACTGTTCATTGTACTCAGAGTAGGTGGTGGTTTCTATATCGGCCTTCGCCAACTTGTCTATTTCTTTCTGTAAGATTCGCTGGGCGTTGTTGGTATTGTCAATACGGATATAGACGCCATTACCAGCAGCTGCTATCTCCTTACACATCTGCTCGTTGAGCTTGGTGACTATAACATTACCCTCCTTGTCGCGACGGAAGTCTCCGGCACGCTCGGCTGGGATGGGCGCTCCTTCAGGCGAGCCTACTCCCATGACGTACACCATCATTCCCTTCTCGGCCGCAGCCTTGGCAGCCTCCTTGGCTCCTCCCTCGTGGTTCTCGCCATCGGTGATAATGATGATGGCCTTCCCCACCCCCTCTTTAGGAGTGAAGCTACGGGTACCCATGTCAATGGCAGCCTTAATGTTAGTACCCTGACGGACTATAAGGCTGGGATCGATGCTCTCAAGGAACATCTTGGCCGAAATGAAATCACTCGTAATGGGCAACTGGATGAAGGCATCGCCAGCAAAGATGATGAGTCCGACTTTGTCATCGGCAAAGCCGTCGACAAGCTTGGAAATGATATTCTTGGACTTCTCCAAACGGTTAGGAGCCACGTCCTCGGCCAACATCGAGTTGGAGATATCGAGTGCGATGACAGTCTCGATGCCTTGACGCTTGACAGTCTCCATCTTGGTTCCGAACTGAGGACGAGCGAGCAGCAACACCATGAAGCAGAGGGCCACGAAAGTAATCCAGAACTTCACAGCAGGGCGGTGATTCGAGACTTCGGGCATCAGGTCACCGAGCAGCTCGGGCGATCCGTAGCGGCGCAAGGCTTTCTTACGCTGGCGCTGGGCCACGAAGTATATACCTGCTACAATGACGAGCAGGATATAGAGAAACAGAGCTTGGGGATGGGCGAATTTGAACATATTATTTAGAAATGTAGGAGTCAGGAGTACAGGAGTGCTACTTCGGGACTCGTTATCTTTTCGTTTTCTTCTTCGTTTTTCGTTATTACGGTATTCTTCTAAGCACAGTCAGTCGCAGCAACACCTCGAGCAGCAGGCATACCATAGCCCAGAGGGCAAAGGGCATATACTCCTCGGTCTTACGACTGAAGTCCTTAACGTTGAGCTTGGTACGCTCGAGCTTGTCAATCTCTTCGTATACCTCCTTGAGCTTTGAGTTGCTCGTGGCGCGATAATACTGACCATCAGCAGTCTCGGCAATCTGTATCAAGGTATTCTCGTCAATCTCTACGGGCACCTGGATGTACTGCATACCACCAAATCCCTGATAAGGATAGGGAGCCGTTCCGTTGGTACCCACACCAATGGTATAGACACGGATGCCGTAGGTCTTGGCAATCTCGGCAGCAGTGAGAGGCGATATGTCGCCACGGTTGTTCGATCCGTCGGTGAGCAGGATAATCACCTTCGACTTGGCCTTGCTGTCCTTCAAGCGGCTCACGGCATTGGCGATGCCGAGGCCTATGGCCGTACCGTCCTCGATGATACCGTTCATGGCCATACTGCAGCTGACGCTGTTGAAGAGGTTGAGCAACACGGCATGGTCTACGGTGAGGGGAGATTGGGTGAAGCTCTGTCCGGCAAAGATGGTGAGACCGATATTGTCGTTGGGACGGCCGTTGATGAAGTCGGCAGCTACCTGCTTGGCCGCTTCAAGGCGGTTGGGCTTGAGGTCCTCGGCTAGCATACTGGTGGACACGTCGACGGCGAGCATGATGTCTATACCCTCCACTTCGCTGCTCTGCCAGCTGTCGGTAGACTGCGGACGTGCCAATACGACGATGAGCAATGACAAGGCTACCATGCGCAACACAAAGGGGACATGACGAAGATAGACTTTATAGCTCTTGGGCATAGCAACATACATGCGAGTGGTAGAAACACGCATTAAGGGTTCGCTCTTCGTACCCTTCAAGATATACCATATTATATAAGGTACAAGCAGAAGGAAGAGCAGGAAATATGCGGGATGGGCAAAGGTCATAATCGTTGTGAAAATTTTTTGTCATGCTGAACGAAGTGAAGCATCTCGCGGTCGGTCCTGGTGAGAGATCCTTCGCGTTGTTCAGGATGACAGAGACGTTGAATTTACAAGACTTTAACTAACATTACTTAGAAAAACAATTGTATCACTTCGGTAATAGCTACATAGAGTGCAACAACACCCAACACACCAAGTACGGCGATACTGGCGATGAGCAACACCTTCTCTTGCTGTGAACGGCCCTCCTTGACCACAATCTCTTGGGTCACAGGTTCGGCAGGCACGACAGTCTCCACCTTGGTCTTGTTGATGAAGTCGATGGCGTTGATAAGGTTCATGTCGTTCTCGTTGATGAGAGGCTTGAACTTTGCAAACTTCACGAGGTCCGACATGGTGAACAGTTCGCGCAGCTCGCCTATCCATTCCTTATCGGGCTGCATGTTCAGCTGAGCGATAATCTCGTCGGAGGTCATCTCCATGGCATTGAAGCCGAAGCGTTCTTCCATATATTGACGCAGGGCATCGGTAAGCTCGGTATAGTATTGCTTCGCGTCCTCCTTCTGCCAGCTCTTCTCGCTCTTGATGCGCTCCATCTCTTGCAATGCCACCTGATGAGGAGGCAGCTTGGGCGCAATGGTCACGCGGCGCAAGATGGGTTTGTTGTCGTGGTAACGCCCTAACAAGAGGGGGATGAGGAAGAAGAATGCTATCACCATCAGCACTGCCAGTATCATAGGGAGCAGCTCGATGAAGGTCATCGGACGTTCAAAGACATCCTTGATGGGGAAAATGGCCTCTACATTGGTGGTATCAATATCAAACGTCATCACCTTCAGTGCCAAGGGGTTGGATGCATAGCTCACACTATCCACCAACACCTCGAACGGCGGGATGAAGTAGAAGGCCGTATCAAATGAGGTCACCGTGTAGGCCTGCGTCACCACCATATGGCTCTTCTTATTCAGGTACTGCGTGTCGGTCTTTACCTCGCCCAATATCTCGATACCCTCCATGAGCATGTTGTTGGGATAACTGGGCATGATAAGTTCGCCACCCGCAGGGCAGCTCACCTCAACCTTCACATGGGCTTGCTCACCAATAAGCAACTGCAGCGAGTCGATGCTGGCGTTGACGGTGACTTGCGAGAACACGGGTGAAGCAAGGCCTATTAGGGCCAACGCAAATAGATACTTCTTTAACAAATTCATAGTTCACTTCGCTTGTCATTCTGTACGGAGTGAAGAATCTCGTGCAATGAAACGATGGAGATCCTTCGCCCTGCTCAGGATGACATTTCCTTAATTCCTTTTAGCAAATAAATTCATCAGCGACTTCACATAGTCCTGGTCGGTACGTACCGATATGGCATCAACGCCCGACTTGGAGAAGGTGTCGCGCAAGCGTTCCTGGCTCGCCACCCACCACTCGCGATGCAGGGCACGCACACGACGCGACGAGGTGTCGATATACATCTCCTCGCCGCTCTCGGCATCGAGCATCTTCATCAGCCCTACATCGGGCAGCTCCTCCACGCGCTTGTCGTAGACCTGTATGGCCACCACATCGTGTTTGCGGTTGGCAATGGTGAGCGGGTTCTTGAAGTCGCGCCCATCAATGAAGTCACTCAGGATGAACGTGGTGCAACGCTTCTTGATGGCATTGGTGAGGTATTGCAGGGGCACGGTGATATCGGTCTGCCTGCTCTCGGGCTCGAATCCCAACACCTCGCGTATAATATATAGGATATGCTTACGTCCCTTCTGTGGGGGGATAAACTTCTCTATGCGGTCGGTGAAGAAGATGGCTCCGATCTTATCGTTGTTCTGTATGGCAGCAAAGGCCAGCGTGGCAGCAATCTCGGCCACCATGTCCTTCTTGTACATACCCGACGTACCGAAGTCAAGGCTCGACGACATGTCCACGAGCAACATCACGGTGAGCTCGCGCTCTTCCTCAAACACCTTCACGTAGGGTTTGTTGAAGCGTGCCGTCACGTTCCAGTCGATATCGCGCACATCGTCGCCATACTGGTACTCGCGCACCTCAGAGAAGGCCATACCCCTACCCTTGAAGGCCGAATGGTACTGGCCGGCAAAGATATTGCTCGACAAGCCACGGGTCTTGATTTCAATCTTCCGTACCTTCTTTATCAGTTCGTTTGCGTCCATTGTTAGAGTTTAGGGTTTAGAGTTTAGGGTTTAGAGTTTGGCCAACATCGCGGAGGCACACTAAACACTAAACACAAAACATTAAACGACTAAGGTACCTCTACCCTATTCAGAATCTTACTGATAATCTCCTCGGCAGTGAGGTTGCTTGCCTCAGCCTCGTAAGAGAGTCCGATACGATGGCGCAATACGTCGTGAGCCACGGCACGCACATCCTCGGGGATGACATAGCCGCGACGCTTGATGAAGGCGTAAGAGCGGGCAGCCAGAGCCAGGCTGATAGAGGCACGGGGCGAACCACCGAACGAGATCATCTCCTTCAGCTCCTTCAAGCCGTACTTCTCGGGATAGCGTGTGGCAAATACGATGTCGGCGATGTAACGCTCTATCTTCTCATCGATGTATACCTCCTTCACCACCTTGCGAGCCTTCATAATCTCCTCGGCCTTCATGATGGGGCGCACCTCCTGCTTCTCGCCACTGATATTCTGTCGGATAATGCGCATCTCCTCCTCGAGCTTTGGATAGTCGATAACCACCTTGAGCATGAAACGGTCTACCTGTGCCTCGGGCAGCGGATAGGTACCCTCCTGCTCGATGGGGTTCTGCGTAGCGAGTACGAGGAAGGGCTCGGGCAGACGGAAAGTCTCCTTGCTCAGCGTCACCTGGCGCTCCTGCATGGCTTCGAGCAGTGCACTCTGCACCTTGGCCGGAGCACGGTTAATCTCATCGGCCAAAACGAAGTTGGCGAAGATGGGACCCTTCTTTGAAATGAAGGTCTCGTCCTTCTGACTATAAATCATGGTACCCACCACGTCGGCAGGCAACAGGTCGGGGGTAAACTGTATGCGGCTATACTGCGCATCAATAAGCTGCGCCAAGGTCTTGATGGCGAGTGTCTTGGCCAATCCGGGCACACCCTCGAGCAATACGTGACCATCGGCAAGCAAGCCGATGAGCAGCGACTCCACCAAATGTTTCTGACCAACAATCACTTGGTCCATGCCAGCCATCAGATTGGTGATGAAACCACTCTGACGCTCAATCCTTTCGTTCAATTCGCGGATATCAATCATTCCAGCCATATCTTTATGAGTTTTATGTTTTTGAGTTTGAAGCGCAAAGTTAACAATTTATCAACAATGCACAATCGTAATCTGTAAATAACCCCATTTTTTAAAACTATTTTAACAGATTCCCCTACCCTTCACTTCTTATCCACAAACTGCAGCGTAAAAGTCGTGCGAACATTGGGGCACGATGTAACGGTGATAGAGCCACCATGTGCCATCATAATCTGGTTAGCCAGGGCGAGGCCGATGCCCGAACCGTTCTTCTTGGTCGAGTAGAAAGGTTCGAAGATATGCTCCATGCGATGCTCGGGGATACCGGGGCCATTGTCGGTCACGGTGATGTAGGCCTTGCCCTCACTCGTTGTAGCACGTACCTCGATACGAGCGTCATCGCACCCTTCGAGCGACTGTGCAGCGTTGCGCACAAGATTGATGAGCGTGAGCGTCAGCAGGTTGGGGTCGGCAAAGAGGCGCATCTCGGCCGGAGCATTCAGCTCGAGCAGGCAGTGTCCTTTCTCGTTGCGCAGCAGACGACCCAGCTTGGCAAATAGTTCGCTGATGGGGATGGGTTGGCACACAGGCTCGGGCACATTGGTCAGCTGATGGTACGAGGCAAGGAAGCTGTTGATACCCTCGGCCTGTTCGTTGATGATGGTTAGGCACTCGTGCATGCGTTCTTTGTCGTACTCCTCGGGGCGATGCAGCACATCGGCCGTTAGCGACACGATGGGTGCCACGGTATTGCGTAGCTCGTGAGTCATCACGCGCAACATACGGTCATAATACTTCTTGCGCCACTCCAGTTCGTGACCCTCGGCACAGTAGAGCTGCAGGATGTGGTTCATGTCGGTCACAGCACGACCTATCATCGGGTCACGCGACTCGGGGAATCGCATGGTGAGATCACGCCCACGCACCGCATTCAAGAAGAAGCGCACCTGACGCATGGGGAAGCGCAACACATGCCACAGCCATGCCGCCGAGGTTCCCATGACCACCACCGAGGTGAAAATCCAGCGTTTGTCACCTACATGTATAAATAGGTATAGCATCAGTGTGTAGGAAAGTAGTACACTGAGCAGTGCCCCTATGAGGTGCAGTGTATAGTGTCGGTTAATGGATGATGCCATGTCGTTTCAGTTTGTTATATAGGGTTTGACGGCTCACCCCGAGCTTCTGCGCCACGGAACTGAGGTTGCGGTCCGACTCCTCCCAGGCGGTGCGTATAAATTGCAGTTCCATTTCTTCGAGCGTCAGTGTGGAGCGGCGTCCGTCACTGTCAACGGGCTGTATGGCCTCGCGTGTCCACTTCGCATCGGAGCATAGCAGCATGGTGCGCTCGATGGTCTCCTCCAACCGGCCGAACTCCTCGTCCTTCACCATCGTGAGCAGCAGTTCCATGGCCTCGTCGGTCACCTCGGGCTCGGGACGGAGGTAAACAGAGGAATAACGCTTCACGAGTGAGCGTATATACGAGCGTGCCACGCTCATGTCATCCACAGTCTTGTCCGTCGTCTTGCGTGCCATCGCCTCGCGCCGCTTCTCGATGGCGGCAGTGAGTGTCTGTATCAGGCGTTCGTTATTCCAAGGCTTCTGTACAAAATCATCGGCTCCCTGCTTGAGCGACTCCACAGCCAGCGGCACATCGCCAAAGGCGGTGATGAGTACCACGGCAGGAGGGCACTCCAGTCCGCTGCGTTGCTTGATACGGTCGAGCCAGAAGAGTCCGTCCTGCCCGTCGAGTCGCCCTGCGCCGAAGTTCATGTCGAGCAGCACAGCATCCACGTCGCCCACGCCAATGAGAGCAGGTATCAGTTGAGGGTCACCAACGGTCACCACCTTTTCAAACGCACCTTTGAGCACGATTCCCATAGCCTTCAATACGGGCATATTGTCGTCAACAACGATTATCTTTGCGTCGGTCATTGTTTTTTGTTCCTGTTAATATATTCTCTCATGCGAATCTTTTTATTTTTCTCACGCGAATCCCGCGAATGACGCGAAATTTTCTTTCATCGCGGATTTTTGCCTCACACAAATCTCACGAATCTCACGAAACACACGCGCTATCGCTTGTGTGCACCTCCGGGACGCAAACACTCGGCAAAGCCGACAAGCAAGGGCGAAGCTACTTGCCTTTTTGTGAGATTCGTGAGATCTGTGAGAGACCACAATTCGCGATGAGAAATCATGTTTACACTTCGCGAAATT
>JBGVOS010000089.1:0-7535 GCA_045126595.1 Bacteroidaceae bacterium | reverse complement strand
GCGCAGCAGTATCTATAGCGATGCCCATCCCTGCGGCATGAATGTCCATCCCGAAGACTACGACACCCTGCAAGTGTCCCATGCGGTCGACTATTACCGCCACTATTATGGTTCGCGCACCTGCCAGATATACCTCTCGGGCGATGTCGACGAGGCGATGATGGAGCTTGTGGAGACGCTGTTCGGCCGTGAGGCATGGGGAAGCGGAGAGAGAGGTGAAGAGTTGAGCGTTAAGAGTGAGGAACTAAGGGAGCCGAGTGAAAAGTTAAGGATCTCGCTTCCAAGCGCTGTGCAAGACAGCATCCGCCTGGGCTGTCTGCTCATGGAGGTAAACGACCCCGACTACCTCTCCATGCGTGTGCTCACCACCGTGCTGGGCGGCTACTTCGGCAGTCGCTTGATGAAGAACATCCGCGAAGAGAAGGGCTACACCTACCATATCGGCGCCGATCTCATCACCAACACCTCTCAGGCGATGTTCCTGATACATTGTGAAGGACAATCCTGCAAGGCCGATGAGATTATTGCCGAAGTACACCGCGAGATGCATCGCCTGCAGACCGAACCCGTGTCCGATGCCGAGCTGAACATGGTGCGCAACTATATGACCGGTGAGATATGCCGCAACTACGAGAGCGCCTTTTCGCTCACCGATGCCTACATCTTCATGCACCACCTTGGTTTGCCGCTCGAACATCTTGAGCAGACCGTCGAGGCCATCCACACCACCGATGCCCAACGGCTGCAGCAGCTGGCGCAGCGCTACCTCCGTCCCGAGATGCTTCATACCGTAGTCGTGGGCGCATAAACAGCAAAACTCTATTTTTTTTCTCATCCCCTCCGAACCTTTTGCTTCGTTAGGGTGTTATATCTATGAAATTTACAAAGCAACAGCCAATAATGATTGCATAGTAGTTTTGTCGTGTTTTATTTTGTGTTTGTGTTATTTGAATACTCCTCGATGTGAATCGGGGAGTATTTGTGTTGTGTAGTACTGTTGTTTCAGCGTACACGCGATTTTTATTTTTGGCCTGGCATAAGGCTACGACATCGATTTCAGGTGAAAAAAGTTCATATTTGGGGTGGCAATGGCAAACTACGATGCCAATGCCACCCCAAATATGAACTTTTTCATCCCTATACAGGCCGATAGGATTACTTGTTTGCCCCTTGGTATGTTTTCGCAACATGGATTATTGTACAATAGTCTACGTGTATATGACATATATAGTGAGAAATATACATAAAAGTAGATAGTGTGAAAATCAATGTGATAAGCCACGCAAGAGTAAGCGTATAGCCAAAAATCAAAAACGATTGCACTGCTTTTTTGTATGATTTTTACTGTCTCTGTCATCTCGAGGAAGTACCAATGCGGAGCATGAGCGTCGGTTGCAGCTTCTCGCAAACGCTCTTGTTGAAGTCACCTCGGAAATTGAGTATACCCAATAGAAAAAATGAGTATACTGACGGGAAAAATTCACTCTACTCATTTTTTCTTTTCAGTATACCGAATAAATTTATTCAGTATACTCAATTTTGAAAAAGCCTTTGTCCGTTCCGGAAAATCTCTTTGTCCAATTCTTTTTTTCTCTTTGTCCGTTTCGCAAAATCTCTTTGTCTGATTTTTCCAACGCAGGCCTGCAAAAAACGACATTATCGCCCCTGCTTCGCGGAGTTATTGCCCCTGTGATAAATATTTATTGCAGGAGCTATATTCCCTTTTTGAAATTGTAAGAGATAAATATAGGCTATCTCGGAGATAATTACTACTTTTGTAAAATTAGAGAACTTCTGATAATATTAAATTATATGAAGCCAGAAGAAAAAGCGAGAGTAAGGATAGATCAATGGCTGACCGAAGCGGGTTGGAAGGTCATCAACCGTGACGAGTTTGAAGCCGACAGCTCTGCTGTGGCAGTAAGGGAAGGTCTGCTAAAGGGTAACAAGGAAACGGATTATTTTCTCTTTATCAACGGAAAGGCTGTCGGTGTATTGGAGGCTAAACGCGAGGAGGTAGATGTCAGAGATTCTATTGTCTGCGAGCAAGTCGAAGGATATGCCAGAAGTGTCCCTTCATTCTATACAGCATATCAGAAACCTCTGCCTTTCATCTATACTTCCAATGGTAAGGAATTCTATTATCGCGATTTTAGAAGAGAGGATTCTACTTATGAGCCTATCTCCCTCATGCATAAGCCGAAGAAACTTGTAAAGATGCTTGGCATAGAAGACTCATTTGCAGGATTACCTACGCTGAACACCAAGGGACTCCGTGCCTGTCAGTATGAAGCCATCACAGGATTAGAAAAGAGTTTCCGCAATGGTCAGAACAGAGCATTGATGGTATTAGCCACTGGTGCAGGCAAGACTTATACTGCATGTTTGGCTGCATATCGTATGTTGTCCTATACTCCGATGCGTCGTGTGCTGTTTCTTGTAGACCGCAACAATCTCGGGAAACAGGCAGAGGGCGAGTTCGGTACATTCCGATTGACGGAGAACGGCGATGCCTTTAATACTATATTTGCGGTAAACCGCCTGAAGTCGGCTCAGATACCGAGCGATAGCAATGTCGTTATCTCTACCATCCAACGTCTCTTCTCTCTGCTCAAAGGAGAAGAGATAACAGATACTGACGACGATGATGACAACACAGCAACAAGCGAAGTGGTATTACCCGACAACCCCAATCTTCCCCACGACTTCTTCGACCTCATTATTATCGACGAGTGTCATCGCTCCATTTACGGAAATTGGCGTAAGGTGCTCGAATATTTCGATACGGCCCGTTTGGTAGGACTCACGGCTACCCCTATTCCTGAGACAATGGCTTTCTTCAACAACAATCGTGTGGTAAACTACACATTGGAGCAAAGTATTGTAGACGGAGTCAATGTAGACCATCGAGTATACCGCATCAAAACACTGGCGACAGAAGAAGGTGGAGCCATCCGCGAAGGCGACAAACTCAAGAGGGTGACTTGCTACACTGGTCAAGTAGAGCAGATATTAAACAAAGAGACCAAGACATACTCGAAGACAGAACTGAATCGTAGTATCATCAACCCGGCACAGATAAAGTTGATTTTGCAAACGTATAAGGATGCGGTCTATCGGGACATGTTCAACGATCCTCAGCGTGAGCCCAATTTTGACTATTTGCCCAAGACTCTTATCTTCGCTCTCAATGAAGCTCATGCAACCAATATTGTAAAGATTGCAAAGGAAGTGTTCGAGCGCGATGATGACCGTTATGTACAGAAGATAACTTACTCGGCTGGCGATAGCAACGAACTCATTCGTCAGTTTCGCAACGACAAGGACTTCCGTATTGCCGTGACTTGCACCTTGGTGGCTACTGGTACCGATGTGAAACCGCTCGAAGTGGTAATGTTCATGCGCGACGTGGAGTCTGCACCGCTCTATACTCAAATGAAAGGTCGTGGAGTACGTACCATCGGCGATGAGCAGTTGCGCAGTGTCACCCCCAATGCATTCAGCAAAGACTGCTTCTTCCTCGTCGATGCCGTAGGCGTGACCGAGCATGAGCATACCATCCCCACACAAGTGGATGGCCCCGATACCGAAGTGATAACTTTGGAAACATTGCTTGAACGAATATCGCACGGCTTCCTTCCCGACAATTATTTGAAGCGACTGGCTGCAACACTATCACGTATTCATAACAAGGCTGATAAAGGGCAGCGTGATGAGTTCATCAGTTTGGCACACGATGATATGAAAGAGATAGCAACACGCATTTACGTAGCACTCGAAAATCAGACTCTGCCCGAATTCATTAATACCACATACCCCAACAACGAGCGTAAGGGTTTGGTCGCCTCTTTGGCCAATCATTCCGATGCTCGCAGATACATTCTTATCTTGGCCAAGGGGTTTGTAGAAACCTTGATGCCTGGCGAAGACACACTCATCTCACAAGGCTTTTCTATAGAGGAGGCTAAGAGCACAACCGAGGCTTTCGAGGAGTTCTGCCATGCGTACCGCGATGAGATAGAGGCGCTACGTATCATATACAATAATAGTGGTGAAGCCATCACCTATTCGATGCTCAAGGACTTGGAGAACAAACTCAAGATGGCCAACAACCGCTTCTCACCCAAACAATTGTGGAACTCCTACGCCATTATCTTACCTGATAGTGTGCGACGCTCGACAAAGAAGGAGGAGGCCGATGCCTTAACCAATATCATCCAGCTCGTGCGCTTTGCCTACCGACAAGTGACAAAATTGGAAAGTGCCGTCAGCTCGGCTGGTAGCTACTTCAACCTCTGGGTTGGTCACTATCAGCGCAACTATAATCTCACAGAGAAGCAGCGCGACATCATGGCCGTAATCGCCAACTATATCGCTTATAATGGCGCATGCACCGTGAAGGATGTGCGCGAAGACAATCAAGACCGAGGCGTGCAACTAATCAAGGCATTCGGCAATATGACCAAAGCCAATGAAGCTTTACAATCCGTTTTTAACTTTGTAATATATAGAAAAACAGCATAACCCCTATGGCAACAAATATATCAACCGAGCAGGCGCTCACCAAGAAAGTATGGACTCTTGCAACCACCCTTGCAGGACAAGGAGTGGGTTTCACCGACTATATCACCCAGCTCACCTACCTTCTCTTCTTGAAGATGGATGCCGAGAATACCGAACTCTTCGGTGAAGAGTCTGCCATTCCTGTCGGCTACCAATGGGGCGACCTTTGTAGTCTCGATGGCATGGAACTGGTAGAACAGTATGAGGCTACGCTTAAGATGCTCAGTGAGCAAGACAATCTCATCGGTACTATCTACACCAAGGCTCAAAACAAGATAGACAAGCCCGTATACCTCAAAAAGGTTATCACCATGATTGACGAAGAGCAATGGCTCATCATGGATGGTGATGTGAAGGGAGCCATCTATGAGGGCATCTTGGAGAAGAACGGACAAGACAAGAAGAGCGGCGCAGGGCAATACTTTACACCCCGTCCCCTCATTCAGGCTATGGTCGATTGTGTAAATCCGCAGATAGGCGAAACGGTGTGTGACCCTGCTTGTGGTACGGGCGGTTTTCTGCTCACCGCTTACGATTATATGAAAGACCAGTCGGAAAACAAGGAGAAGCGAGACTTTCTACGCAACAAAGCGCTACATGGTGTAGACAACACCCCGCTTGTCGTTACCTTGGCCTCTATGAACCTCTACCTGCATGGCGTAGGCACAGACCGCAGCCCTATTGCTTGCGAAGACTCTTTGGAGAAGGAGCCTTCTACACTTGTCGATGTCATTTTAGCTAATCCTCCTTTTGGCACACGCCCTGCAGGGTCGGTCGAGATCAATCGTCCCGACTTCTATGTAGAGACCAAGAATAATCAGTTGAACTTCCTTCAGCACATGATGCTCATGCTCAAGACTGGTGGGCGTGCAGCTGTGGTACTCCCCGATAATGTACTCTTTGAAGCAGGAGCAGGCGAGACCATCCGTAAGCGTTTGTTGCAGGACTTCAATCTGCACACCATCCTTCGTCTTCCCACAGGTATCTTCTATGCTCAGGGTGTAAAGGCCAATGTGCTGTTCTTTACCAAAGGCGAGCCCACCAAGGATATTTGGTTCTATGATTACCGCACCGATGTCAAGCACACGCTTGCCACTAATAAACTGGAGCGTCACCACCTCGACGACTTCGTGGCCTGCTATAATGCCGACAACATCAACCAACGCACCGAGACCTATCATGCAGAGAACAATCCGCAAGGTCGTTGGCGTAAGTACGCGATAGACGAAATCGTGTCGCGCGACAAGACAAGCCTCGATATTACTTGGATAAAGCAGGGTGGCGAAGCCGATGACCGCACTTTGGCCGAACTGATGGCCGACATCAAGGACAAGAGCCAAACAATAAGTGCTGCCGTAGCAGAATTGGAAAAGTTGCTTGCAAACATTGAGGAGGATTAAGATGGATACCAAGAAACTACGTCAAAAGATACTCGACCTTGCTATTCGTGGCAAACTCGTTCCCCAAGACCCCAACGATGAACCAGCATCGGTGTTGCTCGAACGCATCCGTGCTGAGAAAGAACGATTGGTAAAGGAAGGAAAGATAAAGAAGTCTAAAGCTTCAAAAACTTCCGATACGCCCCATTATGAGAACGTGCCGTTTGAGGTACCTCAAAGTTGGTGTTGGACAACATTGGGAGAAATATTTACCTTACAAGCTGGTAAAAATATAGTAGCAAAAGAAATCTCTGATAGGCAAGATGAAACATGTCCTTTTCCTTGTTATGGTGGAAATGGGATAAGAGGATATGTTAGCAGTCATAACAGAAATGGTCATTTCCCTATAATTGGCAGACAGGGTGCATTATGTGGTAATATAAATGTTGCTGATGGCTTATTTTATGCAACAGAACATGCCGTAGTTGTCGAAACTTATTGCAACATAGATATTGTTTGGGCTGCAAATGCTCTTACTTATCTAAATCTTAATCAATATGCAACATCAACAGCTCAACCAGGACTATCTGTTAGCACAATAAACGAGGTAATGATTCCGCTACCTCCTATTAAGGAGCAAACTAGAATCGTTTATAGCCTGAACAAGTGGTTTGCACTAATTGATACTATTGAAAGTGGAAAAACTGATTTACGAACTACCATTAAGCAAACTAAGAGTAAGATTCTTGATCTTGCAATACATGGGAAACTCGTTCCCCAGGACCCTAACGATGAACCCGCATCAGAACTGCTCAAGCGCATCAATTCCAAGGCTGAAATCACTTGTGATAACGGACATTATGAGAACTTGCCTAATGGATGGTGTGTAGCACCGATGCAATTATTGTGTTCTTTAGAAGATGGAGAAAGGCAAAAGAATATTGAACGAATAAATCTTGATGTCAAATATTTGCGTGGAGAACGAGAGTCAAAAACACTAACGGAAGGTAAATTTGTCGCTGCAAACACTCTTCTGATATTAGTGGATGGAGAGAACTCTGGTGAAGTTTTTCGCACTCACATAGAGGGTTATCAAGGCAGCACATTCAAACAGTTGTACATTGACAAAAACATGAGTACTGATTACATTCTACAGGTAATCAATATGCATCGTCAAACATTAAGAGAGAACAAGGTCGGCTCAGCTATTCCTCATTTGAACAAGAAGTTATTCAAAGCTATAGAAGTTCCGATACCGCCCTATAAAGAACAATTGCGAATTGTTGACGCAATAAATATCGCATTTAAGCAAATTAACACAATAATGGAGAGTTTATAGGCTCTCCACTATTGCATCTAATTTAGCAAATAGTTCATCTATCTTGTTTACTATTCGTTTTTGTTCAGTATATGGAGGTAGCATCAATAAAACATTTTCAAATTGCTTTTTAGTGATATGTACCATTCCTGACCCATGGCTCTGGGAATAGAATTCGGAAATCATAGCTTTAAAAACGTAATGCAAATACTCCTTCCTTACAAATGGGTATGGTTCAACCCTAAATATGTGTTGATTTAACCAAGCATTTTCAC
>JBGVOS010000088.1:0-18566 GCA_045126595.1 Bacteroidaceae bacterium | reverse complement strand
AGCCCAAGTGTGTGAAGCTCGAGGCTACCACATCGCCTATACCCCTCACCATCTGGGTACAGATGCTGCCCACGGCCGAGGAGGCTAGCAAGATGAAGCTCACGCTCCGCACCGAGCTCAATCCCTTCATCAAGGGGATGGTGCAGAAACCTCTGCAAGAGGGTATAGAGAAGATGGCTCAGATGCTGGCTTCGATACATTATTGATGCCGATAGGCGCATCTTCCCTTACCATTGGCATACGATTCGCGCCGGTAGCTAGTGTTGTACGGCTCAGTAGCTAGCGAGGTGTTGCTCGCTAGCTTCCGACGTGTATATCGTTAGCTACCGACGCGATATTTCTGTTTATTTATTTCTCTTCTATTATAGTGAAAATAAAGAATCGAGGCTAACTTTAGTTAGCCTCGACTCTTTTATCTTAATGTCTTTTTTATTGCGGACGGCTGTAGTTGGGAGCCTCGCTTGTGATAGACACATCGTGCGGATGGCTCTCGAGTACACCAGCGTTGGTGATGCGAACAAACTTGGCATCGTGCAACTTATCAATGGTCGGAGCACCGCAATAGCCCATACCAGCCTTGAGACCGCCGGCGAGCTGATAGATAACCTCATAGAGCGAACCCTTGTAAGCTACACGGCCTGCGATACCTTCGGGTACGAGTTTCTTGGTATCTTTGGTGCCTGCCTGGAAGTAGCGGTCCTTAGAACCGTTCTCCATGGCCTCGAGTGAACCCATACCGCGGTATGCCTTGAACTTACGGCCGTTGAAAATGATGGTTTCACCGGGAGACTCCTCAGTTCCGGCTACAAGTGAACCAATCATTACGCAGTATCCACCGGCAGCAATAGCCTTCACGATGTCACCGGAGTAGCGAAGACCACCGTCAGCGATGAGGGGTACGTCAGTACCCTTGAGGGCTTTGGCAACATCATAGATGGCCGAGAGCTGGGGAACACCTACACCTGCTACCACACGAGTGGTACAGATACTGCCCGGGCCGATTCCTACCTTAACGCCGTCGGCACCAGCCTCTACGAGCATCTTGGCAGCTTCACCTGTGGCTACATTACCTACAACGATGTCGATATGGGGGAATTCTTTCTTTGCTTCTTTCAGTTTATCGATAACACCCTTAGAGTGACCATGCGCTGTGTCGATAACGATAGCGTCGGCACCAGCCTCTACAAGTGCACGCATACGATCGAGAGTATCGAAAGTTACACCCACACCAGCTGCTACACGCAGACGCCCTTTGCTATCCTTGCAAGCCATGGGCTTGTCCTTGGCTTTGGTGATGTCCTTATATGTAATCAAGCCGATGAGCTTGCCATCGTTGTCTACTACAGGAAGTTTCTCGATTTTATGCTCCTGCAAGATTGCTGAGGCTGCATCCATATCGATCTGTTGGTGTGTAGTGATGAGATTATCTTTGGTCATCACTTCGTCTACCTTGCAATCGAGGTTGCGCTCAAAGCGGAGGTCGCGATTAGTCACGATACCTACGAGCTTACCTTCATCGTCAACTACGGGGATACCACCGATGTGGTACTCGGCCATGAGGGCGAGTGCGTCTTTTACGCTGGCCTCACGGTTGATGGTCACGGGGTCGTAGATCATGCCGTTCTCGGCACGTTTCACGATGGCCACCTGACGTGCTTGCTCTTCAATAGACATGTTCTTGTGGATAACACCGATACCTCCCTCACGGGCAATGGCAATAGCCATCTTCGCTTCGGTAACAGTATCCATGGCGGCTGTCACGAAGGGAATCTTCAGTTCGATGTTACGTGAAAACTTGGTCGTAAGCGACACATTAACGGGGATTACCTCTGAATAAGACGGTACGAGAAGAACGTCGTCGAACGTCAAGCCGTCCATAATGATTTTGTCTGCAACAAATGACATACAGTTATTCAATTATGAAAATTATTGCGTGCAAATTTAGACATTTTTCCTTTAAGTAGAAAATATTTTGGCGAAAAGATTGCGTTTGGCCGTAGAGTATAATCCAAATGGAGGTGGCAAAAATTTTTGCCACCTCCATTTGGATTATTGTTAGTTGTTCTTATTTAAGTGATATTTTTATCTGATGTTCTCCAATTTTCACGATGACAGTGCTTCCCTCGGGCATTTGCGTATCGATGGTTGCCGCACCATTGGCAGCTATTGCCTGAGCAATCTGCTTACCTGCGGTGTCGTATATATCTACCATAGTACCCTTATCTATTCCAGTGATAACAATTACGTTACCTTGGGCCTGTACAGACATGCCAGTGCTTGCAGTGGTTATGCCTGCACCATTTTCTACCGTGATTTTGCAGGTTGCTGTCAGCCCGCTTCCATCATTAGCTGTAGCTGTAATGGTAGCATTTCCTTTGGCGATAGCCTTCACTGTGCCGTTCTCGTCTACAGTGGCAACAGAAGTGTCGCTACTGTTCCAAGTGACAGTGTGGTTGGTTGCAAATACGGGAGCTGTTTCTATGGTCAGTGTAATGGAATCTCCCTCAATAAGTTTGGCTTCTGCCTTGTTTATAGTAAGGCTTGTGAGCGGCTCGTTAGTGAGGCTGATGGTGCGTATGCGCTGTAGTATCCATGTCGTATTACTGCTATTGCTCAGTTCTGCAAGTTTGGATGATGTCATGTACCAGGCTCCTTCTTCAGCAGAAATTATCAATCCGGTATAATCTTCATTGAGAGCGATAGTATAGTCGATTGTTGTTTCACTCTCCTTGTTGGCGTAGAGCTTATTGCCTGAGGTTGTGATGGGCAATCCTGTGGCATAGTTGTATATAGCATATGTGCCCTTTGCATTGCCTTCTGTGAAATAGAACCAGTAGTTGAAATTGTTTGTATCATCAAGAGTGCTACTGGTGATGCGGCCCTTGTCTGTGCGTCCGGCAGATTTGTGATATGCATACTCTCTATTGTCGGTACGCTGCATATAGTATACTGGCATCTCCTCATCTGTGCTAATCTTGGGGAGCGACAAGAGGTTCTCTTCTAGTCGGAGCATCCATTTGGCATTATTCCCAGTTTGTTCTCCAGCCAAAACACGATTATTGGAATTGTTATAGAGGTTGAGCTCAGTAGTATTAGCATGCTGGATAAAGAATTCTCCCGGAGCATCGGGTATCAATTTGAAGGCTACAGCCTCCGCTATGTTATTTGATGCAGCCTTGGCGCGCTGACCTTTCTGTACTATACTGATGTAGTTGCCCGTCTCTCGATTTTGTAAATAATAAGTATTGGGAGTTTCTGTTGTAATCAATCGCCATAGTGCATTATCTGTAACCTCTGTAAGTACAGAAGTGTTGAGCCCTGCAGTGACAGTGCCAATGTAGCGACTATTATTGCTGCTTAGAGTGATAGAATAGAAGCACTCAGGACTAATTGGTATGTGCGCATTGCTGTTTGCTGAGAGACACTCTACTGCAGTCTTTAATTGCATGTACCATCCTTCATAGTCGGCTACGGAGGGATCTACATGTTCTATCATCGAGTCAACATTGTTTATAAGTGCGGTTAATTCTATAATTGAATCAGGGACCAGATATCCAATTTTTGTACCTGTAGTATCAACTCTTGTTAAGTGGCTCTTGGTCTCTTTGATAAATTCTGTTAACTCATTCTTGAGAAGTACCTCTATGTCTTCTTCTTCGTAAATTCTTATGCGGGTGCCATCATATCCAACAGCCATAATATAGGCTGCGCTTGTTTCTAAATTGCCATCTTTAGGATAGAGTACTTGAGTAAATGTATGGCCGTCATTGCTTCCTAAACCATACATAGTGATACGCAAAAGTTTGCCATAGATGTTGTAAGTCTCAAAGGCTACCGCATTTTTTATAGTATTGTGTTGTACGGTTATTTTATTACCGCTGACGCTACAGCCTTTTCCTAAAGTTGTAGGTACTTCAAGCTTTAGGCTATCGCGATATATATGGTAATTATGAGCATTGATGTAGTTTATCTCCTCAGTAAAAGCGGGGTATCCTTGTTCTTTCACGTAAGTCTTAAGTTTATCAATCATTTCTTCAGTGATAATATTCCATCCAGCGCCATAGTCTTCTATATACGCATGGATGGGGCGCAGCATACCTGCTTTCTCGAAGAAAGGTAGGAGGTCAATCTTGGTACTGTCACAAGCTAGTTTTATCCAATTGATCTGTTGCTTGCCATTGGTGTTGTATGTTGTTCCATAGTTGGGGGTGGTACGGATGCTTTCGATTACCATCGGGATGATGTCAGGACATTTACCTGCCAATGTGCCCCAAAGGTTCAACTGCCAGAAAGGTACAAGTTTTACGAAGTGGTCATAGTTGCGTGATGTGGTAGTGACTTGACCAATACTGCCTCCATTGGCGTTTTGTCCTGCTACGGTTTTTGTGTCAGGTGTTGCACCATGATAGTCGGGGCCATCCTGCAACTGCCATGCAACCCCTTTGCGTATTCCTTCTTCAAAATAGGTCTGCATACGTCCACCACGCATGCCTGAGTATTCGCCTACACCGCTTCTTTCATCTTCGAGACGTAAGTACGTAGGTCTTCCTGCTGCATCGCGACTGCCTGTAAAATGAAGTTGCGCCCAAGAGGCATAGATATTGTTCGTTGTCTCACCACAACCAGACCACTTAAATCCTGGAGTCACTTGGTTGTTGTGGCCCCACTCATGGCCTACACCCCAAAAGTCAAAACTGGCAGCATCGGGCTTCATTATTGCTCCCAGGCTTCCGTATTCACAGTATGCGCCCTCGCCTCCGGCAGCCATAAAACCATAGTTGGTCGCGTAGAATAGCTGGCGATTCTTCATCTGTTTGCCATATCGCTCCAATCCCATGATATCGCGCTCGGCCCATTGTACCTGTTGGTAGAGTGTCATTGTAGAGTCTACATTCGTGGGGCAATGTTTAAGCCATGCTGATACGGGATAGGCCAGCTGAGCATGTTCCGAACGGGTAATGATGATGGTGTGGTCGTCTGAAGCACGGCCAGCAAGCATTTCAATCCAGTCCTCGTTGGTCATTGTGGCCTGGTCCCAATAGCCTTGTACCGGTGCATTGACAAAGTGAGCTTTTATATTAGGGGCACTTTTAAAATCATCAGTATAATAACTGACGAAAACATTTCCTTCGGTAGTAGCTGTGATGTAGTTCAACCCATTGCGTAGTGCATAAGAACTGCTGTTCTCATTTGTATACCAATTCTTGATTCTTAGGTCCGCGGGATAGTTGTCTATTCCCTCTACAATAACGTAGCAAGATTCTCCTTCCTTCAAATAGATGCCTGTTGGGTTCTCGTAGTTGTTGTATTGGCTGCTCACCTTGAGCATGTTTCTCAGTGTCGAGGTGGGCATATAGGCCTCGTATTCGCCTACGCGGAATTTTTTGTATCCCTCAGCATCACTTAGGAGATTGTCTACCAATGCCTTTACCGTGGCATCTTCAATACCTTCGCTGTTTGTTATTTCGGGTTTCAGTTCGGTATAGAGATTGTCTGTAAAGTATGGCTCAAAGATTTGAACCTTGCTGTTGTCGATGATGTAAGGGGTGATCTCAGCTGCTGCAGCATGATGGTTGTAACCTGATTCGATGGTAAACTGTATCTGTCCGCACTCTACACCTCCTTCTGCTAATATGAAGTCATAGGGCTTGCTAGAACCATTCAAGGGATATTTGCCGACATTGGTGAAGCTTGTGCCGTTAGTCGTAGGACAATAGGCTACATGTACAGTATTCCAGTTGCCGTTTTGATTACCGTCTTGGCGAGGGGTATAGCGCACATAATCAACATGTGAAATTTCTTCCAACGTAATAGTGAGTGTTACAGGAAATGTAGTGCCAGTGTTCCAATTGGTATGCCAAATAGTTCCTGTGGTACCATCAATTGCATTTTCGGCTTCGTTCCCTGGTTGTTCGCTGGTGGCCACAGCTTTACTGATGGGTACTTTCTTGTCTTGTGCGTTTACTGCTAGACAAGCAATTACGCATGTAATCAATAAGAAAAACTTTTTCATGTGAATTAAGTGTGTTGTGGTTTTTATATTGCAAAGGTAATCTATTTTTTGTAAAAAAAGAGAACCGCACTAAAAAACAGGCGGTTCTCTTTTAATTTTCCAAGAATTATATTTTAGTTGCTATACTTCTTGTTAGAGAGTTGTCTTTATTGTGTATTCTCCAATTTTCACGATGACTGTACTACCCTTGGGTAATTGAGTATCGATAGTTGTCGTACCATTTGCAGATATAGCATTAGCAATCTGCTTACCTGCGGTGTCGTATACATCTACCATAGTACCTTTATTCAAGCCGGCAATAATAATAATGCTGCCTTGTGTCTGTACAGACATGCCAGTGCTTGCTGTAGTTATGCCTGCATCATTTTTAACCGTTATCTTGCAGGTTGCTGTCAGCCCGCTTCCATCGTTAGCTGTAGCAGTGATTATGGCGCTACCCTCAGCAACTGCTGTCACAGAACCATTTTCATCGACTGTGGCTACAGCGGTGTTGCTGCTGCTCCATGTCACGGAGTGATTGGTCGCAAATATAGGTGCAGTCGTTACAGTGAGAATGATAGACTCGCTCTCGTTAAGTGTGGCTTCTGCCTTGTCTATAGTAAGGCTTGTGAGCGGCTCGTTGGTGAGGCTGATGGTGCGTACTCGCTGTAGCAGCCAGGAGGTGTTGTTATTATTGCTCAGCTCTGCAACTTTTGATGATGTCATGTACCAGGCTCCCTCTTTAGCAGAAATAATCAATCCGGTATATTCTTCATTGAGGGCGATAGTGTAGTCGATTGTTGTCTCACTCTCCTTGTTGGCGTAGAGCTTATTCCCAGAAGCAGTGATAGGTAGTCCAGTGGCATAGTTATAGATTGCATATTTGCCATCTTCATTGCCTTCGGTGAAGTAGAACCAGAAATTGAAGTCGTCGGCATTATCGCATGCGCCGCTGGCAATACGTCCTTTATCATTACGCCCGGAAGATTTGTGGTAGGCATACTCCCTGTTGTCAGTACGCTGCATATAATATACGGATATCTGCTCGTCTGTGCTAATCTCGGGCAGTGACAGCAGACTTTCTTCCAATCGAAGTATCCATTTAGCATTGTTCCCGGTTTGTTCTCCAGCCTGAACTCGGTTGGTAGAAATATTATTGTAGAGGTTGAGGCCGGCAATGTTGGCATGTTGGATAAAGAATTCTCCTGGAGCATCAGGTATCAGTTTGAAGGGTATTGCTTCTGCGATGTTCTTTGATGCAGCTTTTGCACGTTGTCCTTTTTCTACTACGGTGATATAGTTTCCGGTCTCGCGATTCTGTATGTAATAGGTACCTGCAGTTTCGGCAGGAACAATTTTCCATTGTGTATTATCTGTTATTTCTGTGGATACAGAGGTGTTGAGTCCGGCAGTAACCGTACCTATATAACGGCTTGTATTGGTGCTTAAAGCTATAGAGTAGAAACAATCAGGGATGAGGCGTACGCGGTTTGATTGGTTTACTGCAATCTTGGTGTTTTCCGCTTCCAAAGTCACAAACCACTCTCCATAGAGGTATTCGGTTGTGTCGGCCTTGGCAATCACGGTGTCAATTTTGTTTACGAGTGCTACATACTCAGTGATGGAGTCGGGCAGCAAGTAACCCAGCTTCGTACCTGTAGTATCGGTTTTGGCAAGATAGTTCTTGGCAACTTCCAATGCTCCTTTCAGAGCCTCGAGTTGTTCCTCGGTACTGCTTTGTAATACTTTGTTGATTACAACAACATCGTTACCTTCGGCTGATACAGCATATAGAGTTGCTTCGCCTGAACGCAGCATGTTTTCAACTTGTTTATTGAGGTAGAAACTATGGTTGTTAGAGAAAGCCTGAATCTCTCCTTCCTTATTATATATAGCAAAACCAACCGCACCTTGGCCACCTTCAATGGTGAGCTTAAGGTTAACCAAAGAGTAGACGTATGTGCCGGTAATCGGAGTCTTATTGAGATAATCTACATAGAGTCCTACCTCGGCATTTTTTCCTGAGCCAGTCTCGCCATCCCAGTAGCTGCGGCGTGTCTTTCCATCGTGGCCATAGGTCGCTCTGTTAGTACAGTCGTTAATGAAGAGTACCTTGTTGTTTACGGGATAGTTTTTCGCTTTTACCTCCGCAATGGCCTTGTCAATTTCCTTCTGTGTGGTGTAGTACTTTGAGTTGGTGTAGTCGCCCTGGAACACACCATCTACAGGAGTGAAGCAGCCATACGCACGGAAGAATTCGGTCAAATCCTCTTGTGCTGCCTCGCAGCAGAGTTTATAGAAGTGGAGGTATGAGCGATAGCCGTTGGTGAGTTGGAAGCCAACGTTCTCCATTTCACCCTTGTCGTTGGGACGCATCTCGCTACCACTGCCATAGCTGCGCTCCATAGGATGCAAACGGATCAACTCAAACAGACGGGGGAAGAACTGGGTATTGTTACCAGTACGGTGGTAGTAGAGCCACAAACGGTAGTAACGTTGTGTGAGCGCCCAGATGTTGTTGCTGAGGAGGTAACCTCCGCTCTTGAAATTGTCGTATACGTGTGCAAGGTTACCTTCGGTACCGTTCACACGTGAGGTTCCCATACCCATGTACCATGCTGCAATGTTGGCAAAGGTGTTGTTGGTCACCTCCATCTCACCATTGAGGGTATAGAGTGCTTGGTGCTGGTGACCAATCTCATGGGCAGGACCCCATGTGGGGCCAGCCTCGGTAGCGATGCAGGTCAAGATGCTGTGTGTGGTGTTGATGTGGTAACCTGAGTGGTCCCAGCTACCATACATATAACCCGTACGTGTACCGAACGCTACACCGCGATGATTGTAGTATTCACCATAGTCACCATCACGATCCTTGATGCTATCGCAGAATGCGTATAATGCATCGTCATAGTTGTAGATTTCGGCTTTCTCGGTCCATGTGCCGTCGTAACGGGGGAAGAGCTTGTTCATTGAGTCTACATCGGCCTTGCTGGCTACACCGAGGGTCATCTTCTCAGAGAGGAAGATGCGGTCCCATGCCTCTACGATAGCGTTGATGCGCTGGTTGGGTGCGGTAAATGCGGGGCTGTTGGGCATCTCGGCGGGGAGTCTTTCGGGGAAGTAGTAAGCCAAGCCCTTTTCGCTCCAAGTTGAGCCCTTATCGTCGGTATAGTTAATCACGTCGTTCAACTCGAATTGGAGCACCTCGTAGCGACCAAGGATGGTGATATTCTCCAAGTTGGCACGCTCCTCATAGTATACCCAGTCGTCGTCGTTGTCGGGGGTGTAGAGTGCATCACCAGCTACGTTGTAGTAGCCGTTGATATAACCACCTGCTACGTGTATCTTGAGGTCGTCGTAGTCGCTCAATTTGTTGGTAAACTGCCATGTGGTCTTGTCGAAGGTGTGTACAAGGTAGTTGAAGTAGAGTGCACTACCATCGCTTCCCATGGGAACAACGTTCAAACCTTCGTGCAAGCGCAAGCCATTGGTGTAGCCATTGTTGTAGTTGTTCATCTTGGTGTGGCCTACGAGCCATGTAGCCCACAGCTCTGAACCTTCCTTGATTTCGCCCTCTACCATGATGTAGAATACCTCGCGCTTATTGGCGTAGAGACCGGTGGGGTTGTCCATATTGGTATGTCCTTGGTGGCCAATCCACTCAGTAATTTCACCGGCAATACTGTGAGGCTCGATCATCTGTACGCGGAACTTCTTGGCGTAGTGGTCATTCCATCCGGGTTTGTCGGCTTTCTCGTTAGGCTCGGCCCATGCGTCGTTCTTCACCTTCACTACCATCGCTACCAACTCAGCAGGCAATTTGTCGCTCAATGCAGCCTCAATCTCTTCGGCGCTCTTGGCAGCATAAGCCTCGCTCAGTACGGTGCAAGCCTTGTCGGTGAACACTTCGTCCAATACAGCCTGATAGCCTTCCAGCTTGTCGCCACCTGTGAGTCGTGCATACTCATCGCGTGCTGCAGCAATGTCGGCATCGGAAAGTTCTACCTTAACGAAATTCCAACGTGAAGGGTCACAGTCAACCCATCTTACCACATTGCCATTAGCACCTTTACTGTGCAGACCTTGTGCGCCCAATGTGGGGTCAAAAATATTGTAAGCGTTGTCACTACCTACAGCCTTGAGATTAAATGTCTTGGCAGTTGCGCCAGTCCAGTAGGGTACTTCTGTGCCAGTGTTTCCTGTCTGGATGTAAGCGCCAGTGAACACGTTCTGTAAGCTGTATCCAGAGCCTTCTTCCTTCAGAATCCACAACTGCTCGTAGTCATCGTTGTCACCGATAGTGGCCGTACAACGCAGTGTGTGGCCTAAGAAATCCTCCATCAATGCGGCATTATAGCCTACGTTGACGATACGGAACACGCCCTCTGAGGGGGCTACAAACTGTGCGTGGGCAAACACTGCGCACAACACTGATAAAGCTAAAAGTTGAAATCTTTTCTTCATACGTTTATCATGGATAAATGGTTAATACTCTTTTTCGTTTTCACACTAATTCATATTCGAGACAAAGGTAGTGGTTTTTATCGAAACATCAATTATTTTAAGTGAAAAAAGTTTATATAGAGGCGTAATGTGCGCTGCTGTGCTCGTGCGTTATTTCGGAAAGAAGTAAGCATTTCCAGTTTTTTACCTGCCAGTGTCCGCCGGATGGGGGTAAGTAATTGTGAGATAATGGATTGTTGGCGGACATTGCGAACGATAGTCCATGTGCGCCGAATGTCTGCCTTGTCGGGGTATAGTATGGGCCGCAGCCTATAGGGAAACGCGGCGGAGAGACTCATCCTTACCAATGCACTTTACTGGGATGCTTTGGGGTTGTTGCTTTTTACTTACCGCTGCGCAACGGCAACCTTGCTCTTGCGCAAAGGCAAGGTTGCTGTTGTGCAAGGGTAACCTTACTGTTGCGCAGCGGTAAATAACCTTCGGCTTTTGGTGGCAGCGTCCTCGGGAAGGAATATTCTGTAATCACTGGATAGGACCAACATTTGATGGCGGACACTGAAAAATGTTCCCAATGTCTGCCGTCAACTATCGTGTTATCAGTAGATTATATGCCTTTGACTGAGGGTGGCAGGCGAAAAGGCGGGAGATAACATTTGTGGCTTTACGGCAGAATTTTGGAGTGAGACTTGCGTAATTGCGGGATTTTTACGTATTTTGTCTCTTCAAATGCGACAAACCATAAATGATTGACATTATAATGAAAAAACAATTGACAATGTTAGCCATGGCAACCGCAGTGTGCGTATCATGCAACAAGGGCAATGAGGCTGAGACTGCCTTCAACTATGCCAATGAGACATTTGCCGACATCCAGATGCTTCGCTATGAGGTGAAGGGATTCGACGAACTCACTCTTGACCAGAAGAAACTAGTGTATTTCCTCCAAGAAGCTGCTCTGCAGGGTCGCGACATTTTGTTCGATCAGAATGGACGCCACAACCTCGTTATTCGTAAGATGCTTGAGACAGTCTATACCGACTATCAAGGCGATAAGAGCACTGATGACTGGAAAAACTTCGTGACCTACACCAAGCGTGTGTGGTTCTCAAATGGCATTCACCATCATTACAGTGCCGACAAGTTCCAGCCAGGCTTCACTCCCGAGTTCTTCCGCGAGGCTTTAGCATCGGTAGATGCGAGCAAACTACCCTTGGCTGAGGGACAGAGCGTAGAGGAACTCTGCGCCGAGGTATTCCCCGCTATCTTTGATCCTGCGGTGATGCCCAAGCGTGTCAACCAGGCCGATGGTGAGGACCTCGTGCTCACCTCGGCAAGCAACTATTACGACGGGGTGACACAGGCCGAGGCCGAAGCTTTCTATGCTGCCCTGAAGGACCCGAAGGATGAGACGCCCGTGATGTATGGCATGAATAGCCGTCTTGTGAAGGAGAACGGCAAGGTGGTGGAGAAGGTATGGCATACCGACGGACTCTATGGCCAGGCACTCTCTAAGGTGGTCTTCTGGCTTGAGAAGGCTCTCACCGTGGCTGAGAATGCTGAGCAGAAGGCCGTTATCGAGAAGCTCATCAAGTACTACCGCTCGGGTAGCCTCGAGGACTTCGATGACTACTGCATCGCTTGGGTGGGCGACCTTGACTCACGCATCGACTTTGTCAACGGCTTTACCGAAAGCTATGGTGACCCCCTCGGCATGAAGGCTTCATGGGAGTCTATCGTTAACTTCAAGGACCTCGAGGCGACCAAGCGCACCCAGCTCATCAGCGACAATGCCCAATGGTTTGAAGACCACTCTCCCGTCGACAGTCGCTTCAAGAAGGAGACTGTAAAGGGCGTGAGCGCCAAGGTAATCACCGCCGCCATCCTCGCCGGTGACCTCTACCCCTCAACAGCTATCGGTATCAACCTCCCCAACTCAAACTGGATACGCAGCGCACACGGTTCCAAGTCGGTGACCATCGGTAACCTCACCGAAGCCTACAACATGGCCGCACTGGGCGGTGGTTTCAACGAGGAGTTTGTATACAGCGACGAGGAGCGCCGCCTCATCGAGCAATACGATGCCCTCACCGGCGACCTCCACACCGACCTGCATGAGTGTCTCGGCCACGGTTCGGGCAAGCTGCTCCCCGGTGTTGACCCCGATGCATTGAAGGCTCACGGCTCAACTATCGAGGAGGCTCGTGCCGACCTCTTTGCCCTCTACTACCTAGCCGATCCCAAGATGGTGGAACTCGGCCTCGTACCCAATGCCGAAGCCTACAAGGCTGAGTACTATGGTCAGATGATGAACGGACTCATGACACAGCTCGTGCGCATCGAGCCGGGTGCTACCGTAGAGGAGGCTCACATGCGCGACCGCCAGCTCATCGCCCGCTGGGCCTACGAGCACGGCAAGGCCAACAACGTCGTCGAACTGGCCAAGCGTGATGGCAAGACCTACGTGAAGATCAACGACTACGAGAAGCTGCGCGGCCTCTTCGGTGAGCTCCTTGCCGAGATACAGCGCATCAAGTCGGAGGGAGACTACGAGGCTGGCCGCCAGCTGGTAGAGGCCTACGCCGTACAAGTTGACCAAGACTTGCACAAGGAGATCCTCGCCCGCTACGAGGCGCTCAACCTCGCTCCCTACAAGGGATTCATCAACCCCGTATACACTGCCATCACCGATGCTGAAGGCAACATCACTGACGTTACCATCTCTTACGAGGAGGGCTACGACGCTCAGATGTTGCGCTATAGCACCGAGTATGCGACGTTGCCGTACCGTAACTAACTAGGATAATGACTGCATCAGTCGTGTCATCCTGAAACGACGTTCGCCGCCCGTAGGGGCCAAAGGCAACGCAGTGAAGGATCTCGCACGGGTATTTTGCCAATGTACTTTGCGAGATTCTTCGCTTTGCTCAGAATGACAGAAATGATAGTCTTTCCTTTTCTATGCAAGCTTAAAACAATGGAAGTAAACGAGACCGTCCGACAAATCAAAGCCCAGCTTCGCCTCTTCATGAACGGAGTACTGTCGCAGAGCCTACGAGAGAAGGGCCTGCAATACCGCCTCATCTTCGGCGTAGAGCTGCCTCGCCTCAAGGAGATCGCTGCCGGCTATGAGCAGAACCACGACCTGGCACAGGCACTGTGGAAGGAAGATATACGCGAATGTAAGATACTGGCAGCCTACCTGCAACCCACCGAGACGTTCGATGCCGAGCTGGCCGACTTCTGGATGGAGAGCGTCACCAACACCGAGCTGGCCGACTACCTCTGTATGGCCCTCTTCCGCCGTCTGCCCTACGCCTCACAGAAGGCATTCCAGTGGATGGCCTCAGAGAATCGTATGGAGCAATACACCGGCTTCCGTCTCATCACCCACCTCTTCGCACTACATGGCACAGCGATGAACGAACGCAGCAGTCACGAGTTCCTCGACCAGGCACAAGCCGCCCTGCAGGGCGATGACCTGCTCGTCAAACAGGCTGCCCACGCAGCCTTGGAGCGATACAACGCTTTCAACGACCAGGTATAATCGATATCTTCTATTTGCCTTGGGGTGCATCAGACACCTGTCTATCCTCGTAAATGAAGTACTATGAAAACCGACCGACACCTCCTATCCCAACGTCTCCTACTACTCGTGCTACTATGTCTTGCAGTATGCTTGGTGCAGGGACGTGAAGTGATAAATCTCAACTTCGGTTGGTATTTTCATCTGGGTGAACTATCCAATATTCCCACCGCGCTGCCTGCCTCTGAAGATGTAGGGTGGGCAATAGTAGATGTGCCTCACGACTTCCAGATAGGGCAGCCGTGGGTAGAACCCTCTCCCGAGGAGCGTTCCGATAATGCCGACGGAGCCGCTAACTTCAAGAGTCGTCTGTCGGCCCGCGCCTTCAAGGAGATGGGGGGCGGTTGGTATGTCAGGAGCTATACTCCCGATGCAACGCTTAAGGGGAAACGTCTGCTGCTCGATTTTGAGGGTATCATGTATGTAGGTGATGTGTATCTTAACGGTGAGCGCATCGGTGGCACCGACTACGGCTATTTGGGTTTCGAGATTGATGTTACCCAACGGCTACGCTTCGATGATGAGAATATCATTGCCGTCTATGCCCATACTGCGCAACCCGACAATTCACGCTGGTATACTGGTGGAGGACTTTTCCGTGATGTTACTCTCGTAGCCACCCATCCCACGACCTACTTTGTGCGTCATCCGCTCTACATCACCACCACCGATAACCGCGTGGTGGAGATACAAGCCGAGATTGCCACCCGTGCCAAAGATAGCGACATACCCATGCGCACTGTCGTGTACGATGCCGACGGCACTATTATATATGAAGGCACACGCGTAGCCCACATCAACCGTAAATACCGCACCCACGAAATCAAACTCGACTCCTTTGTGGTAGAGCATCCCCGCCTGTGGAGTTGCGAGACACCTCACCTCTATACTGCGTCGGTGTGCATCCTCGACAGCGAAGGCATGGCAATCGACAGCGTAGCTCACACCTTCGGCATACGCACCGTGGAGTTCTCGCCCGAGTATGGCATGAAGCTCAATGGCGAGAAGGTACTCCTCAAGGGTATTGCCAACCACCACACTCTCGGCGCTTTGGGTGCCGCTGCCTATCCGCGTGCCATCGAGAAGCGCATCCTGTTGCTCAAGGAGTATGGCTTCAACCACATACGCACCTCGCACAACCCTTATAGCAAATCCTTCATGGAACTGTGCGACAAGCATGGTATCCTTGTGGTCGACGAGCTGTACGACAAGTGGCTCACCCGGTTCTGTGGCGGGCGTGCCGAGTGGATGACCCTCTGGCCCTACGATCTGCCCGAATGGATAAAGCGCGATCGCAACCACCCCTGTGTAGTGATGTGGAGTCTCGGCAATGAACTGCAGACCTACAACTCGCTCCCCTTCAACGACTGGGGTGTCACCGCCTATCGCATGATGAAACCGATACTCCGCCGCTACGACACCACACGCCCCATCACCGTGGCCATGCATCCCCGTGGACGCCATCTTGATACCGACTCGTTGCCTGCACCGCTTGTGCACGAGACCGATATTGCCTCCTACAACTACCGTTACATGTATTTCTCCGGCGATAGCCGCCGCTTCCCGTGGATGATGTTCTATCAGTCCGAAGCAAGCACCAGCATGATGGGCCCCAACTTCTACGAGATGGATCTCGACCGCGTCATCGGGTTAGCCTATTGGGGGCAGATAGACTATTTAGGCGAGTCTGATGGATGGCCCGCCAAGGGTTGGGTGAATGGTTCTTTCGACCTCTCCTTGCAGCCCAAGGGCACAGCTTACCTCCTCAAGTCCATGTTTACCGACGAGTCTGTAGTGCGCATCGCCATCATCGACAAGGCTGCTCGTGCCACGATGTGGAATGATGTACAGGTGGGTACCGGCATTACCGGCGAAAGTTGGAATCGCGCGGCAGGCTCCACCTTGTCGCTTCATGTGTATACCAACTGCGAGCGCGTAGATCTCGTGCTCAATGGCCGAGTCATCGCCACTCAGGACAACACGGCCAATCCCCGTTTACGCAACCGTTTGCGTTTCGACAACATAGCCTATACCCCCGGCTACCTCGAAGCCGTAGCCTACCGCGACGGCAAGGCAGTGGCCCGACATCGCATCGAGACCACGGGCGAGTTCCAGCGACTCATCCTAACGCCCGACCCTATCGCATGGCAAGCCGACGGCACCGATCTCATGCATGTGCGTGTACAGGCTGTCGACCGCAAGGGCCGACGCGTATGGGATGCACAGGACGAGCTCACCTTCACTGTCGAGGGCGACGCCCGCATTGTGGCAGTAGACAATGGCAATATCTATAGCGACGAACTCCATACCTGCACCACCCGCCACTTCTACAACGGCTCGGCTCTTGTCATTCTCCGTGCGGGGCACACCCCAGGCAAGGTGATACTCACCGTCACCACACCCGAAGGCATCAAGAATAGGGTGGTATTGAGGACAGAATAAATGGCGGGAACTTGTCCGAAATCGGGTTAACCCGATAGAAAAATTCAGTATACCCTCGAGAAAAATCGGGTATACCCACGAAGGAAGTTAGGTAAACTTGATATTGGAAGTTCCTTAGTTGCTGGCATAAAGCCGTAGAGACTAAAGGCAAGAAAAAAAGCAATGACATAAATGATAATAGGGTGACCGCATGGCCACCCTATTATCACTTATATAATCCTTGTGGGATTAGTCGGCAAGCTTAGCCTTGAGGAACTCGCGGTTGAGGCGAGCGATGTTGCTGATGCTTACGCACTTGGGGCACTCGGCCTCGCAGGCACGGGTGTTGGTGCAGTTACCGAAGCCGAGCTCATCCATACGGGCGAGCATAGCCTTGGCACGGCGTGCAGCCTCTACCTGACCCTGAGGAAGGAGGGCGAGCTGGCTCACCTTGGCTGATACGAAGAGCATAGCAGAACCGTTCTTACAAGCAGCTACGCAGGCACCGCAACCGATACATGCAGCAGCATCCATAGCCTCGTCGGCGATGGGCTTGGCAATGGGAATTGCGTTGGCATCGGGGATACCACCAGTATTCACTGACACGTAACCACCAGCCTGCATGATCTTATCGTATGCAGAGCGGTCGACCATCAAGTCGCGGATCACGGGGAAGCCTGCTGAGCGCCAGGGCTCTACGGTGATGGTGTCGCCATCCTTGAAGCGGCGCATGTAGATCTGACAGGTAGTAGCACCTGTAGCGGGGCCGTGGGGGTGACCATTGATGTAGAGTGAGCACATACCGCAGATACCTTCACGACAGTCGTGGTCGAAGGCAATGGGTTCCTTGTTCTCGTTGATCAACTGCTCGTTGAGGATGTCGAGCATCTCCAGGAATGAGGTATCGCCGGGGATATCCTTCATCTGGTAGGTTTCGAATGCGCCCTTCGCCTTAGGACCTCTCTGGCGCCAAACCTTAAGTGTGAATGATATATTCTTGTCCATTGTTGTCAAAATTTAAGATTTGTAGTTACGTGTCTGTACCTTGATGTACTCGTAGTTGAGCGGCTCCTTGAGGAGTTCGGGCTTCTTGCCTTCACCCTCGTACTTCCAGCAGGCAACATATGAGAACTCATCGTCACGACGGAGTGCCTCACCCTCAGGGGTCTGGTACTCTTCACGGAAGTGACCACCACATGACTCTTCGCGGTTGAGTGCGTCGTAAGCCATGAGCTTGCCAGTCTCGATGAAGTCCCAGAGGCGGAGTGCCTTCTCGAGCTCGATGTTGAGCGAGTCGGCCTCACCGGGGATGCGGAGGTCGCTCCAGAATACCTTCTCGAGGGCAGTGATCTTCTCGATAGCGGTCTTGAGCGATGCGTCGGTACGAGCCATACCCACGAAGTCCCACATGATGTGGCCGAGCTCCTTGTGGATAGAGTCTACAGAACGTGTACCCTTGATAGCCATGAGCTTGTTGATCTTGTCCTGAACCTCCTTCTCGGCCTGTACGAACTCGGGCAGGTCGGTAGAGAAGCGGGGCACCTGGATCTGGTCGCTGAGGTAGTTCTGGATAGTGTAGGGGAGTACGAAGTAACCGTCTGCCAAGCCCTGCATGAGGGCAGAAGCACCGAGGCGGTTGGCACCGTGGTCAGAGAAGTTAGCCTCACCGATAGCGAAGAGACCGGGGATAGAGGTCTGCAACTCGTAGTCAACCCAGATACCACCCATGGTGTAGTGGATAGCGGGGAAGATCATCATAGGTGTCTTGTAGGGGTTCTCGTCGGTGATCTCCTCATACATGTCGAAGAGGTTACCATAGCGAGCACGTACTACATCCTCACCGAGGCGCTCGATAGCGTACTTGAAGTCGAGGAATACAGCGAGACCAGTGTTGTTCACACCGAAGCCTGCATCGCAACGCTCCTTAGCTGCGCGTGAAGCTACGTCGCGGGGAACGAGGTTACCGAAGGCGGGATAGCGACGCTCGAGGTAGAAGTCACGATCCTCATCGGGAATATCGTTGGGCTTCTTGGTACCAGCCTGAAGAGCCTTGGCGTCTTCGAGCTTCTTGGGCACCCAGATACGGCCGTCGTTACGCAGTGACTC
>JBGVOS010000087.1:0-7707 GCA_045126595.1 Bacteroidaceae bacterium | reverse complement strand
ACATCTAAGGAAATCCAGCCCATGTTGCCTGCTAGCGAGGTTATCGAGAAGGTTATCCGCGACCTTAACGCTGCAGCAGAACTCTTGAAGGACGATAGAATCCGCACCGAGGGTGTAATGAACGGTGAATCAGAAGATGCGAACGAAGGCACCGATTTCCGCTATCGTCAGTTCCGCATGAACTACTATGCTGTCCAGGGCTTGTTGGCTCGCGCATACCTCTGGAAAGGCGATAAGGAGTCAGCTTACACTTGCGCAAAGGCTATCATCGATGAGAATAAGGAGAAAGAGGTATTCGTATGGACTCCCAAGGCCAACGTGCAGTCTTCTAAGCCCGACTTGATTTTCTCTACAGAGGTGATGTTTGCACTTTACAACAAGTCTCGTGTAAACACTTACGATGCTTTGTTCAATTCAAGATTGAACGTCTCTACTATCTTGAGTTTCGCCGGAGAGTCTATGTCTGAGGGTGATGAGAGCTCTAAGATGCACTACTTCTATCCCGACTTGGACGACTTGCGCCGCACAGAAATGTGGTCTGTAGAATCCGTAATTGATGTAAATGAAGAGGGTGAGCAAACAGAGCATAACATGCTGTGCTTCTCTAAGTTCAAGGACATCACTACCAGTGAGACTCGCCGCTATATGGTTCCCTTGTTGCGCTTGAGCGAGATGTACCTGATTGCTGCTGAGTGTACTGACGATTTGGCTGAAGCCCTCGGTTACATCAATGAGATTCGTGCTCACAGAAACTGCGTAAACCTCGCAGAATTCACTACAGAAGAAGAGAAGATGAGCGCTGTTGATGCCGAATTTGGTCGCGAAATGATTGGTGAAGGACAGATTTACTTCTATAACAAGCGCCTGGCCAAGGAAAAAGTACTCAGTGGTTTGGCTGCAGACTACGAAGAGCCCTACTATTATTGGGAAGAAAGAGTCCTATATGCAACTATGGCACCACAGGAATATGTATGGCCTTTGCCTGATGTAGAAAAAGACAAACGTGCTAACTAATAAAGAAGACAATTATGAAAAATATAAAATTAATTAGTTCCATCGCTCTCTTCTCGGCTGTACTGACCAGCTGTGAAAGAGAACTGATGACCTACGAAGGAAAAGATTCTCTCTATTTTGATATTCGCAACGAAGTAGCTTGGTTGGATCCCGACACATGGTCTCATGAGTATTTCTCAACCGTTTCGTTCGGTAGTACCATGGACAATGAGATAACAAAGAGCTTCACCGTCCAGGCATCTGGTATGCCCTCTTCTATCGACAGAGAATTCAGTGTTATTGTTGTTGAAGACAGCACCGAGTTGCTTGAAGGTGACTTCACAGGCTTGGCAGAGTCTTATTGTATCAAGGCTGGTGAGACCTCTACCACCATTGATTTGACCTTCCATCGTGGTGCACACATGAAGGACGACACCTTGCAGCTTCAGTTGGCCTTGGTGAACAATGAGCATTTCACCATGATGTTCGATGAAATCGGTAAAGCTCCCGAGCAATATTCTCCCACAGAGAATTCAAAGTTCGACTATAACCATAATGCTTCTATCCATAACATCTTCGTATATGATGTCATGGCAAGACCCAAGCAATGGCAAGGTAATGATGCCAACGGTTTAGGAACATTGGGTGCTTTCTCTGCTAAGAAATGGAAGTTGATGATGGAGGTTACAGGTACTACTATTGAAGACTACGCAGATGCTTCGACCATGCCCAATATCCGTATGACTGCTATTGGTGAAACAATGTCAGCATTCTTGTTGGAGAAAGCACGTGCAAAGACACCTGTCTTGGAAGATGATGGTACTATGATGTTCTTCATGAAAGTAGGTCCTAGTTATGCAGCCGACGGATGGAACCCCTATACTAAGCCAAGTGATTATTATGGCAATGATCAGTGGGTAGCTTACTCCGAAGAATAAAGATTATTATAAATAATTTGATTGTTAGAATATGAAATTTAATAAATATGCATTCCTCGCATTGATTGTTGGCATGACTACCGTGTCATGTGTAGAGGATGAAGGCAACAATACTATTTCTGAAATCAATGAAATAGAAATTTCGGGCTTGGAAGAGAGCTATAACTGTGTCAGTGGAGAAGATACACTTAAGATCACTCCTGAGATCAAGGGCTCTTTGAGCGACACCGATGAGTCAAACTTGGCATTTGAATGGTTCTTGTGCAACAAAGCTATCGACAAAGACCATGCACATGAAGTAATCAGCAGAGAGCGTAACTTGAGCTATAAGGTTACTGCAGCTCCTTCTAAGTATGTTTTGTACTTGTCAGTAACAGACATGACTACGAATATGAAATGGGAAGCATCTGCTGACTTCAACATCATCAGCCCCTTTGTTCGTGGTTTCTACCTGTTTGGTGACAAAGAAGATGGCAAAGTAGGCCTGGACTTCGTCAGCATGATGGCAGACCGTGATACATTCGTTGTAAACGATATTTTGAACAATGATTTGAATCTGGTAGGTGCTGAGAATCTCTTCTTCTCAGGAAGCTATACCTCAACCTCTACACGTCTTTGGGCTATGACTAAGTCTGGTGCTTATAGAGTAGAGTGTGGTTCTGCACAGACAAGCTTCAACTTGTTGCCTGACTTGAGCAACCTTGGCAACCTCTTCTTCCCGACTGTTGAGACTAAAGAGCCTTACAAACTTGTTGATATTTGGCCCTATTCATATGGTAGCTCTAACATTGACAACACCCGTTCTTACCGTATCATGATGACGGAGAATGAGATTTTCTTTGGTAGCATGCTTTCTGGTGAAGCTTTTGGTAATCCAGTAAACTGCCATACCTCTATGGGTAAGTTGTACAAGCCTTCTAAGTACGTATTCTACAAGCCCTCAACCAGTGTTTCGTCTTATGTATTCTATGATGAAGAGAACCATTGCTTTACTCGCATGAACGGAGCAACCTATTCATTCACTTATACTCCGAAGTTGTCAAATGAGGGTACTCCTTTCTATTGGGATCAAACTCAATACGCATCTGTACGTGACTTGGTATTTGGTCAGAATGGTGTAGGTAATGCTCAGCGTTCATATGCTTTGATGAAAGATACAGAAGGCAATTATTTTGTATACTTGTTCACCGTGGGTGGTTACTATGCAGATTACATTACTGCTAATGCAGAGCGTACTATTGACCTTAGTGTAGCAACTGACTTTAGCGATGCTGATCACTATGCATTCTATTCAATGCAGCAGATCTTGTTGTACGCTGTCGGTCCTAAATTGTATGCTTATGACTATGCACGCAATGAGTGTAAGTTGGTGAAAGACTTCGAGGCTGAGATTACTCACCTTGCTATGGACTACAACTCTAACAACGACAATAACCACTTTGTTGTAGCAACTTACGATGATACAGCGAAGAAGGGTGTTGTATACGGTTACAACATCGAGGACAACCAGAACGAGATTAACGTAACTCCCGCAGAGGCTGAGGTATGGGAAACTGGCCTGAAGGTTGTTAAGGTGGAGTACAGAAACTGTACATACTAATTTATGAAGAAACTTTTCATCACTTTATTTGTCTGCGCAATGGGCCTTGCTGCCCATGCGCAGACAAATTTTCGCTCCATCTCATTCGATGAAGCGTTGAAGGCAGCCAAGCAGGAGAGCAAGTTGGTGTTCATCGACTTCTATACTGACTGGTGTGGTCCTTGCAAGAAGATGGCTAAGGAGGTATTCCCCCAGAAGATGGTGGGCGACTTCATGAATGCCAAGTTTGTGAACCTGAAGCTGAATGCCGAGAAAGAGGGTAAGGAACTTGCTGCAGTCTATAAAGTAAGTGCATACCCTACATTCGTCGTATTGGATACAGAGGGTAAGGTCATTGCTGACTTGAAGGGCTCTATGGACGGACAGACTTTCATCCAAAAGTTGGAAGGCAAGCTGAATCCCGAAATGACCCCTGAGCGTATGGCTGAGCGCTATAAGAATGGTGAGCGTACTCCGGAGCTTGTTAATGCATACGCCATGAGCTTGATGGAGCAGCGCAAGGAGGACGAAGGCTTCCAGGTCGTTAACGACTATTTCAATTCGTTGAGCGAGGCCGAGCGCATGAATCCTGCCAACTCATTCCTTTATACTCGCTATACAGTGGCTTTGAACGACCCCAAGGTAGACTTCATGGTAGCTCATCGCAATGAGTTTGCAGAGCCCGAGAAGAATGCTATCCAGGAAAGAATCGGCCGCTTGTACCACTCTGAATTCTGTACCTATTTCTCTGGTCACAAGTGGGCCGAGAAGCTCTTCAACGAAGAGGAGTACCAGGCATTGAAGGCAAAGTTGTACGAATTGGACTTGGTGGAGAAGAACCAGTACGAACCCATGTTCCGCTTGGTCGAGGCTCGTGTAAAGGTTGACGACAAGACTTTCTTGAAGCGCTGCAAAGCCGAGTACAAGAAGCTGAGCGAGTCTGGCAAGAGCTTGTTGATGATGAACATCACACGCCTGATTCCTAGCAAAGACCCCGAGATTTTGAAGGGCATGTCAGAGTTTGTTCGTGGCCAGTTGGCTACCTCTACTCCCAATGTCATCATGCTTTCAGGCCGCCTGTTGCAAAGCATCGAAGAGGGTTTTAAGAAAAAATAATCGACCTACCTGCATGATGATAAAAAAGCGAACCATAGTGTTCGCTTTTTTTATTCTATCTTCTGTGAGGGTAGACGGAAAAATGGCTTAAGATGTTCTCCTTTATGTGGCGAGATGAAAAGCTGGGGACTGGAAGTTAGTGGAGATTGTACAAATGTCAAAAAGTAAAAGCCAACTACTGTTGTAGTCGGCTTTTCTCGATGTACACCCTCAGGGACTCGAACCCTGGACCCATTGATTAAGAGTCAATTGCTCTACCAACTGAGCTAAGAGTGCATCTGTTTCTCAATTGCGATGCAAAGGTACGACGTTTTTTTGATACTGCAAAATGTTTCCGTGTTTTTTTTATTAAAAGTTGCTTTTTTTTATTTGTTAGGAGTGGAAGAGGAAATGAGAATCCCTCTGCACCCTCCGTCGATGGTCTATTATTTATTGATTTTCAGTTTGTTTGTGGCGGACATAGGGTGCGGTCGGTAGTGTCGTGCAATATCTGTCATCGGCAGGCCATTACGAGTCTTCTCAGGTATAAAAGCCTATATTTTTCGCTCTCATGGCACGCAGTTGGTCCGCTTTCGTGCTGGTAGCAGTTGAAGTTATTTGCTGCTGCACAACAGCAGATTTGCTCTTGCGCAACGGCAACCTTGCTGTTGCGCAAGGGTAAGGTGTATGTTGCGCAACGGTAAATGAATCTCTTATTGCAACATCAAGACTGGATTGGCTGAGATGGAAGCGTTTCCTTGTTAGGGTCAAGAATGAAAGAAATAAAATGGCGGACACTGACGTACACGGATTATCGTACACAGTGTCCGCCATCAGATTGTTCATTTACTGCCATTTACATTTGTTGGGCGGAGGGTGGCAGGGAGAATGGAATGTTGCTTTAGTTGACTATCACCGTGTCAAAATACTCGTTGAAGAGCTTTTCGGCACGTTCGAGCTGTTCCTTGGTGTTCTCCTTCACCTCCTCAAGTTCGTATTTCCAACCCATGGCTTCCCACTTGTGTACGCCGAAACGGTGGTAGGGGAGTATTTCTACACGCTCAATCTGCTTGTACTTGCCGATGGCTTCGCCGAGGGCACGGATGTCCTCTTCCATGTCGCTGTAGCCGGGTACAAGAACGTAACGCAGCCAGAAGGGGTGGTCGTGTTCTTCGAGCCATGCTGCGGTGCGCAAGGTCTGCTCGTTGCTTCGACCGGTGAGGTGGCGATGACGCTCGGGGTTGAACTGCTTGATGTCGAGCAATACTAGGTCAATCTCGCTGAGGAGTTCTTCTACATGCTTGTTCCACACACCGCCGTTGGTGTCGATGCAGGTGTGTATACCGTGACTCTTGAGGTCGCGGACGAGGGGGACGAGGGCTTCGGCTTGTACGGTAGGTTCACCGCCTGAGAAGGTGACACCGCCACGCTTACCGAAGAAGGGAATCTGGCTTACGGCCATGTCGCAAATCTCTTCAGAGCGTGTGGCTTTACCCCCTGTGAGTTCTATGGTGTCGGGGTTGGCACAATAGAGACAACGGAAGGGACAGCCTTGTAAGAAAACGACGAGCCGGAGACCCGGCCCGTCGAATGTCCCCATACTTTCGTAGGAGTGTACGTTTATCATGTTGATGAATTCTGAATTGTGAATTCTGAATTATGAATTACCATTCGGTTTGTTCGGTATCCATTATTCAGAAAACGCTAATTTCAATGTGATGTTCTAAGTTCTGAATTCTGAATTACGAATTAGACCTGGCCATAATTCATCATTCAAAATTCAGAATTATAAAACTCAGTTTTATTACATTCTCTCGTGGAACGAACGGCTGATAACCTCCAACTGGTGTTCGCGGCTCAGCTTAATGAAGTTAACGGCGTAGCCTGATACACGGATGGTGAGCTGCGGATACTTCTCGGGATGCTCCATAGCGTCCATCAGCATCTCGCGGTTCAGTACGTTCACGTTGAGGTGGTGAGCACCCTTAGTGAAGTAACCGTCCATCATGGTCACGAGGTTCTCGATGCGCTCCTCTGCGGTGGGGCCGAGTGACTTCGGAATGATTGAGAAGGTGTTTGAGATACCGTCCTGTGAGTCGCGGTAGCGGAGCTTGGCTACTGAACTGAGTGATGCAACAGCACCGTTCTTGTCGCGTCCGTGCATGGGGTTAGCGCCCGGAGCGAAGGCGATACCCTTGGCGCGTCCGTCAGGAGTAGCACCAGTTTTCTTACCATACATCACGTTAGAGGTGATGGTGAGGAGTGAGAGGGTAGGACGTGCGTTCTTGTAAACGGGGAGTTTCTTCAACTCTTCAGAGAAGTAGTATACGAGGTCTACACCGAGCTGGTCTACGCGGTCGTCGTTGTTACCGAAGCAGGGGAACTCGCCCTGGATGTCGAACGCCTCGGTCAAGCCAATCTCGTTACGCTTGGCTGTTACCTTGGCGTAGCGGATAGCTGAGAGTGAGTCGAGCACGATAGAGAGACCTGCAGCACCATAAGCGAGGTTGATGCGGGGGTTAGTGTCTACGAATGCCATCTGAGCCTTCTCGTAGTAGTACTTGTCGTGCATGTAGTGGATGATGTTCATCGCCTCGTTGTATACACGGGCAATTTCGGTGAGCACCTTCTTGTAGTTGGTCATTACCTCCTCGAACTTGAGCTCGTCGCTGGTGAGTACGGGGATACCCTTTACCATGACGGTACCTGTGTTCTCGCAACGGCCACCGTTGATGGCGAGCAGGAGTGCTTTGGCGAGGTTGGCACGTGCACCGAAGAACTGGATCTGCTTACCGATAGCCTGGTATGATACGCAGCATGCGATACCGTAGTCGTCGCAGTTGCGCACTTCACGCATGAGGTTGTCGTTCTCGTATTGGATAGAGCTGGTGTCAACAGATACCTGGGCACAGAAGTTCTTGAAGCCCTCGGGGAGCTGCGGGCTCCAGAGGATGGTCAAGTTAGGTTCGGGGCTGGGACCGAGGTTGTACAATGTCTGGAGGAAACGGAATGAGGTCTTGGTTACCTTGGTGCGACCGTCGTTGAAACGACCACCGATAGCCTCAGTTACCCATGTGGGGTCACCGGCAAAGATGTCGTTGT
>JBGVOS010000086.1:0-46674 GCA_045126595.1 Bacteroidaceae bacterium | reverse complement strand
GTTGCTGCGTGCAACAAACTTCCACATACTCGTAGCGTAGTTGTGCTTTTCATCGCCATAGACACCTTCTCCTGCACCTCTGCTCGTCAGGTAGCGGCTATCGCGGTTAGGGGTGTGGAGCTGGTACCAAACTTCATTCCCTTCGGTGCTGTAGATGGGTTGATTTATGCTGGGCAGCAATGCGTTGAGTGCAGTGGTAAATGCTGTTGTGTTTGCTGTAATAGCATCGGCGTCACTATTCTTCAGTGCAGTGTAGGCGGCCTCAATCTGTGCCTTCATACCTGCGAGGTTGGCTGTCGTGTATTGGCCCACTCCATTGCCTTCAGGGAGCAGTGAAGCTGTCACGATAGCCTTGCCTAAGGCTGTACGGTTGGTAAATTGGGTGTAGAGTGCATTGGCCTCTGAGTCGGTAATGGCGCTAACGGCTGCGTCGGGCTCCAATGTCTTGATTTGCTCGGCAATCTTCTGAGCCACCTTTACGTATCCCTTGCCGTAGAGATAGTTGCCATTGAAGTAGGTCGCATTACCTACGCTGTTGCTCGCAAAATCGGTGTAGATGTCAAGGTAGTGCACCTTGTCGGTAGCTGCGGCATAGGCTTCCATCTTCTCGTTGAAAGGCACCACTTTCCCTGTATTTGTGGCTGCTGTATTTGTGGGCTGCAGGCTCATCAAGGTAATCTCGGTGGTGGGCGAGAGGCTCTTAATTTGTTCTACAATGCTCTTGTATGTCTCAAATTCGGTAGCAATATCCGTAGCGTTGTTTACATTGTATACTCCTGTGTATAGGAACACTTGTGCCGGCTGTGCTCCATTGTGCAGGATGACGGGAATCATCTTTTTTATATCGGCCAGTGAAGGACCGGGATAACCCCATGTGGTGCCACGGCTCTTCACGCGTGCGCTGCGCAATAACTCATGCCACTCACCGCCATGCACCATCTCGTCGCCGATGATGAGGATGTCGTCACTGTCTATGGGCAGTTTGCTGAATACGGTGGCACGCATGCCATTTGCGCTGCCCAGTCCGCCATCTTGCTGGTCGGCATCGGTATATGCCGATGTTGCAGTGTTGTCATCCTTTACATAGGGAGCCACCTTGTCGCACCAGATCTTGTATGCTTTGGCGGTGAGGTGCAATTTGTCATACGACATGCCATTGCTATTGGTGGCTACATCCGTGAGGTCATTCCATAGGTCGATGTAGGTGATGTCTTTTGCTTCGCAGAAAGCTTCGAGTGCCTCATTCGTTGCTTGCAGGCGCTCTGGAGTGCGCGTGCCTCCGCTGCCGAGGTGTCCGCTAGGCAATAGGCTTTGAATGTAGAGCTCAGTATCAGGTGACACTTTCTGAAGGCGTTCTACCATAAGCGTAATGTTTTGCATCACGTGCTCTGTAGTACAGATACCTGCGGTACCAAGGTCATTGGTGCCCATCATGATGAACACCTTCTTAGGCTTACCTGCCGCGATGGCTTCGATGTTATCGAGCGCTTCGTCAGTGATGGCCCCCGACACACCGCGGTTCACTACGTTGTGGTTATCGAAAGCTTCCCACCATTCATTTATGTTGGTAATACTATTGCCTATGAAAACGATGTTCTCACTTGTTACGGGGAGTACTTTGAATACGTCGTACCGATGGTTACGGAAGGGAAGATCTGCAAAGATTGCTGTCGCTGTGCAAAACAGTGCCGCAAGGAATGTAGATGCTCTTTTCATGGTTTTGTTTAGAGTATTTAATTAATATTACTTTATCGTAACAATAATAAACCGTTTAGGTTTACGTATATTTTCTACAAAAATAATTGGGAGGCGATAAATAACCACTTTCCAATTAGTTAAAAATCTTAACCGGTCCATCTATAGGCCTATAGATGGAGTCTATGTTTTATTTTACCACCTTTTTGCCGTTTACTATATAGATATGTCCCTTGGTCATGGAGGTTACTTTACGTCCCATAAGGTCATAGATGGCGTCATCACGCTGCATCGTTACAACCTTATCGATGCCTGTAACAAACTCCTCATCAACGCTATAGGCTCCGCCAGTGAGTTGCTCGATGGTGTAGGGGATGTATACGATACAGTATGAGTAGTTATCGCCAGGGTGTTCCTCGAAGAGGAAGCCGATGCGACCATCGTTCTGCATGATCATGGTAGAGTAGCATGAGCCCTTGGTGCTCACATGGACACCCTTTGTCCATCCCTGCGAGAAGGTTGTGGGAGTATACTTATTAGTGCCATCGGCATTGTACAGCATCTCCTTATAGAATACAGCCACATTGCTGCGGTCACCGCCTGTGGGTATAGATTGGAACATCACATCGCACTTTGCGCCATCGGCTTTGCGGATTGCCGCCACCTTATAGATTTCGCCATTGGTGCTATTGCCGCCGAAGCTGAGGCCATTAGAGACCTCGTTACTTGCTACGGCTGTGCCCCATGTGCCTTCGGTGTAGGTCTCGTCTTTGAAGGTGAAGACATTGAAGTAGCGACCACTATACTTACGACTACTGAGGATGACGGTACCATCGGGCAACTCCTCAATCTTGGGCTCGTCGCCACCAGGTGCGGGACGGTCAGAAATCTTGCCTAGCACATTCCATGAACCACCGAAATCATCGGAGTAGATGACGCGGTTACCTCCGTCGCGTGTCCACATAGAGCAGTAGAGACGGTAGTACTCGTTCTTCTTCACTACGCGGCTTTGGCAAATCTTACCAGAACCTATGAACATAGAGGTCACGGTAGGTGTCTCGCCATCGAGGAAGAGAGAGTAAATATGGTCGGTCATTTCGACGATTTCGCCCTTCTCCCACTCGCCTGTAGTCTCGTTGTAGGTGAGGTAGATACGGCTCACGCGGTTTACGGCATCAGCATCGGCGTCGCCAATCTTGCTCTTATCCCAACGTCCGTTGTGGCACACGGTACGGCCACACACCATCATCACGAGGAGTTTGTTCTGCTCACGGTCGGCCACGATAGCGGCATCACCATAGCCTGTGGTCATCTCGTTGGTGTTACCGCCCTTACCATCGGCGATAAAGAACTCTTCGCCCCAGCTATAGCCATTGTCGGTAGAGATGCGGCACTTGATGTCGACCTCACCATAACCGATATCCATGCCACAAGGACGGTTGTCGGCAATACCAAAGATATGTCCGTTGGGAGCTGTGGCGATGGCGGGGATACGATAGGGTTTGCCATTGACACCGTAGTTATAATAAAGTGTGCGCTCATCGTTGGCACGATAGAGTGCTTTGATGCTTATGCCTTCGGCCAATTCGGCATCGGTATATGATTGTTTGATAGAGCCATAGGCGTCTTCGAAGCCGATGAAGGTGTATCCACGATAGGTCATCGAGCTGAGCGAGAAGGTTGTTGCTGCGGTGGGCAGATAATAGATTTTCTCATCTACGCTACCCATGATGCGTGTGCTGCTGGTCACGCCGTTGAGAATCATGTTGAGCTCGGCTACACGGACATTCTCGTCCCAAGCCTCACCATCAACGTCCACGCTGAATGCAAAAGCGTTCTCAGCTACACCTTCGAGCAGCCACCAGCCACCTTGGTCGCCAGCATTATACAGTTTGAGGTCGCCGCCCTTGCCGCCATAAGCATTGATACTCATGCCTGTAGCATTGGAAGGTACGATAGCATATCCGCCATCCTTTGTAAGAAGTCTCCATGTCGTGGCCGATGAGGCGGCTGCCATAGAGGCTGCTGCTCCGTCACCTGTTCCACTTACCTTGAGGGCATAGTCGCTGCCCACGGCCTTGTTGTAGAGCTTGAATCCGTCGGCATTTCCCACGAGGTACCACAACTCGGTCGTAGCTGTGAGGTCACACACTTGAGTAGAACCCGTAGCATTTGAACTCGCGTTCTTGATGCCTGCCGAGTAGCTGGCATCGCGGAACATCTTGAGGCGTATGAGTTTATCGCCATACGTGGCCGAGAAAGCGTCAAAGGTAAACTTGGCATAGATGGTTATGCTTGTTGTCAGCTCGCTCACCTCGGTGATGGGAGTGTTGTAGGCGGCATCGGCATAGAAACCGTCAAATCGGTATGCTTCGTTGTGTGCTTTTAGTACCAAAGCAGCATCAGTAATCTTTTCGTCTTCTACATACAGAGGTGTTGATGTAATCTCGTGACCGTTCCACGAAAAGGTGGCATTGGCCAGTGATGTGCTGCTCACGATGCTAAGCGAGGGCTTGCTGTCGCCTGTGCCGCAAGAGGTGAGTATGTAGTCGGAGCACCAGCTGCCGTTGTTCACCGGTGTACTGTTCTGGTTATAGCCCGAGCCGCTGGCAGCCATTACCATATACTTACCGCCCGACGAGGTGGGGTTGTAGAGTGACTTGGCACCGCTCGCTTTGTCTATAGCATCGTCCTGAAACTGAAAGCTATAGGCTACGTCGGCTACCGTGAGGCTCTTGTTGGCATAGGAGAGATACTTTCCCGAACCGTTCTTGATGTGATAGGCGTTAGCACCATTGGGAATGAGCTCCCATTTATAGTTTGCATTATTGAAGTCGCAAGTGGTGTTGTTTGCCAAAGTGTTATCATTGACATACATGTAGCGGTCAACATAGCTGCCATCGCCCTGCTTGGTGTGGGCTGCGATGTAGAACATTTCTGTTGTTGTAGGTACATCGGCGGGAGTATATTCGGCAGCTTCAAATACATACTTGCAACCCGTGTCGTTGATGTTGGTTCCGCCTCCCCAGTTGTATACCTTGTAGCCCAACTGGTTATTGTTGGTCTGATTGAACTGAGCGCTTCCGCTGGTGATGATGACATAGCCTGCGGCATCGGCCATCTTCACAGTCCATCCAGCCGAGGGGGCATCGGCTACGGTTCTCAAGGCGGTGTTATTGTCGCTTGCGGGTGAGATGTAGCTGCCGTCAACGGCATTGATGATGTTGAACGTGTTGTCTGTGCGCTTCACAAACTTCCAGGTGGCGTTGTCGGTCGCGGTCTGCTCACCCACCATCTCGGCACCTACGCCCTTGCCCGTAGCATATCTATTCTCGCGGAGCGGGGTGCACATGCGATAGTACACGGGGTTCTCGTCGGTGCTCGATACGGGCTGGTTCATGTTGGCCGAGGTACAACCCTTTTTCATTGCATCCAGGGCACTGTCCAGTTCTGTGAGCTGTGCGGCGCGCTCCTCGGCTGTCATCTCCTCGGCGAATGTGGCTTCGATGGCTGCAATCTTGGCGTCGAGGGTTGCGGCTGCGCTCTCGGGCCAGTAGCCGGGCAAGGGGCGTATGTAAGCTGCGCGTGCCTGCTTCACCTCGCTAATCTTGGCCGATACCATCTCGGCTGCCTCGTCCATGCACTGGTTGGGTGAGTAGATGAGTCCCTCTACAGCATTCACGCCCTCTGTATCGGTGAGCACGAAGGTGAACATCCACTTCTTCAGGCGGCAGCCTTTATTGACATAGGGGAGCTTGAGGAATACCTTGTTCCAACCCGCCTTGAGGTCTACGGCAATGGGCTTGCGAGCTGCGAAGTTCTCGTTCTTCAAGGTCACCACCTTGCTGCTGATGCTTACGCCGGTGTTCTCCCATGCGGGAGCGGGAATCTCGGCACCATTAATCCAAATCTTTGAGTCATAGAAGTCCCACTTGCCAGCTTCGGGAGCGGCGTCTTGCTCAGAGCGGCTATAGTTCTGGAACTCAATCTGTGCGCCTACGGTCTGTGCCACGGGCGAATATACATAGGTCCACGCATAGGCCGTCTGATTAAAGGCGGGAGCCTCGTAATAGGCGTTGATAATGCTCTTGCCCCAAGTGTGGCTGAGGTAGATACCTGCACCTGTTGCCATCCCCGTGCAGTAGGTTGTGCCATCATACTCGTAGCTATCGGGGAGTATGCCGGCTGCGTTCATCTGCTCTTCGGGAGGGAACACCTTGCTGGTGTTTCCGCCGTTGGGGAAGGCATCGGTGATGCGCCAGCGTACGTTGGTCTGCTTCACGTAGGGGATGGGCTCGTCCTTCAATGAGTGGGCTTTGTGGAAGAGGAATCGGCGTTCCCAGTCGGCAAACTCATCGTACTCGTCGCCCGAGTTGGGGAGCATCACGCCGCCACCGCCATTGGTGCCACCATTGGTGCAGTTGTCGATGTAGCGCTTGCCGCCACCAATCCATGCGCGTTCGGCCGTAGCGATGATGTTGGCATACATGTTGTTCTGTGCCAGGATGTCCTCCACGGTTGCCATCTTGCGGTCGTTCCAGCAGCCCGAGATGGCGCCTGCCACGGTCGCGCTACCCTTATCCTCGTAATAGATGTTGCTCTTGTAGATACCCACAAGGTCGGCAAACACGTCGAAGTGGTTGGTGTAGTTGTAGCGGCAGTCGATGTTGGCCTTGCCCTGAGCCACGTATCCGCGTGTGCCCCACATCTGTGCCAACGATGCATTGAGGGCGTCCTGGCCGATGCCGTTGATGGGATTCCAGATGCCAGCCTTCTTGCCCTTGCTCTCGACGTAGGCAATCATCTCGTTGAGGTAAGCTGCGGTGGTAGTCACCTCGTCGCCACCGATGTGGATGTAGGGAGCGTCGGCAAAGACCTCGGCCACTTCGTCGATAACCTTCTTCAGAACGACTTTACCCTCTTCGCTTTGCATGTCGAAGCCCATGGCGCGCTTGAATGCCTCGCTATGTCCGGGCATGTCAATCTCGGGAATCACGATGACGCCATGCTTCTTGGCAGCTGCCATCACGGCCTTGCACTCCTCTTGGGTGTAGTACTTGCCTTCGAAGCGGGTCATCGATGCGGTAGAGGTGAGCTCGGGGTATGCCTTCACCTCGAAGCGCCATGCCTGGTTCTCGGTGAGGTGCCAGTGGAAGGTGTTCACCTTGAAGCGTGAGAGCAGCTCGATGTGCTTGATGAGCTCCTCTGCGGGAATGTATGAGCGACCCACATCGTGCATGTATCCACGGAGTTTGAAGGCAGGCCAGTCGGTAATTGCTAAAGGCTCGATGGCAGCCTGGCCCTGCTCATAGCCCTCGGCGAGCTGTGCCAAGGTCTGTGCGGCGCGGATAACGCCGATGGGCTTCACGGCCTTGATGACGATGGCGTTTTCCATTACGGTGAGCTGGTAGCCCTCGTTGTCGTAGCCCACAAGCGTATAGTCGTAGGCACCCTCGATGCTCTCCACCATCTCTACGGTCACAGTAGCTGCTGCGCCGCTCTCGATGGTACAACCATAGTCGGTGAATACCTTCTTCAGTGCAGCGGTGTTGTTCTCATCAGTGATGGTCACTGTGCGCTGCAACGCAAAGGGAAGGCCGTTGGCCACATTGAGTGTGTGTACCTTGGGCAACAAGTGTTCCACCTTGGCAAGCATGGTCAAGGGAAGGCACAGCATCAGGGCGATGAGTGCAGAAATGCGGTGTTTTCTCATAATTGTGTATTGTTGTGTGTTATGTGTTTTGGCTATTAGTTGGCAATCAATGGACAAAGTTAAGTAAAAGAAATGGAAATCTTGTCGTGAGGGCAGGAAAAATAGTATTCTCCCTATAGCTAATTCTCATCAAATTTTCGGATGCTCTATTCTCAAATCCTTTTTCTTCTGCCTAGATGAACAACGAGGAGCGAGATTTCGCTCCTCGCCTTCCGTTATTCGCTTTGTGTCTTAAGATCGATTACTCGCCCTTGTTTATGTGTTTCAAGGTCGATTACTCGCCCTTGTCCCAAAGGTTTCCCCATGAGCCGCGACGTCCTGCTGATAGTACTTCATCTGGACCGATTTCCTCATTGTCATTGTATGTAGAACCGGCGAGCATGTTGCTCTCTACCATCAGGTCGATTACCTCTATTGCGGGGGTGATATATGTTTTCTTGTTCATATCGTTTTAAGTTTTTCTTTTTTGAGTTTGTATTTGCTGGAGGTCTCTATGGTTACTTCACTACCACCTTCTTACCGTTTACGATATAGATACCCTTCTCCATCTTCTCTACGCGACGGCCGGCGAGGTCGTAGATGAATGTAGAATTCTGATTTATGAATTCTGAATGCCTGTCGTGCCCTCATTGCCACGGCCGAGGCTGAACATAGCTGCCTCAGTTGCTTCGGGGAACTGCAGGTATGCCTTGTGGGCTGCATACTGTGTGCCTGTAAATTTGTAGAATGCAACCACATTGTTCTTGTTGCCGAGTGCATATACAGTCTGGCCTTCGGAAATATCGGTTGCCTCGCTGTAGCCTACGAGGTAATTAGTGCTCTCAAATGCTGCAGCCTCGTTGGTGGCGTTGAAGGTGTAAGTGCCAGTCTCGCCAAAGAGTACCACTGACTCGCCTGCGGGGATGGTGGTTACGTCGGTGTACTCCAATGTCTTCTTTTCGGTGTCAACGTCACTCACGTAACCTGCTGTTACGCCATCGGGGCACGATACGGCGATGGGAGTGGTAAGGGTAGCGGCCTTAGCTGAAGTGATGTCAAAAGTATATGCGGTGAGCGCGGGGAAATGTAGCTTGTTACCATTATGATTGTTGTTACCGCCAGTCCATGTTGCCAAATAAACATCCGTATCGCTATCGCTGTTGATGGTTAAGTATACGTTCTGACCAGGTAATTTGAAACAAGGGCTACCAAGCCATGTGATAACTTCCAATGAAGTACCCTCTTCGGTGAGGGTTACCGTACCTTGGGTGTTGAAAGAGGAGGTCGTCTTGTTGGCGGTAACGAATTTTCCGGTTGCAATGTTCTTCACCTTAAAGGTGAATGCTCCATTTTCCAAGGTGGGGTAGATGGCCCACATCCATTCGTCGATTTTGGTGAGCGAAGGAGTTGTTGTCTGTACTTTGACGTCCTGGCCATCTACTGCATGCCATTTCTGTGTAGACTGATTGTTGGCAATCATCGTTTTATTGGTGATGCCACCCTCTTTTGAAATCGCAGTGATAGGGAAAACAATATCGGCAGTGAACATATTGCCATTCCAGGCCTTGTTCTCGAGGCTATAGCCTGCAGCGCCAGTAAAGGTCGGCTCAGTTTCGTTTGCAACTCCCTCGTATGAACCGGTATAATTGTTTTCTGCCTCATCGGTAAGGGTGTAATTGATGGTCGCTGTTGTTGTAGCAAACTTATAGGTGATGGTAAGTCCTGTAATCAATATGCCGTGTAAGTCGGCGGCGCTTCCGCCGTTAATGGTTAAGTCAATCTGCTGTACGTCTAATCCTTCTACCGTGATAGTTTTATTTGTATTTACTGCTTGCTGTGCGCTAGTAGCTGTACCATCCGCAGTAGTATATTCAAATGTTCCAGTATAGTTGGCGCTAACACTTTGGGTTGTTAATGTATATCCTGTAATTTTGTAAGCTTCAGGAATGCTGATTGTGTATGAATGCTCGGTCTTAAGCCAAGGGCGACGGATATTATTACTTGTACTCCAACCCATAGGGTTATCGTTTTTGTCTACTTCTTCTATTGTTATGGCAGGGGTGGTGTTGGTAACAATCTTTCCATACCAACCACCTGAGGTTGAGTTATGATATGACCATGTTGCGTTAGCAAATGTGTTGGCCGAACCATCTGTGGTAATTAGTGATAATTCAGTCTGTGCCCACGCCGCACCTATTGTCAGGAACAGCGAAGCAAGAATAAGAGTAAATTTCTTCAACGGAAAAGGCCGAATACATACTCCCCCCCCCCCCCTCATAGTTAAAGTTTGTTAAATCTATAGAATCGGTATAGCTGTCTGCTCGGGTGGCTCTATGCATTTTTTCGCGCGGGTATACTCAAAAACTTTTCTCACCGCGGTGACAATCGTTTGTCACCGCGATGAAAATGGATTGTCACCGCGGTGGAAATTGTTTGTCACCGCGGTGACAAAATATTTTCTCTCTATCGGACAGGAAAAAGAGGAGGGTGCATCCGTCAGTCATGACAGATGCACCCTCGAGAGATTTTTTCTATTATGAGAAACTTTTTTTCCTTGTTCCGTTTAGAAGAAACGGTAGCGGTTGTCCTTCACCTCACCCTTGCGGTAGAGCTCGTTGAGGATGGTGTTGCCGTTGATGTTGCGTGTGGCAGCAGCCTCGAGTGTCTTCTGTTCGGAAGCAGCGTCGAAGTTGGCCGAACCGGTCTCCTTCTTCACAACCTGGAGGAAGTAGATACCGCCGTTACCCTTGATGGGTGCGCTCAGTACGCCCTCTTCGAGGCCTGCTACGGCACCGCTCACTGCGGGCTCACTGGCGGGAGTCTTGCTCACGTAAGCAGCTGAGCTGAAGGTCACGCGACGCAATACATCGTTCTTCACACCGTCGAGGGCGAGGGCCTCTTCCATGGTAGTTACCTTCTTGGCGTCGGCAAGGATCTTCTCGGCTTTCTTGTCGTTGATGGCCTGGAGACGGAACATGTCGGCCATGTCTTCTACGGGGCGGTAGCCTGCCTTGTGGATGTCGGCTACGGCGATTACCATGAGGTGGTCGTTCTCACCGGCCTCGAAGATTTGTGACACTTCGCCCTTCTCGGCACCGAAGGCCCAGCGCAGTGCCTCGCGGGTACCCTGTACGCCACCGATGGTGTGGGCTGCGTTGTTGAGCTCGGCTATGGGGTAGAGACGGAAGCCTGCTTCTTCGGCATTGGCCTCAAGGTCTTCGAGGGTCTGGTTGCTGGCTACGAAGGCGCTGAGGGCGTTGTATGCCTCGGCGTAAGTCTCGTTGCTGAAGTAAGCGGAACGTTTGATAACGGCTGCCTCGTACTTCTGTACGGGGTTTTTGGTGTCAACGACCTCAATGATGAGGTGACCTCCGGGGAGGCTGAGCTGCTTGAGCTCGCCCTTCTTCATACCGAAGAGAGTGTTGAGGTAAGTGGCATTGTCGCCTTCGATGGCTGTGCCCTCGAAGTTGGCTGTAGCAATCCAAAGAGCCTCTGTGGGCTGGCCGTACTTCTCGGCAAGTTCGGTAAAGTTGGCGCCCTTCTTGGCCTTGATGGCGTTGTAGATGCTGTCGGCACGCTCGGCGGCGAGGGTCTCGTCATCGGCGATTACCGAAATCTGGCGGTACTGTACCGAGTCGGGCTGCTGTACCTTATTTAATACGCGGAAGGCGTTGTATGAGTCGTCGGCTGCGTTGTAGTAGGGGCCATACACTTCGTTACCCTTTACTGAATCAAGACGGGCGACTACATCCTCGGGGAGAGCCTTGGCTGTCACGGGAACGGCCGAGTAGGCTACCTCTGAGTTGGCAAGGCGTACGAGGGCGGCTACCTCAGTAGCGGTGGCGAGCTGGCCGGCATATTCGTTGACCTCGGCGAGAAGTTCGTCGCGATCGGCTTTGCTGGGCTTCACGGCTACGTCAATGTACTTGATGGCGCGAGTCTCGGCGGGCTGTTTGTAGAGTTCCTTCTTGGCATCGTAGAGACGCTTGATATCGCTGGTCGATACCTTAACGAGCGAGTCGGGCACGCTGCTGAAGGGTACTACGGCGTAGGATACCTCGGCGTGGTTGTTGCGTGCGTTGAAGTTGTACTCGGCAGCTACGGGGTTAGAGAGCTGTGACTCTACTACGAGGGCCTCATACTTCTGCATGAGCAGATTGCTGATGAGGTTGCTCTCAATGAACTTCCAATAGTTGTAGAGCTGGCTGTAGTACTGTATGTAGTCAGCGGGCATAATCTCGGTGTCCATTGCATGATACTCGGCGAGGAACTTCATGAGTATGTCGCGGTCAAACTTGCCAGTGGTCTGGTTGCGGAAAGCTGATTGGGTCAACAGGGGGTCGGTACCCATGTCGATGACTGCCTGGAGCTCGGCGGTGGTAACGGTAAGACCAAGTTTGTCGGCCTCTTCGCCGATAAGGGTATTGGTCACGAGGGTGTTCCATACCTCGTCCTTAATCTGGGCGTTCTCGGCTTCGGTGAGCGAGTTGGTGCCACGTACGAAGTTGATGGCCTGAGTGTACTCCTCTACCAATTGCTGGAAGGTTTGTGCCTCAATCTTTTTACCATTGATTTCACCTACATTCTGTGAGTTCATGCCAGGCTGGAATACCTTGGCGGCATCGCCGGCAATGAATGCAAACAGCGCGATACCGATAATGATAACCAGGAAGGCGCCGTGTTTTCTGATTGATTGTAATGTTGCCATTTTGTGTATTTTATTAGTTTATATTATTCCAAAATCGTTTTGAGCGCACGAAAGTACGAAAAAAACTTTTAACAGCATAAAGATTAGGCAAAAAAAGTCATTTTACTGTTACTTATTCCTCTATTTTGAGATTTACGAGCTCTATTCGGTTGCTTTCGAGCTTCGTAATCTTGAAGCGGAAACGGTCTATCTTTATCACTTCGTGCATCTTGGGGAAACTCTTGTAGCGGTAGAGGATGAGGCCGGCGAGAGTCTGGTATTCGTCCGAAACGGGGAGGTGCAGGCCGAACAGCTCGTTGACGCGCTCAATCTCAAGGCGGGCCGAGAGGAGGAAGGAGCCGTCGTCGTTCTGCTTGGCGATGTAGTCGTCTACGTCGTGCTCGTCTTCAATCTCGCCGAATAGCTCTTCCACGATGTCTTCTAAAGAGATGATGCCGGCCGTACCGCCAAACTCGTCGACAACGACGGCGAGTGACTTCTTCTGTTGTAGGAATTGTTCCATAAGCTTCTGTGCCTGCATACTCTCAGGTACGAAGGGCATCTTGGCGATGTTGTCCTGCCACGTAGCTGTCCGTTTGAACATTTCGGAGGAGTGGATGTAGCCAATGATGTTGTCGATGGTATTCTCGTACACGATAATCTTGGAGTAACCCGTCTCTACGAACACACGCATGAGTTCCTCGGCCGAGGTGTCGCGGTCGACGGCCTCAATTTCGGTGCGGTGAACCATGCAGTCGCGGATACGAAGGTTGGAGAAGTCGAGCGCATTCTGGAATATCTTGACCTCGGTATCTACATTCTCAGCCCCGTTGCCCTGCTGGATGCTCGACTGGATGAAGTAGTCGAGGTCCATCTTGGTGAAGGCCTTCGAGGAGTTCTCCTTGTTGAGCCGTATGCCGAAGAGGCGCATGATGCCGCGGGCACAGGCGGTGGCAAACTTCGAGATGGGGTAGAGCACGCAGTATATCAGGAACGTGGGCAGCGCGAAGAAGCGCAGCGTGCCGTTGGGGTTAATCTTGAAGATAGTCTTGGGCAGGAACTCGCCTACCACGAGGATGATGAGCGTGGAGATGATGGTGTCGACGGTTAGGAGCAGCGCAGGGTTGTCGGTAATGTGCTGGATGAGGAACCCGTCGATGATGCGCGACATCATGATACCATACACGACGAGGGCGATGTTGTTGCCCACGAGCATGGTGGAGATGTAGTTGTTAGGGTTGTTATAGAAAACGGTCAACAACTTGCCCGAGAGGCTCTGGCTGCTCTTGTCGACCTCGAAGCGCAGTTTGCTGGATGATATGAACGCAATCTCCATGCCTGAGAAAAAGGCGGAGAAGCCCATTGCGGTGAGTAGGAATATGCCGGTAGTGTCCATGCCGTTGATTATTGTATAGTGTCGGTCGCTACAGCCATAGTATCTTTAGCAACCATTTGCTCCTCCTTGATGGGGAAGATGCCCTGAGTCTGCTTGATGGTGTAATTGGTGAAGTCCTGGTTGGAGGTGAAACCGATACCGGTGATGATGCGTTTCTGCTGACGAATACGTATATATAAATCGGAGTAGACGCGCTTGGTCTTCTGATTCCAGTAGAGGAGCTGCGTGTCGAACTGCTCGTCCTGTTCGTTTTCGATATGCACGTTGCCACGCAGTTCCCACAACTCTTCCTTATCGAAATAGTAGGCGGTATCGGCCACGATAGTAGCCTCGATGGCTAGGTTGTTGTCGAACTTCTCAAGATATATACCTTTCTCGAAACTCCAGTGTGAAGGGTCGAGGCGATCGAATACCTGCCATTCGTCAGTGATAATCTTGTAGCGGACCACACCTGAGTCACTGACGTATGTCGATACGTCGCGAGTAACCATGATAGGCACAGAGTCGCGGTTGGTGATGGCATCGGTCACTGGCTGCTTCTTGTTGTGACATGCCGATAACAGAAATAGCATAACAACCGTTAGAACGATTGTTATGCCATGTAATCTGTAGTGTCTGTGACGCCTGTCCGAATCCACAGGATTAGCGTATAGTTGTGGTTTCGTTGATGAGGCCGCCTACATGCACCTTGTCGCCCTCCTTCTTACCAAGCATGAAGAGGTCCTCCTTGGTAGGTGTGTGGGTCGAGTATGCAGCAATCATCTTGTTGGCCTCTTCGGCTACGCTTTCATCTACGCGCTTAGCCTGATAGAGACGGTCAAGTACGACAAAGTATTTGCATCTGTCGAGGAGGGGCTCGTCGTTCCACTTGGGAGAGGCTGCGTAGATGTTGGCTAAGAGGATGTAGTAAGCGCCCTTATTACCGTTGAGGCTGATGGCCTTGGTTACGTAGCTCTTGGCCTTGCTGAGCTGGCGGTCAGAGTTGAGGATAACGGCAGCCTTGTAGCAGTACTCTGCCTTGTTCTCGGCAATGGAGTCGAGTTCAATGGCTTGGTCGAAGTATTCGACTGACTTGCTCATGTCGCCACGCTTGAGGTAACTGTAGGCACAGCCGGCTGCAGTAGCAGCGGTGGGGGCAATGTGGTGGGCATACTCCGAAGCGGTGTAGTATACCTCCGACTCAGTGCAGTTGAGCATAGCCATTACGCCCACAACTTTGCGGAGGTAGTCGAGATTATCCTTATTCTCCTCTACCTTGGCAGCATAGATGTTCTCAAGCTGATCACATTCGGCAGCACCGCTGTTGATGAAGTAGCCATCAACGTTGTCCTTGATTTTTGCAACAGCCTCGATGAGTTTGGGGTTAGGGTTGCTTGCGTTTTGTACTTTCTCGGCAATTGCTGCGATGTGCTCGGCAGAGGTGAGGTAGTCCTGGATGAACTGCTCGCGATGGGTTTCGTCGGCTTTGAACTTGGCCAATGACACCTTCATGTAGTCACCGATGATGTAGTACTGGTTTTTGCTGCCAGCAACTTCAATAACCTCGTTGAGCATGTCATAGGCTTGGTTGTTGTCCATTTTGGGGTAATAGGTGAGGTAGTTATGTGCCTTCTCTCCTTTAACGTAGTATTCTGTCCAAGGGGTTTTGCGCAGCAGGTTGAGCTTGTCGAGGTACTGCAACTGCTGGTCGTACACCTTCATCATCTCGTCGGCATATGCCTTGCGCTCTTCGAGGACTTTGGTGCCTGCAATGAGGTTCTTCAAGATGGTCACACCGTCGGTGTAAATGCTGTGACGAGATACAGGAGCATCGGCAAACACCTTTTGCCAGTAGGTGTAGGCATCATTGTAGTTCTTGGTCTTGAGGTTTTCACTATAGAGGCTGATGTTGTTGAGGCAGTCGATACTGTCCTGACCATGTCCAAAGCGTGAACCGTCTTCTACGCCCTTCTGTGCCATAGCGGCTGAGGAAGTGAGTGCGAATAATGCGATAAGTGTTTTGAGTCTCATTGTTATTTTGGTTTGTTAGGTTATTATTCTCGTTCTATATTTTAGACTTTGTTGATTACTCAGGGTTTAATTGTTACTGTACTTTCCACTTGTTGAACCATGTCTCGTTGAATGAGAGCCCGATGTTCAGACGCAGTGAATTTTCGGTAATCATGCCCGGTGCGTTGGGGCGCACATGGATGTATTGTCCTGAGATATTCACGATGCTCTTGCCGTTCCATCGGTTCATGATGGGGAGGCCTATGCCCACGGTGGCGCCGTACTCGGTAGGTCCTGGTTTACCGTCAACGGTATAGTGTGCGGTGGCATAGTGAAGACCTGCACGATAGCGTGCACGGCGGAAGAGGTTGCGGGTGATGTGTTCGGGAATGTATTCCATGCCGATGGATGCACGATGCCGGTCAATGCCTTGGGCTCCAAAGAAGTTGGCAGTGCTGTATTGCTGCATACTGTAGTCGGCAGCGATGGTAAGGCGCTCGTCGTAGGTGTATGAGATACCGGCTCCATAGGCTGTGGGTATGCTTAAGGGGGTAGTGCTTACGGTATCGTTTGATGAAATGGTTGTGATGATGTAGGCCTTGTCATCAATGGTATGTCCCAAGCGGTAGGTGGCGCCCACGGTAAATCGGTTCTTGCCGAAGCTGGCTTGGTATTGCAGACCAAGGTCAATGTCATAGGTGGTGATGTCGGATCTGTACTGCTTGGTATAGGAGTTGATATTTGTCTCGTTGTACTGATTATATATATAATGGTATATCTCACCGTAAATATAGGAGAAGTTGGCTCCTATTGAGAGACCTTTCAATGGCATGTAACCGATTCCGGCAGTCACTTGGCGTAAGCCTCCCGTGCCATAGTAGCGGTTGGTGGTGGTTATCTGTCCCTCCTCGTCGTTGCTGACTGTTTTGCTTTCGCTGAAGTCGTAGCCGATGTTGGAGAATGGCATCAAACCGAGTGTGAAGCCCAAGTGGGGCATCAGGCGGAACTGCATGGTCAGATAGTCAAAGGTGGTGTTGGCGGCGTTCATCTTCACGCTGCCTTCAGACAGATTGGTGTTGCTGAGGCTCATGCCTACATCGAGGAGGAACGTGAGTGTGTCGACAGCGGCATACGAGGCAGGGTTGAGGAGGTTGATCTGGTTACTATTGTGTACGCCTATTCCTGTGCCTCCCATACCTTTGCTCGTGCCAGTTTCCATGCCTGTCAATTGACCGAATCCGAACCGGGTATAGGGTGAATTCATACCGTTCTCCGCCAAAGCGGGGAGCGTGAGTAGGGTGATGAGTGACAGAGTCAGTACCTTAAATATTTTCATTGGTTCAGTTTCAGTATTCGGTTCAAACCTTTTATTACGAGCAAACTATCTGCAAAGGTGCGACTTTTTACCCGATTATCCAAGAGAAACGTGCCGCCACCCGTTAAAAAAACCAAAAGGTTGGGGTATTTGGCGGTATATTCGTGCACGTATCCTTCGATTTCTTTATCTACGCCTTGCAAAACGCCTTCTCTAATAGCTGTTTCTGTGGTGTCACCTATATCCGTGCGCTTACCTTCCTTGTTGACGAGGGGAAGTTTGCCTGTGAGGAGGTTGAGCGCCTTGAATCGCATGCCGATGCCGGGCGATATGTTACCACCGAGGTAGATGCCGTCGGCAGTTACCAGGTCGTAGGTAATGGCCGTGCCCACGTCGATAACGAGCAGATTGTGTCCGGACTGTTGGGCGCACGCTTCGGCTACGGCAGCTAGGCGGTCGGGACCCAGTGTGTCGGGAGTCTTGTAGGCGATGGTGAAGGGCATTTTCAACTGTGCAGACATTCGCAGACAAGGATAGGGGAGTGCCTTGATGGCTTGCTCTACCTCCTCGTCGAGCGGGATGACCGTCGATACGATGGCGGCGCGGATGGTGCTGTCCGATGCTTTCCCGATGAACAGTTGACGTAAGTCCTTGTGCTCGACGCGGAAATCTTCGATGAGTGTATCTCCTTCAAAGAGAGCAGCTTTGGCCGACGAGTTGCCTATGTCTACAATCAGTTGGTGTGCCATATTCTTCGATTTGTCATTGCCTTGGTCGCTGTATGTCACTCTGAGCGTAGCGAAGAATCTCACCTCTCATTTTACGAGATCCTTCGCTACGCTCAGAATGACACGAACTAACTTTTAACCCTGAAACTTGCGCGATTGTTCGGCTATGAGTTCGGCGTCGTCGAAGTAGTCGATGCGCATGGCATGGCGTACGTCGGCGAGTGTGCCGGCTGCAACCTCGCGTGCGGCCTCACTGCCTTTCTTCAATATGTCGAATACGGCGGGGATGTTCTTCTCCCACTCCTTGCGGCGCTCGCGGATGGGAGTGAGCAGCTCTTCGAGGATGGCATAGAGGAACTTCTTCACCTTCACGTCGCCCAATCCGCCACGCATGTAGTGTGCCTTCAGTTCGTCGAGACTGCTATAGTCGGGCCAGTATTTGGCAAAGTGGTCGGGGCGGCAGAAAGCGTCGAGGTAGGTGAATACGGTGTTGCCCTCTACCTTGCCTGGATCTTCAACACGGATGTGGTCGGGGTCGGTATACATGCTCATGACGCGCTTGCGCACCTCTTCCGATGAGTCGGAGAGGTAGATGCAGTTACCCAATGACTTGGACATCTTGGCCTTGCCGTCAGTTCCCGGCAGGCGCATGCAGGCTGCATTGTCGGGCAACAGAATTTCGGGCTCCACGAGGGTGCCTTCACCATAGATGCCGTTGAAACGGCGTACAATCTCGCGTGCCTGCTCAATCATCGGTTGTTGGTCCTCACCGGCAGGGACGGTGGTCGCGCGGAAGGCGGTGATGTCCGATGCCTGGCTGATGGGGTAGGTGAAGAATCCTACGGGGATGCTGGTCTCGAAGTTACGCATCTGAATCTCGGTCTTCACCGTCGGGTTGCGCTGCAAGCGGCTCACGGTGACGAGGTTCATATAGTAGAAGGCCAGCTCGCACAGCTCGGCCACCTGTGACTGGATGAAGATGGTGCTCTTCTCGGGGTCGATGCCGCAAGCGAGGTAGTCAAGTGCCACCTCGATGATGTTCTGGCGTATCTTCTCGGGGTTGTCGGCATTGTCGGTGAGTGCCTGTGCGTCGGCAATCATGATGAAGGTTTTGTCGAAGAGGCCCGAGTTCTGCAACTCTACGCGACGGCGTAGCGAACCTACGAAATGTCCCAAGTGGAGGCGACCAGTAGGACGGTCACCGGTAAGGATGATTTTTCCCATATCTGAATGTTTAATTTGTTCTTGTGATTAAATAAAGATGCAAAATTAGTGCAAGGCGAGCGAAATGCCAAATCTCAGCGAGCGAAAATAGAGGAATGCCGCGTTTTCTTCATTGTGAGAGTCGTTGAGGGGCACTTGGGGCACTTTTGAGGTGCTTTTTCTGGGGCATATCGCGCAAAAAATAAAACGTTGTCTACTATAATAGTAAACGATATTTATTTTTTTATATTAAATAATTTCCATAAGTAAAGTGTTCAAGTGCTCTCTTCTCGCATAATAATGCTTGTAATCAGATGGTTACGTCAGGTAAGGCCGCGGATGAAATTGGGCCTACTTAATTTTGAAAACGGGTAGGCCTGATTTGAAAAATGGGTATACCCATTTCAATAAACGGGTATACCCTCGAAGCACGGTGGCTTGACTCAAAGTATGTGAAGGTAAAAGTGTAGCGTAATATTTGCTTTTTACGATGGCTTGTATTATATTTGCGAACAAAAGACTAAAACCATGACAAAAATACATTTGGAATATCCGCTCAATGGAAATACGCGGAATATCGTATGGGACTTTATTGGTACAACGGGTGGATTGGAGGCATGGATGGCCGACAGAATTACTGAGAAGGATGGCGTGTACACCTTCCAATGGGGTAAGGATGAAACGCGCGAGGCCGAGCTTCTGGGATGTCGGGAAGGCGTGTATATCCGTTTCCATTGGCTCGATGAGGGGCCGAAGACCTACTTCGAACTGCGCATCAACGTAAGTGAATTGACTAAGGCGCATGTGCTGGAGATTACGGAAATCTCCCGCAACGAGGAGGAAGATGACCTCACCCAAATGTGGGAAAGTCAGATGGAGGAGCTCCGTCGTGTGGCCGGACTATGAGCGGAGGCTAAAGGCGTGTCTGTAGTGTGCGGAAAATAAACATTGTTTATTTGTACGTTTTTTTGTATCTTTGCGCGTGAATTAAACGTGCCGTCGTTTTGCGCATCAAGAAACTTGACATATTCGTACTGAAAAGTTTCGGCTTCATGTTTGTCGGAACCTTCTTTATCTGTCTGTTTATCTTTATTATGCAGCTCCTTTGGCTGTATGTAGATGAGTTGGTGGGCAAGGGCATCCCAATGGATGTGTTGGCTAAATTCTTCTACTATGCCGCGCTCACCTTGGTGCCCAAGTCGCTCCCCTTGGCCGTGTTGCTGGCTGCGCTCATCACTTTCGGTAATTTTGGCGAACGTATGGAACTGACGGCAATGAAAGCCGCCGGCGTCCCTCTGTTGAGGATAATGCGCCCACTTGTCGTATTCAGCATAGGATTGGGTATGGTCTCATTTTATTTCCAGAATGTAACCGTGCCGCATGCCAATCTTCAGTTGCAGACACTGCTCATCTCCATGAAACAGAAATCGCCCGAACTGGAGATTCCTGAGGGCGCCTTTTACGATGGCATTGAGAATTATAACCTCTATGTCAAGAAAAAGGACAGTAATACGGGTATGCTCTATGGCGTAGTCATCTATAACATGAGCAACGGTTTCGAGAATGCAACCATCCTGAAGGCTGACAGTGGACGTTTGGAGACCACGGCTGACAAACAGCATCTGAGATTCATTCTCTATCACGGCGAACAGTTCGAGAACCTCAAAGACGGGCAAATCAACTCAAGGAACATTCCCTATCGTCGTGAACAGTTTGGCGAGAAGACCATGCTCATCGAGTTCAGCACTGACTTTGATTTGATGGATGGGAGTTTTCTCAGCAGTAACGCCATGAACAAGAACATGCTTCAGCTTTCCCATGACATCGATTCTATGTCAACTGCGCAGGACAGTATCGGGCGTGTCTACTTTGCCCAGCTCAAGGGAAATTCATATGCTTCGCACAATCTTTCCAAAGCGGATACAACCAAATTGAAAGAACTGGTGGAAAAGGATAAAGTCTGCAGCATTGATATGGACAGCCTTTTCCATTCATCTACACGCGACCAACGAAAAAAATGGCTTGAGAGCGAGGAACGTCGCATAAACAACCTGAAGAATGAGTTGGTGCTGAAAGCCAAGACCGTATACAATGCCGACAAGAATATGCGCCGCCATCAGATAGAGTGGTTCTACAAGATTACGATGTCGCTTTCGTGTCTTGTCTTCTTCCTTATTGGCGCGTCTTTGGGAGCCATTATCCGCAAGGGTGGACTGGGTATGCCTGTTGTCGTCTCGGTATTTACTTTCATCGTGTATTACATCTTGGATACTAAGGGAACCAAGCTTGCTCGTGAGGGGGAGATCCCCGTGTGGTGGGGGGCCTGGATGAGTACGACTGTATTGGCTCCATTGGGGATTTTCTTAACCTACCAGGCCAATAAAGACTCAGGCGTGTTCAATATCGACCTTTACAAGGCTGCATTCCGCTGGCTGTTGGGCCTGCGTGCCAAACGTAACAACGTAATGAAGGAGGTCATCATCGATGACCCTGATTATTGTGCCATCAGTGGTGAACTTTCGGCATTGACTGCCGCCTGCAAGGAGTATCGCCGTACCTGTTTACAGAAATTATATCCCGATTATGTCGCGATGTTTGCTGCTTCGAACGGGCGCGACAGGGCATTGCTCGCTATCGAAGCACGGCTCGGCCGCATTGTCGCACAGCTGAGTAACAGCCGTAATCAAGAGTTCATCAATAAAATCAATCTCTACCCAGTACTGTCTGTGGGTGCCCATGTCGCCCCCTTCCCCCGCAAGTGGATGAATGTGACAGCCGGTGTGGTGTTCCCCATAGGCATATTGCTCTATGCAAGAGCATTCTTCTTCCGTTACCGCCTGAAAGGAGATATGAAGGAAATAGTGAAGATAAACAAAGAAATACAAGATATTATCCAACTCTATGAAAGAAAACTCTAACGAAAAACAGTGGCAACTGAGCTCTATAGAGCAGGCCGTAGAGACCTTCCGCCAGGGAGGAATCGTGATTGTGGTCGATGACGAAGACCGTGAGAACGAAGGTGACTTCATTGTTGCCGCCGAGAAAATAACTCCAGAGATTGTAAACTTTATGTTGCGCTACGGACGTGGCGTATTGTGTGCTCCCATCACGTTGTCACGCTGTGAGGAACTGAATCTTTCGCCACAGGTGAACAATAATACCAGTATCTTGGGTACGCCGTTTACGGTGACGGTAGACCTCATCGAAGGCTGCTCTACAGGCGTCTCGACTGCCGACCGTGCAGCTACCATCCGCGCTTTGGCCGATCCTACGCGTAAAGCCGAAGACTTTGGCCGCCCCGGACACATCAATCCGCTCTATGCACAGGACAAGGGGGTGCTCCGCCGTGCCGGGCATACCGAAGCGTCTATTGATCTCGCCCGTCTGGCAGGACTTTATCCAGCTGCTGCCCTTATCGAAATCATGAACGAGGACGGCACGATGGCCCGTATGCCCCAATTGATGGAAATCTCACGGGAGAAGAATATCCCCATCATCACCATTCACGATCTCATCGCCTATCGTCTTGAGACTGAGTCGATGATAGAGCGTGGCGAAGAGGTGGACATGCCTACTGCCCATGGACATTTCCGTCTCATCCCCTTCCGCCAACTCTCTAATGGGGCTGAGCACGTGGCACTCATCAAGGGCGAGTGGAGAGAGGACGAACCCATCCTTGTGCGCATGCACTCCTCATGTATGACGGGCGATATTTTCGGCTCGTGCCGTTGCGATTGCGGCGATCAGCTGCACAAAGCAATGGAGGAGATTGAAGCTGCAGGCAAGGGGGTAGTGGTATACATGATGCAGGAAGGCCGTGGCATCGGTCTGATGAACAAGATAAGGGCCTACAAACTGCAGGAGGAGGGACTTGATACCGTGGATGCCAACATACACCTCGGTTTCGATGCCGACGAACGCGACTACGGTGTGGGCGCACAGATATTGCGTTCGCTCGGAGTACACAAGATGCGCCTGCTCACCAACAATCCTGTGAAACGCATCGGACTCGAAGCCTATGGTCTCGAGATTATTGAGAATGTACCCATTGAAATTGCTCCTAACGAATATAATGAGCGCTACTTGCGCACTAAGAAAGACCGTATGGGACATACTCTTCATTTCAAGAAATAAATAGATTAACCATTAGATAAACTTATCCTCTATGAACGCATTAAGCAATCTTATCAATCGTCTGTCACCGTCAGCAACACTGGCGATGTCACAGCGCAGCGCCGAGCTGAAGGCTCAAGGCGTAGATGTTATCAACCTTAGCGTGGGTGAGCCCGACTTCAACACTCCTGACCACATCAAGGAAGCTGCCAAGCAGGCTATTGATGACAATTTCTCACGATACTCTCCCGTTCCTGGTTATCCTGCCTTGCGTCAGGCTATCGTGGATAAACTGAAGAACGAGAACAACCTAGAATATACCGTTAATCAGATTTCTTGTGCCAATGGTGCCAAGCAGTCGGTGTGTAACGTGGTAATGGCGCTCGTGAACGAAGGTGATGAGGTAATCGTGCCCGCCCCCTACTGGGTGAGTTATCCCGAGATGGTGCTCATGGCCAACGGTACTCCCGTCATTGTGCCCGCAGGCATCGAACAGGACTTCAAGATTACCCCTGAGCAACTTGAGGCTGCCATCACTCCCAAGACCAAGGCTATTATCCTCTGTTCTCCTTCTAATCCTACCGGTTCGGTATACAGTCGTGAGGAACTCGCTGCATTGGCCGCTGTGTTTGAGCGTCACGAGCAGGTATATGTGATTGCCGATGAAATTTATGAGCACATCAACTACGTAGGCCGTCACGAGAGTATTGCTCAGTTCCCTGGTGTGCATGATCGTGTGGTAATCATCAACGGTGTGTCCAAGGCATACGCTATGACCGGTTGGCGTATCGGATTCATCGCCGGTCCTGAATGGTTGGTGAAGGCTTGCAATAAGTTGCAGGGTCAGTACACCAGCGGTCCTTGTTCTGTATCACAGAAGGCTGCTGAAGCTGCTTACCGTGGTACGCAGGAACCTGTTGAGGAGATGCGCAAGGCTTTCGAACGCCGTCGTAACCTCATCGTGAAGCTTGGCCGTGAGATTCCTGGCTTTGAGGTCAACGAGCCTCAAGGCGCCTTCTACCTTTTTCCTAAATGCAGCGCTTACTATGGCAAGAAGTTTGGCGACAAGGTTATTGAGACCGCTTCGGACCTTGCCATGTATCTTCTCGAAGAGGGCCATGTGGCTTGTGTCGGTGGCGACTCGTTTGGCTCGCCTGAGTGTATCCGCATGAGCTATGCTACCTCTGACGAGAACATTGTGGAGGCTATGCGCCGTATCAAGAAGGCGTTGGAGAAGTTGGTTTAATGAAATAGAGGGAGCAGTTCCGAAGAACTACTCCCCTTTTCGTATATTTAGCCAAGCGGGGGCGTATCCAAATACACCCCCGCTTGGCTAAATATCTTTTCTCTTTATAGAATTATAAAGTGGTATTATACCTATTATATATATAATGTGTGATGTGAGTAATGGGGTAGTTAGGCTTTGCTGCCATAGCCGTATTGGCCGTAGTTGCCATATTTGCCATAGCCGTAGCGTCCTTGCTTCCCGTTTTTGCCATAGCCGTAATAGTAGCCGTACTTGCGTTTCTCCATGTCAATGCCGTTGAGGACAATGCTCATGTTCTTCAGTTTACCTTTGTCATACAGTGTGTTCACCAACTCTATGTTGCTCTTGGGAGTGTAGTCGGCGCGGCAGATGTATACCGTAGCATCGGTTACACGTGCGATAATCAGTGTATCTGTAACTAGGCCGACGGGGGCTGTGTCCAATATGATATAGTCGTATACTTCCTTCAAATACTCCATGGCTTTATCCAGGTTGTTGCGTGAAAGCAATTCTGCAGGGTTGGGGGGGATGATACCTGCGGGCAGAATGTCCAAGTTAACATTGATGCCTGATGGCATGATTTGTTCGAACAGTAGTTCCTTGTCATTGGCTTCTCCAGAAAGGAATAGAGTGATGCCTTTCTTGTGGTCAGGAAGGTTAAACATTTCGGCCAGTCGGGGCTTTCTTATGTCAAGGCCGACGAGGATTACCTTTTTACCTAACAGGGCCATACTTGTGGCCAAGTTGGAAGATACGAATGTTTTACCTTCTCCGGCTGTGGATGAGGTGAATTGGATTATCTTCTTCTCGGGTCCATCGAGCACGAATTGGAGGTTGGTGCGTATGGCTCTAAAGGTTTCATCCATCAGGTCGTTTGAGTTCTCGCGTACAACTATGGTGCGCTTGTCACCCTTGAACTCGTTTGATGTTGGTACATCTCCGAGTACGGGTACTTTGGTCAGTTTCTCGAGGTCATTGCGTCCTTCGATTTTGTAACGGAGTATCTCCTGCAGGTAGATGATGCCTATGGGAATGGCTGTGCCCAATACCAAGGCGACGAGCCATATCATCTTGCGGTTGGGCGATACGGGAGTTTCGTTGGGGAGTGCGGCATCGATGAGCTTGGCGTTGTCGGCTGTCGCTGCCAGGGCAATAGAGTTCTCTTCTCTTTTCTGTAGCAGCATCATGTAAAGGCCGGATTTTACTTCGAGCTGTCGTTCGTAGCCTGCCAATATTTTTTCTTGTGTGGGGGCGTCGCCCAATTTTGAATCATACTTCTTGGCTTGGCGCTCAAAATCTTCTTTCCTGATTTCAAGCGAACTTTGCTGTGATTCGATAGAGGTTTTGACAGCATCGGCCAACAGGTTGGCAATGGTCGTGGCTTCAATTACTGCGGGGTTGCTTTCGCTGGCCGTACGTAATAGGTTGCTGCGCTCCACCACGACTTCGTTGTATCGTCCGATGAGGGCTGTGAGGCTGGCATCGGTGAGGCCTACGTTGGCAGGGATGGGTTGTAGGCTGTTCATGGGGTTGTTGACGTAGTCGTACAGGAAGCTTATCAGTCTTAACTGTGTCTCCACTTGGGCGTGTTGCTTCTCGTACTCCGAACTCCCTTGAAGTACTCTCTGTGCATCTCCTGTGAGGTTGATGAGGCCTGATGAACGTTTGAATTGTGCCATCTGGTCTTCGGTGTCGTCGAGCTCTGCTGCAACTTTCTTTAGTCGTTTCTCGATGAACTCTTCAGTTTTCTTGACCACGATGTCCTTGTCATTGTTGTTCTCCAAATTGTATGCCGTTACAAGGTGGTTGACAAAGTCTACCCCTCGTTGTTTGTTGACATCTAGGTAGGAGATGTAAGCAATGGATGTGGTTTTCGAAGTGGGTTCGATGCTCAGTGCGCTCAAACATGATTTGGCGACAACGATGGGGGGGATGATGGATATGGTCAGCTCTTGGTTGGGGGTCAAGGACTCCATTTCGCCCTTTGTGAATACTACGCGTCCGATGTGAGTGTTCAGGGTACAGGGAAGTGCGTTCACCTTCTCGATTATTTCTTCGACGTCGTTTGTCTCCTGGTTGGGACGGTTGTAGACGAACGTGTATATACCATCCTCAGATTGGGCTATCTTAAAAGATATTGCAGTATTGAGGCATTCCAGGTCCTCTTTGCTGATATGTGCTTCTATGGGGTAGGTGCCGTAGAGTGTGGTAGCTGGTCTGAATCGCCCGTTGTCGATGCTGTATCTGGTGTAAATACCCAAGTCGACTACCGCCTGCTTGATTACAGACTTGGAGCGCAGGACCTCGATTTCATTGTCGAGGCCTCGGGTAGTGCTCATGATGCCGAAGTCTTGTTGAAATGCCTGCATCTGGTTTTGGAACGAGCCTTTCTGTTCATCGTTGATCATGATGGTGGCTTGTATGCGGTATACAGAGGGCTGCTTCTGCAGGTATACTTTTGCACAGCATAGGCATACGATGATGGAGGCTAAGATCCACTTCCAGTTAATCAGTAGTTTTACCAGGACGGACTTGAGGTCGAATCCGCCTTCTCCTTCCAATGTGTTGGGTGTATATATGTCGTTATTCATATGCGTATGTTCTTAATTGAGAAGATTGGCTAATAGGTTGACGATAGAAATCATGATGGATACGGATGATATCCACAACGAGGTGCTCGAGCCGATGTCCGAGTTGCGTGACTTGGTCTTGTTGGGTTCTACATACAGGATGTCGTTCTGCTGCAGTTGGTAATAGGGAGAGTAAATGATGTTGGCGTCATTCAGATTGAGCGGGACAATCTTTTTTGTACCGTCGGCATTCTCTCTGATGAGTTTTACCCCGTCGCGCTTGCCATAGATGGTTAGGTCGCCGGCCAATGCCAGTGCTTCGAAAACATTCACCTTCTCGTTGGAGATGGTATATGTGTTGGGACGGACAACTTCTCCTAATACCGAAATCTTGTAGTTGACCATACGCACGGTGACAATCGGCTCCTCTGAGGTGAAATGATGCTTGATGTTCTCCCGGATGTAATCTTCCACTTCCACTTTCGTCATGCCTCCTATGATGATATGCCCAAGTGTGGGGAAGTCTATGCCGCCATCATTGCCTACTAGATAGGTCTGCAGGGTGGGCTGAGTCGTAATGTTGCGAGATGACAGCTGGGCTGCTTGCTGTGATTGGACGACTAGGTTGAATGGTATGGCCGCATTGACGTCCTTGCAGTTGACGGTAATTGTCAACAGGTCTTTGGGCTGAATCCGTGCATCATAGAGCGCCGAATAGACTGCAGTGTCTATCTCGGCACTGTTTTGCAAATAGGGCACTTTCTTGTACGATGTGCAAGAAGTTATGGCAACCAGACCGGCCAACAATAAGAGCTTAATTCTTTTCATCATATAGTCGCTGTATGTTACTAATCTACTATTTATTTTGCAAAGATAGTGTATATTTTCCAAATACTGCGTATTTCCCTGTTTGTTTTTGCATCAAAAGGAAATGGTCGTGGTCAGTATAAGGGTGCTTTGAATCGGGTATGCCTTCGAGAATTATCGGGTTTACCCGATTCGAAAAACAGGTAAACCCGATAAAAGAAACGGGTAAACCCGATTTTCATTCCCTTTCAATGCGGTCAGTTATAGCCTTTAAACGCAATAATATCCTTGAAGTTTTGTCTGACTCTAAACTTTTGTGTACTTTTGCGCCAAAATTATAAGACTATGGGATTTTTAGGAAATTTATTTCGTAAGAAAACGACAGGCGAAGAGGGTAAAGTCGGTGGAATCGAGGATTTCATGACCCTCATCCGTGTATATTATCAAGCTGTGATGGCTGGCAATCTGGGTATCAGCAACATCAACATGCTGCCTGATTTGGCCATGTTCAAGCGCACCTTGAAGGTGGCGACACAAAACAACAAGCTGGGTGTGGCCGAAAAGTCGCGTTGCAAAAAGATGCTCATGCAGGCCTATGGCCTCGACGAGGCGTTCTTCAAGGAGATTGACGCTTCCATCAAGAAGAATTGCCGCAATGTGAACATGGTGAACAGCTATTTCTTCCAGTTCCAGCGCTTCAACGAAAGTCTCATGATGGCTGTGAGCAACGAGATGAAGGTTACTATGCGTATTCCCTTCAAGAAGATGCTCTATGCACAGACAGATGTGGCTATTAACAATATTCTTACCAAGAACAACTGGAAGGACGCTTCGATGTTCAAGGCTGTAGGCGAGGTACGCCAACTGCAACATGTGCTCGGTTACTCCGGCAAGTGGATGACCGATTTCGTGTTCAACGTAATCCGTTTGGCCAAGAAGGAACCCAAGAAGAAGGATCAGTAACCGTCGTCTATGCCCACCTTTGAGGAGCATCCGCTGAAGCCCTTCCTGCCACGCGGAGCCAAGGTGCTGATGCTCGGCAGTTTTCCGCCCCAACAGAAGCGTTGGAGTATGGATTTCTTTTATCCGAACTTCCAGAACGACATGTGGCGCATCATGGGGATGATATTCTTTGCAGACCGATATTTCTTTGTCGACAGTGCGAAAAAATGTTTTCGTCAAGAAGAAATCGAACGGTTTGCCGAAGAGACAGGTATTGCCCTTTATGATACTGCCGAGGCTGTCTGCCGCCTGCGCGACAATGCTTCGGACAACTTTCTTGAGATTATCCGTCCCACTGACATCGAGGTCCTGTTGAACCAAATGCCCTTGTGCCGGGCAATCGTCACAACAGGCGAAAAGGCGACCGATGAGATTGTGTCGCGTTACAAGACCGAAAAGCCCAAGATTGGCGAATACAAGCCACTCGCGGTAGGCAATCGTGCGTTACAATTCTACCGCATGCCCTCTACCTCGCGAGCCTATCCTTTGGCCTTGGAGAAGAAGGCGGCCTATTATCAGACCATGTTCAAGGATTTGGGGATGATTTAGCCTCCGACCTTAGGATTCGGTTTGGAAATGTAAGGAAAAACGCTCTTTTTCGACATCTGGCGTTGTTTTTTCGTTCAAACAATTCCACAATTACAAAAAAAAGACTACATTTGTAACGAAGTTTGGTTAAGATGACGGAAGTAGATGAATTTGTAATCGGAAACTTTGAGTCGAAACTGAACAGATTGATGGAAGCCTATGAGCAACTTTCGGCCGAGAATGCCACATTGCGCGAACAGCTGACCCTCCAATCCGTTGAGTTGGACAAAGTACGTGAACAATACGCCGAGCTTACCGCATCCTATTCAAGCCTCAAACTGGCCAAGATAATCAGCGTGAACGACTCCGAGATAGGAGACACACAGCGAAGATTGTCTAAGTTAGTGCGTGAAGTGGACAAGTGCATAGCACTACTCAATGCCTCAGAGCAAAAAGACGACATGCTATGACACCGACCGACCAACTGAGAATAAAGGTGACTATTGCCGGGATGACCTTCTTCCTGCGGATTGACCCCAAAGAGGAGGAGGCCATACGCAAGGCGATAAAGCACATTGATGATAAGTTGAACGTTTATCGGGAACATTTCCCGGGGCAGACTACCGAGAAGTATCTCGCCATGGTAGTCCTCCATATAGGAGTGCTCTATCAGCAGGAACGAATGCGTACCGACACCCGCCCCTTCCTGGAGAAGTTCGAGGAGCTCAACAGCAAGCTTGACGAATTTCTTGCCGATAACGAAGAGAACGCTTGACTTATATATAAAGTATAACCACGCACTACTGAAGCGTCAAAGCACAATTGTACTTTGCGTTTTGAGGTAGTGCTATTTTTATAAATAAAAACTAAGTAACCAACCATGACAACAACGTTAATACCGGTAATTGTCGGAGCTGCAGGTCTTGCTATAGGCGCTGCGCTCACCTATCTTATCGCCTTTTCCGGTGCCCGTTCAAAAGCCAAGCGTATGATTCAAGAGGCTGAGGCACAAGGCGAAGTAATGAAGAAAAATAAACTCCTCGAAGTGAAGGAGAAGTTCCTTAACAAAAAAGCAGAGTTGGAGAAGGAGGTAGCAGCCCGTAGCCAGAAGTTGCAACAGGCCGAGAGCCGCATCAAGCAACGCGAGTTGCAGCTCAACCAGCAGCAGAGCGAAAATCAGCGCCGTCGCAACGAGCTTGATGCCATCAAGGCTAACCTTGACAACCAGTTACAGATTGTAAGCAACAAGCAGGCCGAGCTTGACACGTTGCAGGCACAGGAACGTGAACGCCTCGAATCTATCAGCGGACTCTCGGCTGACGAAGCGCGAGAACAACTCGTGGAGTCGCTCAAGGAGGAGGCAAAGACACAAGCTGCCTCATACATCAATGAGATTATGGACGACGCCAAGATGACCGCCAACAAGGAAGCTAAGCGCATCGTCATCCAGTCTATCCAGCGCGTTGCTACAGAAACAGCTATCGAGAACTCGGTAACCGTATTTCATATCGACTCCGACGAATTGAAGGGACGTATCATCGGCCGTGAAGGTCGCAACATCCGTGCCCTTGAAGCCGCCACAGGCGTTGAAATCGTAGTTGATGACACTCCCGAGGCCATTGTTATCTCGGCCTTCGACCCCGTACGTCGCGAGATTGCCCGCTTGGCACTCCACCAGTTGGTAACCGACGGACGTATCCACCCCGCACGCATCGAAGAGGTGGTAGCCAAAGTGAAGAAGCAAGTGGAAGAGGAGATTATCGAGACTGGTAAGCGCACCACTATTGACCTTGGCATACACGGTCTGCACCCCGACCTCATCCGTATCGTAGGTAAGATGAAGTATCGTTCATCGTATGGTCAGAACCTCTTGCAACATGCTCGTGAAACAGCCAACCTTTGCGCCGTGATGGCCTCAGAACTGGGCCTTAACCCCAAGAAAGCTAAGCGCGCAGGTCTGTTGCATGATATAGGTAAGGTACCCGATGAGGAGAATGAACTGCCCCACGCACTCTATGGCATGAAACTGGCCGAGAAGTACAAGGAAAAGCCCGATATCTGCAATGCCATCGGTGCTCACCACGACGAGGTAGAGATGGAGACCTTGCTTGCCCCCATCGTGCAGGTGTGTGATGCCATCTCAGGAGCACGTCCCGGTGCCCGCCGTGAAATCGTAGAGGCGTACATGAAGCGTCTCAACGACCTTGAGCAATTGGCCATGTCATATCCCGGTGTAGTGAAGACCTATGCCATCCAGGCCGGCCGTGAACTCCGCGTAATCGTTGGCGCCGACAAGATTGACGACAAGACCACCGAGACGCTCTCTGCCGACATTGCCAAGAAGATTCAGGACGAAATGACCTATCCCGGTCAGGTGAAGATTACGGTGATTCGTGAGACACGTGCTGTGAGCTATGCTCGCTAAAGCGAAAGATCCTCGTGTAAAACAAAAGAAAGCGGACGACTTGGTCGCCCGCTTTCTTTTGTTTGTAGTCCTTACTTCTTATTATTGGGATCGGCTTTATTGTCGTGGGTCTGTTCCCCACATCATCTTTTTCTGTAGGGTGTGAAAGAAAGTATTGCCTTCTTTCTTTACCACGCGGATAGTGTGTTCTGCCTTGCGCAGTGTGAGGGTGGTGTGCTCGGGATAGCTGCGGCTGATACCGTCGACTGCGACAAGGAAACTGCCGCTGCGGCTCTCAATGTGTAGCTCGATGGCTTTGTTGTCAGCGATAACTATGGGGCGCACGTTCAGACTATGAGGCGCTACGGCGGTCAGTACGAAGACGTCGGCCTGTGGATAGATGATGGGGCCTCCGGCACTGAGCGAATAGGCAGTCGAGCCTGTAGGAGTAGCGATAATGAGCCCGTCACCCATGTATGTTGCCAGATGTTCTCCGCCGACGGTAGTGTGTACGGCTATCATCGATGAGCTGTCGTGTTTGGATACGGTGATTTCGTTGAGAGCATAGCTTGGCTGTTCTGTGTTGTCGCTAGTGACAAGTTCGAGTAGGTGGCGCTCGCGTACGGTGTAGTGCCCGTCATGGAGCTGGGTGAAAAAGTTCTCCATTTCATCGGCCGAAACATCGGCAAGAAATCCTAATCGGCCAGTATTGATACCGACGATGGGGATGCCTGTAGCGCCTATAAAGCGAGCAGCCTTAAGGAATGTGCCGTCGCCTCCGAGGCTGATGGCCATGTCTATGTTGAGGCTGTCGAGGTTGTCGATGATGCCGGCAGGCTCGAAAGCGAAGGACTGTGCCTCGCAGAGAAAGCGGTGAAAGTCGCGGTCTACATATACCTCGTCGCCATGCCTTGAAAGGATGGCGAGCAGTTGCTCGGCGTGTACCGATTTGCAGATCTCATAGGTGTTCCCGAATAGAGCGAAGCGCATATTTTTTATTTCTGATTTTATGATTTATGAATTATGAATGACCAAATTGTCAATTAAATGTGTTACCTTTGTGGCGAATTTGCATGAATCGCATAATTCATCGCAAAGGTAATACTTTTTTTGTTTTGTATGACGAAACTAAGCGTAAATATAAATAAGGTGGCTACGTTGCGTAATGCACGTGGTGGCAATAATCCCGATGTGTGTCGTTTTGCGCTCGATTGTGAGGAGATGGGCAGTGAGGGCATCACTGTGCATCCACGTCCTGACGAACGTCACATACGGCGTGCCGATGTGTTGGCATTGCGTCCCTTGTTGCATACCGAATTCAACATCGAAGGGTATCCTAGCAATGAGTTCATTGAACTGGTATTGCAGGTGAAGCCGGCCCAGGTGACCCTTGTGCCTGATGCTCCAGATCAGATTACTTCCAATCATGGATGGGATACCGTGGCCCATCAGGAATTTCTTTCTGAAGTGGTGGCTATGTTCAAGGAGGCGGGCATCCGCACTTCGGTGTTTGTCGATCCCGATGTGACGATGGTGGAGTATGCCGCCAAGGCAGGTGCTGATCGTGTGGAACTCTATACCGAGCCCTATGCTGCCAACTATACGAAAGACCGTGAGGCTGCTATTGCTCCTTATGTCATGGCTGCCAAGGCCGCTCGAATGAATGGTCTTGGTCTCAATGCGGGACATGACCTCAGTCTGGAGAATCTGGCCTATTTTGCAGAACAGGTACCCCATCTCGATGAGGTGTCTATTGGTCATGCGCTTATCTGCGATGCCTTGTATTTGGGTATTGAAGAGACTATCCGCAGGTACAAGGAATGTCTGAGAAGATAAATATAGATAGATTAAGTAGAGTCGGATAAGTAGTAAGTATAAAATATATTGTAGTTAGTCTAATAATAAATTCAGAAGATGTTGTTTTTACAAGCACAAATGCAGCAGGCCGTGACTGAAGTGGCCGAGAATCCCGTTCTCACCGAAGTGGTTGAGGCGGCAACCGAGATGAACTTGTGGAATATGGCCGTTAAAGGCGGTTGGATAATGATTGTCCTTGCTCTGCTCTCGGTACTCTGTGTGTATATTTTCGTGGAACGCTTGATGGCTATACGCAAGGCTTCTAAGGTGGATCCCGTATTCATGGACCGCATACACGATTACGTGAAGACCGATGAACTGAAGTCGGCTATCAACTATTGCCGTATTACCAATACTCCTGCAGCCAACATGATTGAGAAGGGTCTCGAACGTATCGATCGCCCTGCTGCTGAGGTGCAGGCTACGTTGGAAAATGCCGGTAATCTTGAGATTGCAAAGTTGGAGAAGGGCCTTCCGGTGATGGCTACCATCTCTTCGGGTGCCCCGATGATTGGTTTCTTGGGTACTGTGCTCGGTATGGTACGTGCCTTTTGGGAGATGGCCAATGCAGGAAACAATATCGACATAACCCTGCTTTCGAGCGGAATCTACGAGGCGATGGTGACTACTGTAGGTGGTCTTGTTGTAGGTATTGTGGCTATGTTTGCCTACAACTATCTGGTGTCGCGCGTAAACGATGTGGCCAATGTGTTGGAGGCCCAGACGCTCTCGTTCATGGACCTGAAAAATTAAAGAACAATTTTCAATCTGAATTCCCGTGAGCCTGAAACGAAGAAATAAGATATCGCCCACTTTCAGCATGTCATCGATGACGGACCTCGTGTTCCTTTTGCTGATATTCTTCATGATTACCTCTACCATGGTGACGCCCAACGCCATTAAGGTGCTTCTTCCACAGGGTAAGCAGCAGACTTCTGCCAAACCTTTGACGCGCGTAATCATCGACAAGGATCTCAACTACTATACTGCCTTCGGCAATGAAGACGAGATGCCTATCCTTCCCGAAGAATTGACGGCATTCCTACAGGATTGCGCTGCCAAGGAACCGGAGATGTATGTGGCACTCTATGCTGACGAACGTGTGCCTTACCGCGAAATAGTGAATGTATTGAATATCGCCAACGAGAACCAGTTCAAGATGGTGCTCGCTACGCGTCGTCCTGATAAAAAGAGTAAGCGTTGAAAGTAGATAAGAATCAAATATCCGGTGTAGTCGCTACCCTTGCGGTGCATGCTCTTGTGGTGCTGTTGCTTGTGGCACTCAGGTTGAGTGTGCCTGCGCAAGAAGAGGAGAGCGGTATTCCCGTGACTTTGGGCAATGTGGCCAAGGCGATGGGCTTCACCGAATCGTATCAGTTTACCGAGGTCTCGTCGGTAAAGAGCGATGTACCTAACGTGAACAATGCACCGCTCACCCAGCCCCAGCCACAAGTGAACGAGCCTCTTGTGACCCAGCCCGATGAGCCTACGATTGATATGCCTTCAGCCGAGGAGATAGAGGCTCAGAAGCGTGCTGAAGCTGAGCGCCTCGCTGCCGAGCGTGCTGCACAGCAGATGGCCAGTGCCTTTGGAAAGGGCTTCGAGATGGGCAGCAAGGGCAATGCCGAAGAACAGACCGAAGAGGGCACTCAAGGTGCTGAGTCGGGTGTGTCGGCAGCTGAGAAGGCTGTAGGTATCGGCGTGCAGGGAACTTTTGACCTCAATGGGCGTAGCCTCTCGGGCGACGGACTTCCCCGACCGGTCAACACCGTGCAGGACGAGGGCCGCGTAGTAGTGAACATCACCGTGAATCCCGATGGAAAGGTGATTGCTACGAGCATCAACCGCCGCACTAATACGGTGAACCCCGAGTTGCGCAAGGCGGCCGAGGATGCTGCGAAGCGCGCGGTGTTTAATCGGACCGATGCGGTAGATAATCAGACAGGTACCATTACCTATTACTTCAAGTTGAGATAGCTGTATTCCTTATATTATATCGATAAGTAGAATTGTCAAGAGGCCGATTACGTATGTGTAGTCGTCCTCTAGATTTTCAGTGCTTTACAATTTACGCGGCAAAAGCTTGCCTGATGCCGAAATCGGGCTTACCCAATAAGAAAATCGGGTTTACCCGATTCCCAAAACGGGTTTACCCATTTTTCTTCGAGGGTATACCCGTTTTTTATTGTTTGTATTTTGCTGATTCTTAATGATTTATTCAAGCTTGGCAAGTAATCCCTCGCAGGCATCTTCGAGGATGTCGATGACGTTCTCAAAGCCTTGTGATCCGCCATAATAGGGGTCGGGCACGTGGTCGGCCACGATATGGGTGCAGTACTCCGTCATGCGGTGTATTTTCTCCTCGGCCTCAAGGCTGGGCGCGAGATTGTGTAGGCGGGCGATGTTGCTGTCGTCCATGCCGATGATGAGATCGAATTCTTCAAAGTCAGTCATCCGCACTGGACGTGACAGATGGGTGATATGGTATCCTCGGCGTGCGGCATGAGCACGCATGCGCGGATCGGCCTCCTCGCCCTGATGGTAGCTGATGAGTCCGGCCGAGTCCACTTCTACCTGTTTGTCCAATCCTTCACGGCGCAGTATGGTGCGCATAACCTCTTCAGCCGTGCATGAGCGGCAGATGTTGCCGAGGCAGACGAAGAGTATCTTCTGTGTAGTCATAGGAGGTGTTCTTGGTGTGTTATCGTTTGGTGGCTACCACCTGGTCGGTGTGGTCGATATTGATGTATGAGTAGCGATTCCAACCTACTTCGTTAAGTCCCTTTTTGTAGAAGGCTCGCAGTTTGTCGAACTTGTGTTCATAGTTTCCTGGGCGGCCCAACAGGATTGTGTGATCACCCACGCGAGGTGTCAACTCAATATCTCCGCGTTGAGTCACATGTATTTGTTCTACTTGTGCGTTCCACAGTTCGTCGCTCTGGAGGTACTGTGCCAGTGCGAGCAACTCTTGCTGTGCAAATTTGCGGGTGATATGTCCTGTAGCTATGGGTAGATATACCGCTTTGGCGATGTGGTCTATGATCTCGCCTTCTTCATCGAGATAGTAGCTTTCGCCTCTGTCGGTTATGATGTGCAGGATAGGGCGACGACACTCGACCTCTACTGCAATGTGTCCGCTGATTGTTTTGTGACATTCGCTTGAGCGTATGAGAGGCGATGCTTCCAAAGCTTCCTCCATAGTGCGCAGGCTCACCTCGTCGAGCAGCTGGCCTGTGGGGTCGAGGCCCTTCTTTTCAAGCAGTGCTACGATATCGCTTGTGGTCATGTAGCCGGTCTCTATGCTGTCGCGTATCTCCAACCGTATGCCTTGGCATACTTGTACCTTGGGCTTGCCGGTGAGGGCTATTGTGGCAAATGCGACGTATCCTGTCAGTAGGATGAGTACGATGGTGGATAATATCTTCTTCATCATCTTGGCTTCTCTTTCGCGCTTATTGTTTTAGTATTTCGGTGATCTTGCCGGCAAAATTCTCTATGTCTCCGGCTCCTAAGGTTACGAGTATCTCTATCTCATCCTTCTTGGCCTCTATAATGGCAGGAACTTCATCTCGGGTTATCATCATCTTCTTTACCTGCGGAGCGAGGTTGTTGTAGATGAGTGCGCTGGTAACACCGGGGATGGGCATTTCACGTGCGGGGTAAATGTCGGTGAGGATGACCTCGTCGAAGAGTGAGAGACTCTCGGCAAACTCGCGGTAGAAGTCTTGCGTGCGTGAATAGAGGTGCGGTTGGAATATGACTGTTACCTTGCGTCCCTCGTAGAGCTCGCGGATGGAACGTGCGCTTTGGCGTATTTCGGCAGGATGGTGGGCATAGTCGCTTAGGTATACCTTCGTGTCAGTCTTGAGCTTGAAATCGAATCGGCGCTCCACACCGCGGAAGCTTGCCATGCCCTCTCGCAGTTCCTCGTCGGTGACTCCCGCAAGCTGGGCCATTGCCATCGCCGCAATGCCATTGTCTATGTTCACACTCAAGGGAACACCCAATTTGATGTCCTTGACAATACCCTTGGGATGTATATAGTCGAACACAATTTCGCCTCCACCGATGCGGATATTCTCGGCGTGGTAGTCGCCGCTATGGCGTGAGTAGGTGTATATGCGTACGCCTTCCTGTATACGCGGCGTAATCTCCAGCCCTTCGTGGATGATGAGCGCTCCACTCGGCTGAATGAGCGAAGTGTACTTCTCGAAACTCTCCCAATAGGCTTCGGGTGTGCCATAGATGTCAAGATGGTCTGGATCGGTCGAGGTAATTACCGTCATATAGGGGCGCAGCTGATGGAACGAGCGGTCATACTCGTCGGCCTCGATGACCACGTAGTCACTCTTGGATGAGAGTAGCAGGTTTGTTCCGTAGTTTTGTGATATGCCCCCGAGGAATGCAGTGGTGCCTACATGCGAGTTGTATATGAGGTGTGCAGCCATCGATGAGGTGGTCGTCTTGCCATGTGTGCCTGCTACGCACAGTCCTCTTCGGCTGCGGGTAATAGTGCCTAACACCTGTGCGCGCTTCTGAATCTCGAAGCCCTGTTCACGTAGCCAGGTGAGCTCGCTGTGCTCCTGAGGTACGGCTGGGGTGTATATCACCAGTGTGTGCCCTTTGTCGCGGCAACTCTCAGGGATGAGTGCTGTGTTATCTTCGTAGTGTATGGAAGCCCCTTCGGTATTGAGGCGTTCGGTAAGCTCGCTCGCCGTGCGGTCATATCCAGCCACTGTCTTGCCCAAGGAGAGGAAGTAGCGCGCCAATGCGCTCATGCCGATGCCGCCGGCACCGACGAAATAGACTGACTTGATTGCATCTATATCCATAATCTTAGTGTCCTTTTTGTGATGTTATCAAAACAGAGTGTAAAGGTAGTGCAAATTTTTGATTATGCGAAGTCGATGGCCCTATTATCTCTCTTTATCGGGGTAATTAAACAATGTTGTATAAATACTTCGTACCCCGTTGGTCATTGTCAATTATTTTTGTACCTTCGCACACGGTTATTCATAAGGTAAATCATCGATTCAAGCATATGGAATTTCTCAATCGGGTATTTCGCGGCGACAAGGTCGTTTGGGTAGTGTTTATGATTCTGTTGCTCATCTCTGTAGTAGAGGTGTTCAGTGCAGCAAGTATGCTCACGTATGGTAAGAGCGACTATTGGTGGCCCATACGCCAGCACAGTGTCAACCTACTATTAGGCTTCATTGTTGTCTATGGCTTTCATCTCGTGCCCTACCGCTTCTACAAGGCTGTACCTTTTGCGTTGGTGCCGGCATCGATAGGCATGCTGTTGTGGGTAATGTTCAAGGGCTCTGATGTTAACGATGCTGCCCGTTGGATTGATCTCGGATTCATCACTATCCAACCTTCCGAATTTGCCAAGGTAGGTGTGGTTATGGGTACGGCCTTTCTGCTTTCTCGCACCCAATCTGATGAGGGTGCTAGCCCCGATGCGATGAAGTGGATACTGTGGATGACGGGTATTGTCTGTGCGCTCATTGCGCCAGAGAATCTCTCCACCGCTGTGCTGCTCTTCGGCGTAGTCTTCCTTATGATGTATGTGGGACGTGTTCCGAAGAAACAGTTGGGCAAGTTGGTGTTGGTGTTGGGCGCAGTGGGTGCGCTGTTCCTTAGTGTGCTGCTTTTTGTGCCCTCCAAGACGTTGAAGGGCATTTCCGGACTCGACCGACTGACCACGTGGCAAGGTCGTATACAGCGCTTCGGTGATTCCGATGCCGTGCCTGCCGCCCAGTTCAGGATTACCGATAAGAACTTCCAGGAAACGCATGCCACGATGGCCATTGCGTCAAGCAATATCATCGGTCGAGGTCCTGGTAACTCGGTGGAGCGAGACTATTTGCCTCAGGCCTATTCAGACTTCATCTTCGCCATCATCATCGAAGAATTGGGCCTAGTGGGCGGGGCCTTCGTGGTGCTGCTCTACATCATCCTGCTTGTGCGTGCGGCCAAAATAGCACGACGGTGCAGGGGCTACTTCCCGGCCTTTCTCGTTATGGGTTGTGCACTGATGCTCGTGGCGCAAGCCATGCTCAACATGATGGTGGCTGTAGGTCTTTTCCCCGTCACAGGTCAGCCGTTGCCGCTCATCAGCCGAGGCGGCACATCTACCATTATCAACTGCGGCTACATAGGCATGATCCTCAGCGTAAGCTATTATACCGAGAAGATGGAACGTGACGTCCAGCTGGCTGCCGAGCAGACAGCTGAGGCTGATATTCCGGAAATATTGCGTGAACAGTAATGATTGCCGAAAAATGAAAACACTAAAACGAAGACTATTATGAATAACTCTCCTATCCGACTTATTGTAAGTGGCGGTGGCACTGGCGGCCACATTTTCCCTGCCCTGTCCATAGCCAACGCAGTGAAGGCCAAGTGTCCCGATACTGAGATTCTTTTTGTAGGTGCAGAAAATCGCATGGAGATGCAACGTGTACCCGCTGCAGGATACAAGATAATCGGTCTGCCCGTGAGTGGCTTCGACCGCAAACACCTGTTGAGGAATATTGTTGTGCTGTGGCGCTTGATGAAGAGTCGTCGCATGGCGCGTCGCATCATCCGTGACTTTCAACCCCATGTGGCTGTGGGTGTGGGTGGCTATGCTAGCGGTCCCACCTTGAAGGAGGCTGCTTCGATGGGTATCCCAACCTTGCTGCAGGAGCAAAATTCCTATGCTGGTGTTACCAACAAACTGCTCGCCCGTCAGGCCTCGTGTATCTGTGTGGCCTATGAGGGTATGGAGCGCTTCTTCCCCAAAGAAAAGATCAAACTTACGGGTAATCCTGTACGTCAGAACCTTCTTGATGTTACGATTAATCATGACGAAGCAGTGCTCACCTTCGGACTTGACCCCAAGAAGAAAACAATCCTTCTCGTTGGTGGTAGCCTTGGTGCACGAACTCTTAATGAAAGCATGCTCGCTGCATGGGATACTTTGAAGGAGAGTGGTGTGCAGTTCATTTGGCAGACTGGCAAATATTACTATGAAGACATCACCGCGCAACTCCGCGGACAAGAGTTGGAGAATGTTTACATATGTGACTTCATTAGCAGTATGGATGCCGCCTACGCTGCAGCTGATCTCGTCATTTCTCGTGCAGGGGCAGGTAGCATATCCGAGTTCTGCCTATTGGGAAAGGCTGTCATTCTCGTACCCTCGCCTAATGTGTCGGAAGACCACCAGACGAAGAATGCTCTCGCCCTCGTTGATAAGGATGCTGCTCTTTATGTCAAGGATGCCGATGTTACGAATGCGTTGATCTCCCTTGCACTCGATGCCGTCAAGGACGATACGCGATTGACTCAGTTGAGCAAGAATATCCTCACTCTGGCTTTCCATCATTCTGCAGAGGTTATTGCCGATGAAGTGATACGTCTAGCGAGGATACGTAAAGAATAGGTGTGGATTGTGACTTAAGCGTAAATTGTTAACGATTTTTCCCTTAGGAAAAAGTGGTGACATTCTTCTTGCTATTTTTATCTCTATTAGGAAAAGAATGGCAGGAATAATAAAGCAAAAAACAACGAGGGAATGACAGCAGTTTCAGGAATAATGTGTACATTTGCAACCTAGCTGACGTTTTTAAATAACCTTATAATTGACATTACCAACAACAAACTATACAATCATGAAAAAGTCTTTATTTACTGGCTTTGTCGCCAGTCTGCTTCTTGGTAGCGCGTCGCTGACCATGCAGGCACAGACCCTTGAAGTCGATCGCATAAAATATCCCGATTATTCGGAGGTGATGAATCCAGATTGGTCGCTTATGGCTCCACCCGAGACTAAGGCTTTATCGCGCGAGCGTAGTACGAGTCAACGCCCCGACCATGTACACAATGGACTGAACCGCCACTTCCCGCCCGTCTTTAACCAAGATGGTGGCTCGTGTGGCTCGGCGTCGCGCATCAGCTATATGTTCAGCTACGAGCTGGCGGCCTATCGCAATCTCGATGGTTCGGACCCTCACAACTATTACCCCTCACACTTTGTGTGGCTGCACACCAACTCGCCCTCGTCGCCTACCGACCAGGGTAAGGATGCGTTTGTGACCAAGGTGGGCGTGCCCTCGGCTGCTACCTATGGCGGACAGACCTACTCGTCGCTCTTTGGCTACCAGGAGGAATCAAATGAAGACTTTGGTTGGATGCAGGGTTACGACAAGTGGTACGAGGCGATGCACAACCGTATGCTCAAACCCTCGAACTTCCCCATAAGCGTAGCTACCGAAGAGGGTCGCGAAGCCGTGAAGAACTGGCTGTGGAACCACAATGGCGACGACTCGTTCCAGGCCGGAGGTATCTGCGGTATCGGTGTGGCATCGGCGTGTGAGACATCGGCCATCCCCAGCACCAGTAACAACGTGAAGAATGGGTTGGCAGGCATGCAGTATGTCATGCACTGGGGACCGCAGGTAGACCACGCCCTCACCATCGTGGGATACGATGACCGCATCGAATTTGACCTCGACGGCGATGGCGTATACGGCAATCCCGATGCCGATGAGCTGGGCGCATGGATCATCGTGAACTCATGGGGCAATTGGAAAAATGGAGGCTTCGTCTACTGTCCCTACGCCAAGGCTATGCCTACAAAGAATAGCGTGCTTCTCCAGAATGCTTGGCAACCGGAGATCTATCGTGTGCGCAAAGACTACCGTCCCTTGCGCACCATCAAGCTGGAGATGGACTATAGCCGCCGTAGCGAGATTGCCTTGAGTGCCGGTATCAGTGCCGACCTCAACGCGACGGAACCCGAGAAGAGCGTGCCCTTCGTGCACTTCTCTTATGCTGGTGACGGTAACTATGGTAATAGCAACCCCGCTCCTGAGATTCCTATGCTGGGTCGCTGGGCCGACGGCAAGCTGCACACCGAGCCTATGGAGTTTGGCTACGACCTGACGGACCTTAGTGCCGAGTTCGACGTGAGCCAGCCGCTCAAGTACTTCTTCATTGTCGACACCCGCTCATGGGCAGAGGGTGGGGGTACCATTCACGGTGCTTCGATCATCGACTACCGCTTCAATGAGCTGGGCGTGGAGACTCCTTTTGCCGTGGGCGAGGGCGTCACCATTCAAAATAAGGGTGAAAAGACCATCATCTCGGTCATCGTGCAGGGTAGCGGATACTACAAGCCACAGAACGTGGCCTATGCCGATGGCACACTCTCTTGGCAGGCTCCCATGCCTTCGGCCAACAGTGTCATGGAGTATAACATCTATTACAATGGAACCCACGTGGCTACACAGCCTGCAGGCACATACAGTTACACTCCAGCGACGGCTCCCACCATGGGTGAGTATGCCGTGAGCGTGGTGTATGGCGATGGTCACGAGTCGGAGAGCGTCGTGGCACGTGTGCCCCTCGTGCAAGCCGAACAAAATGTGGGTGTAAAGTATAGTAACGCCGGATTCACCATCCCCAACGTGATGACCTCTCGTTATGATAATGCCACCATCGAGTTTTGGATTAAGCCTACAGCTCTTGAATATTGGAATCAGAGCGCTGGCCCGGGCTGGAATAACTTTATGTTCCATGCCGATGGTGCCGGTGCCTTCTTTGCCGGATGGAACACCTCCAACGGTGACCGCGCCAACACCGGTAACGGAACGCTGTCGGTGGGCACATGGGCTCACGTGGCCATCGTGGTGAAGCAGAACACTACATCAATCTATATCAATGGTGTGAGCAAAGCCTCTTGCACCTCGAGCAACTATAGTGGTGTGGGCGGATTCGGCGACCTCGTGTTTGCCCATAGCAGCTCAGCGGCTCCCAATGGTGCACAGGATGCCGTGTACGACGAGATACGTATCTGGAATGTGGCACGCACGGCGGCCGAAATCAAGGCTTGCATGAATGTGGAGTTCACAGGTAGCGTCGTGCCGCAAGGACTCATCGCATACCTCAAGGGCGATATCTTCGCCGACAAGGATGGCAAAGTGTTGCTCTACGACTGCGTGGGAGGCCATCATGCAACCCCGACGGGGTCCTACGTTGCGGTAAATACCGATGCACTGGGACTCTCGGCCTCTAAGGAGGCTATCGCCATCAGCATCGACGAGCCCACGGGCACGGTCTATGCCGGCGTTCCCGTGACCCTCACCGCCACCTATAATGCAGCTGTTACCCGCATGGCATGGAGTGCCGAGGGCGCTGGCATCGAGAACCTCGGTGTCGTGTCGCCTACGATGACCTTTGCCACAGCAGGCACCTATACCGTGAACGTTACGGCCTATGCCGCCGATGGCAGCAGTGCCGTGGCTACACGCGAGATTACCGTAGTCGAAGCCCCCGTGGTGGAGGCTACCTTCACGATGACTGCCGACAAGGTGCCGGCAGGCGAGCGCGTCACCTTCCATGCCGATAGCCCACAGGTGGGATACAGCTACCGCTGGAGCCTGCCCGGTGCCAATGACGAGGAGGGCACATCGCCCAGCGTGGCCACCACCTATGATGCCAAGGGTGTGTACAATGTGACCCTCACCGTGATAGCTCCCGACGGAAGCGAGAAGAGTCAGACCAAGCAGATTGAGGTGCTTGAGGTGGCTCCCAAGGCGGCCTTCAGCATCGCCCCCGCCGTAGTGGTCAAGGGCGAGGAGGTGGACCTCTCTGACGAATCGCTCTATGCTCCCACTCGATGGGAGTGGCACCTCGGTAGCGGCAAGGCCAACTATATTGCCTATGACCAGTACAAGACACTCGTGATGGACAAGCCCGGTGTGTACGATGTGACGCTCACCGTGACCAATGCCGAGGGCTACGACAAGCTGAAGCGCGAGCGTGCGCTCATCGTGACCAATGCCGATAGCAAGAACGGTCTCAACTTCTCTTACGACAATGCCGTCGTGGCTACGGCTGAAGGCGTATCGCCCATCAAGGCAGGACAGAGTGCCTTCACCATCGACTGGTGGATGAACAGCGCTTGGCTCTCTACCTTCTGCAACGGTATCGGTGAGGGAGACCAGACAATGGTCATCAAGAGCAATGCCGAGGGTAAGATGACGCTCAGCGTGGGTGGCAAGAGTGCGGTGTCGGCGGCAAACTTTGTCGTTCCCGGCGAGTGGCACCACTATGCCGTAACCTATGCGAGCGGAACGGTGAAGTTCTACCGCGATGGTGTGCTCGTCACCACACAGAACAACGCTACGGCAAGCACGGTACCTGCCATGAGCACCTTCAGCATCAGCACGGATGAGGCTCCCTTCAAGGGCAGCATCGACGAGTTGCGTGTATGGGGCTGGGCGCTCACCGAGGCACGCTTGCGTGACTATGCCAACGCCCCCATTACCGATGTGGCAAAAGCCGAGAATAACTACGGACTGGAACTTTACTATAGCTTCAACCAAAGCGGTGGCGACGTGCAGGATGCCACATCGAACGGCTATCACGGCCGTCGCACAGGCTTCGGCCCCGATGGCGACGCGTGGGGATTGTCGAAGGGAGTCTTCTGCCTCAACTTTGATGAGGCTGCCAGCAGCGATGTGACGGCTTCCTACCTCACCAACTATAAGAAGTCGTTCGTTGATAATGGTAAGTGTATCAACCCCAATCTCTCGACACGAACCTTTGGCATCACGGGATGGACCCTTGAGAATACGGTTACGAATGGTAATATCATCACCGGCGCACATGTGGATCGTGCCAAGGCTTACTGTATGACTGTGACCACACAATGGGATGGCTTTGCTGCTGCGCTCAACGACCATAAGGTGTTTCAGACCATTACCCTGCCCGCAGGATACTATACCTTTGAGGCTATGTATGACAATGTGAATGTAGGCCAATGTGGTGGCTCATACCTTGTGGCTGCTAAGGGTAACACGCTTCCCGTTACTGATGAATTGGATCAAGCCATTGCCTACACGGCCATGGTTCCCAAGGGACAGGTGATGTCCAATAGCGTGGGCTTTGCTCTCGCCGAGGAGACCACCGTGAGCATCGGTTTGCTTGTCAATATGAGTGGTATGACCTGTATGGCTCTGCAGCGCTTCACGCTCACACGCAGCGACGTGACGATATTCGAGAAGGCTTCGGATGCCCTTCCCTCAATCGCTAAGCTGAGTAACGACAGACTCTACTACATCTCGTTGCCTTACCATACACGCGGACTTGCCTCATGGGCTATCGCACAGGGAGGCAGTGAACTGAAGTCGAACGTAGATCTCGGCATCAAGGCCGACAGAGACGATACGATGCAGCAGTTTGCTATCCTCTCGAACGACGAGGGCGCCACACGCTACCTCTACCATGCGGCAGAGAAGAAGTTTGTGGGCAAGGAGGGCATGCTCACCGACGAGCCCGTAGACCCCATATACTTCAAGGAGGGCGCCTACGATACCACCTATGTGGCCTACTTCGACGAGGCACACTACATCAACGTGGGTGGAAGTCAGCAGATGGTGATCGATGATTATAGCACTCTTGATGGTGGTAACTCAGTGATTATCCGCCCTGCCAAGACATTCAATCCTAAGGCGGCTCTCGCAAAATTCCCCATCGTGGAGGTCGAAAAAATCGAACTCAATCATAGCTCGGCAACATTGATGGCGGGCGATGCACTGGCATTGCAGGCTACCATAGCTCCCACTTATGCTACCGACCCCACGGTGACGTGGACAACCTCGGATGCCTCGGTGGCTATCGTGGTGCGTGGCGTGGTGACCGCCGTAGCTCCTGGTGAAGCGATTATCACTGCCAAGGCAGGTGGCAAGGAGGCAACCTGCGTGGTGACCGTAGAGAAACGCTACGTGGAGGTGCTGGGATTGGTGCTGAACCACTCGACCGCATCGGTAACCGAAGGCGAACAGTTGACGCTCGTCGCTACGGTGACACCAGCCGATGCCGATGACAAGACCGTGACCTGGGAGACCTCTGATGCAGCTATTGCTACTGTCGAGGCAGGCGTAGTTACCGCTCTTGTTCCCGGTACGGTGACCATCACAGCCAAGGCCGGTAGTCGACAGGCTACCTGTGTGGTGACTGTTAATAAGCGATATGTGCCTGTGACAGAGATCATTTTGAACTATACGGATATCACGCTCGAAGTCGGACAAAAGGTTACACTTTCGGCAACTGTACTTCCAGAGAATGCTGATAAGAAGACTGTTGTATGGAAATCTTCGGACACCAAGGTTGCGACCATAAGCCGAAAGGTTTTGAAGGCTATTAGTGAGGGAACTGCCGTTATTTCAGCTGAGACCGATGACCTTACCGTCTATTGTACTGTGACTGTGGTTGCGGAAGGTAGCGGTATTGACCAGATCACGGACGACAGTCCTGTCTTGATGATTTATGATGTTACCGGACGTCCCATAAGACTGCATGCGAAGTCTATTGAGGGACTTGATGCAGGTATATATATCATCAATGGTCGTAAGACGGTAGTGAAG
>JBGVOS010000085.1:0-4303 GCA_045126595.1 Bacteroidaceae bacterium | reverse complement strand
TGGACAGAATGTGAACAAGGTGGAGTCGGGTGTACGCCTCCGCTACAACTGGAAGAACCCCAATACGGGCGAGGTGGAGGAGATACTCATCGAGTGTACCGAGACGCGCGACCAGCCGAAGAACAAGGAGCGCGCCTTGGCCCGTCTGCGTACCTTCATCTACGACAAGGAGCACCAGAAGTACATCGACGACATTGCCTCGAAGCGCAAGACGATGGTGTCTACGGGTGACCGCTCGGCCAAGATACGTACCTACAACTATCCCCAGGGACGCATCACCGACCACCGCATCAACTACACCATCTATAACCTCGCTGCCTTCATGAACGGCGACATCCAGGACTGCATAGACCAGCTCATGGTGGCCGAGAATGCCGAGCGACTCAAGGAGAGCGAGTTGTAAAGGGAGCCTCCCCCTACCCCTCCCAAGGAGGGGTGACTCGGAATCAATTATAAATATCTGAATAGTAACTAATTTTTAAAAAAAAGTCCTCTTACTTCCGCGATGTCGGAAAGCCCCTCCTTGGGAGGGGTTGGGGAGGCCTCTCTTAAAGCTATGAACAAGCAACAACTCATCGAGAACATCAAGGCACGCAAGTCATTCCTCTGCGTAGGCCTCGACACCGACACGAAGAAGATTCCCGCTCATCTGCTCAGCGAGGAAGACCCCATCTTTGCCTTCAACAAGGCCATCATCGACGCTACGGCCGACTACTGCGTGGCCTACAAGCCCAACCTCGCCTTCTACGAGTGCGACGGACTCAAGGGCTACGAGGCTTACGAGAAGACCATCGCCTACCTCAAGGAGAACTATCCCAACCACTTCATCATCGCCGATGCCAAGCGCGGTGACATCGGTAACACCTCATCGATGTATGCCCGCTCGTTCTTCGAGGAGCAGGATGTGCACGCCCTCACCGTAGCCCCCTACATGGGTGAAGATAGCGTAAAACCCTTCCTCGCCTACGAAGGCAAGTGGGTGATACTGCTCGCGCTCACCTCAAACAAGGGCTCGCTCGACTTCCAGCTTATGGAGGACAAGGAGACCGGCGAACGCCTCTTCGAGAAGGTGCTGCGCCGCTCACAGGAGTGGGGCAACGACGAGAACATGATGTACGTCGTAGGTGCTACCCGCGGACAGCTCTTCGAGGACATCCGTAAGATTGTGCCTAACCACTTCCTCCTCGTACCCGGTGTGGGTGCTCAGGGCGGTTCGCTCAGCGAGGTGTGCAAGTATGGTATCAACAAGGATTGCGGTCTGCTCGTCAACTCAAGTCGCGCCATCATCTATGCCGACAACACCGAGAACTTCGCTGCGGTAGCACGTGAGGAGGCCCGCAAGGTGCAGGAGGAGATGGCTGCCGAACTCGTGAAGTACGGAATTCTGTGATAATAAGCATGCAGGCAGGCAAGATCATCAATGACCCTGTGTTCGGGTTTATCAACATTCCCAAGGGACTCATCATGGAGGTGGTTACACACCCCATGGTGCAGCGCCTTCATCGTATCAAGCAGCTGGGACTCTCGTGCATGGTGTACCCCGGTGCGCAGCACACCCGTTTCCAGCATTCGCTGGGGGCCTTCTTCCTGATGACGGAGGCTATCAACTCGTTGCGTGGCAAAGGGGTGGAGATTACTGACCACGAGGCCGAGTCGGTGAAGATAGCCATCCTGCTGCACGACGTTGGACACGGGCCGTTCTCTCATGTACTGGAGAACACCATCGCTCCGGGTGTGCACCACGAGGAGATATCATTGCTCCTGATGGAGAAGATGAACCGCGAACTGGGCGGTCGTCTGGACCTCGCCATACGTATCTATAAGGATGAGTATGAGAAGCGGTTCCTTCATCAACTGGTGAGCAGCCAGCTCGATATGGACCGCCTCGACTACCTGCGCCGCGACAGCTTCTATACGGGCGTCACCGAGGGTAACATCGGGTCGGCACGCATCATCAAGATGCTGGGCGTGAAGGACGACCATCTGGTGGTGGAGTCCAAGGGTATCTATTCCATAGAGAATTTCCTCACCGCACGGCGTCTTATGTACTGGCAGGTGTATCTGCACAAGACCTCGACGGTATGCGAGAAGATGCTTATCAGTACGCTTACCCGGGCCAAGGAGCTGGCAAGGGCAGGGGAGGAGCTGTATGTGTCGCCGGCCCTGCGCTATTTCCTATATAATGATATTACGCGCGAGACATTCTTCGGTGACGAGGAGTGTATCAACACATTTACCTTGCTTGACGACAACGACATCTGGTGTGCGCTCAAGGTGTGGGCTTCACATCCGGATAAAGTGCTCTCAACGCTCAGTAATGGGCTGGTAAACCGTCGTCTCTTCAAGGTGGAGCTTGCTTCGAAACCTTTCAGCCGTGAGTATAAGGCGGCCATCACCGAACGTATATGCACCTCGCTTGGAGTGAGCAAACGCGAGGCCTCCTATCTGATCTGTGCTACCATGCAGGAGAAGGATATGTACAGTCCCTTTGATGACCATATCGAGATACTCTACAATGATGGCACCACGTGTGATATAGCCGAGGCCTCGGATATGTTCAACCTCTCGCTCTTGAAGAAAAAGGTGAAGAAATATTTCCTCTGCTATCAACGTCTCTAAACTCTAAACACTAAACTCTAAACACTAAACAAATAAACTATTATGGTTACAAAGAAACATGTATGGAACTACGACAATGTAGGTGGTTCTACACGCGTAAAGATTACTACGGGAGCCGATATCGCTCACTTGGGCGAGCTCGACCCCAAGAAGTGGACCGTCCTCTCATGCCCTTCGACAGGACTTGAAATTGACGAGAAGAGTCTCAAGTACATTGATACGGATAAGGACGGTCGTATCCGTGTGAACGACATCGTGACAACAGCTCAATGGATGACTGCGGCAATAAAGGATGCCGATATGTTGACCAAAGGTGCTGATAGTATCGAACTTGATCAATTCAATCAGGAGGATGCCAATGGTTTGCGTCTCTACAACTCTACCAAGCAGATCCTGGCTAACCTCGGTAAGGAGGGTGCTGTGATTTCACTTGCCGAGACCAAGGATAGCACAGCTATCTTTGCTAAGACGGCATTCAATGGCGATGGTGTCGTTACTGAACTGACTACTACCGACCTCGATGAGAAGGCTGTTATCGCGGCTGCCGTGAAGTCGTTTGGTGGCGTGGCCGACCGTAGCGGAGAGATGGGTGTGAATGCCGAACTTATCGAAAAGTTCTATCAGGCATTGGCCGACTATGCTGCATGGCAGGCCGCTGCCGTCGAGGCTCCCTACGGTGCCGAGACCGACAAAGCTATCGATGCCTACAATGCTCTTGACGCTAAGGTAAAGGACTACTTTGTACGTGCCAAGTTGGCTTCATTCTCTCCCGAAAGCGTGGCGAAACTCGACGTGCAGACCGCACTCATCGAGACCATTAGTGCTGATAACCTCACTGGCAAGACCGAGGAGATTGCCGCTTATCCTATTGCACGTATCACCGGTAAGGCCGAACTTGCTGTTGATGCTGACATCAACCCCGCTTGGGCTGGCCAGTTTGCCACCCTCATGGGCATTGTGAAGCCTAAGAGCAAAACAATCACTGAGGCCGACTGGGCTGCTATCGGTGCTGCTTTTGCTGCATATAACGCATGGAAGGGTGCCAAGAAGGGTGCCGAAGTGGAGGCCTTGGGTCTCGACGCCATCAAGAAACTCCTTGCCGACGATAAGAAACAGGCATTGCTCGACCTCGTGGCACAGGATGCTGCGCTCAAAGAAGCTGCCGAGGGTATCGATATGGTGGACAAGTTCCTCCACATCTACCGTGACTTCTACCGCTTGTTGCGCAACTTCGTGACCTTCCAGGATTTCTATGCCAAGGACAAGAATGTGCGTGCCGTGTTCCAGTGTGGCCGTTTGCTTATTGACCAGCGTGAATGCCGTATGTGTATGCGAGTAGCTGATATGGGCAAGCATAACTCTATGGCTGCTGCCAGTGGCATGTATCTTATCTATTGCGACTGTGTCACTCCGACCAAGCCTGGTAAACTCAATATCGTTGCTGCTGTTACTGTGGGTGAGATTGGTGACCTTGCTGTGGGTAAGAACGCCATCTTCTATGACAACGACGGCTTGGTATGGGATGCTGTCATCACCAAGATTATCGACAACCCCATCAGTGTAGGTCAGGCCTTCTGGTCGCCCTATCGTCGCTTGGCTACTACGATTGAGAACCTCATCAATAAGAGCGCTGCCGACAAGGATGCAGCGATGATGAAGGACCTCAACACCAAGGTCAACTCCG
>JBGVOS010000084.1:0-19371 GCA_045126595.1 Bacteroidaceae bacterium | reverse complement strand
CCACGACACAGCGGGAGTATCTGCACCTGAGAAACGACGAGGGGCTCTCGCTCGACGAGATAGCTACACGCACAGGAAAGCCCAAGACAAGCATCAAGTCTACCCTGTCGAAAGCAAGAAAACAATTGTTGGAACTAATACAAGGTCAGTTATGATGGATATAAAGGATAGGGATACGCGCATGGCGCTTGTGGCCAGGTACCTCGAAGCGGAAACGACGGTGGCTGAGGAGGCTCTGCTCGCGGCATACTACGCCGCAAACGAGGCTGAGGAAGATGAACGCGCCATAGCTCAGATGATACGGATGGAGCACGCTAACGAAGCGCTGCTCTCCAAGGAAGGAGCCGAGGAGTTTGACCGCATCGTGAGTCAGACGAAGTCCAAGCAATCAAGACCTATCATCCGCCGTATGGCTTGGATTAGCGGTGCGGCTGCTGCTATCGCCCTGCTGCTTGTGCTCAACGTACAGCTACCACAAGAGGAGGTGCCTAGCGAGGCCTTCACGACCGTAGAGATTGCCGGATATGTGCAGCAACTGATGAATGTGGAGGATGTAGAGACGGTAACGGCATCGCCCATCAAAGAGTGCGTATTGGTGACCGCCACCCTTGCCGACGGCACCACCAAGATGTATATCATGAACAAAGATTCTGAGGAAGGAAGTACTTCAATGTTAGCAATAAATTAAACCCAATAAAACATTCAAAATTATGACAACAATCCTATTGACGGCACTCTGTGCCGTAGCCATCGGCACCCAAGCCAAGGTAGCAAACGACACGATAGACAAGTACATCATCGACAAGCAGCCGATAGAGCGTTTCGACGGTTCGCAGCTCGAAGGGAAGCGCATCTCAAAGTATATGATTGCTTACAAGCAAGGCAAAGGTGTGGTGGAGAAGCATCACGTGATATATACGGGCGATGAAGCGGGAAAAACCTTTACTATTGAAGGAGATGCCAACGGGCCTATAGTAGTCTCCAAAATGTTAGGGCCGCTCATCATTGTAGACGGCAAAGAAATGACTCACGAGGGATTGTCTATGATAAAATCGGAAGATATTGTCAGTGTTAATGTTTTCGAGCCTGGTTATGAAATCGCCAAGTCGTATGGCGAGAAAGGCAGTAAGGGAGTGATTATGGTGACGACTAAAGCAACATCAGTAACCAAGGTTGTTGAACCTCTCATCATTGTAGATAACAAAGAGACCTCAAAGGAAGACTTTGCCAAAATAAACAGCGCAGAGATAGCCAACATTACCGTACTCAAGCCCGACCCTGCCGTCAAAATCTGGGGCAATAAGGGCTGTAATGGAGTGATTCAAGTGACTACCAAAGCGAACACATCAGCCGGAGCTGCCCAGTTTGATATTGACAAACACCTCATTATTGTTGACGGCAAAGAGACTTCCCTTGAAGAGTTCAATAAGATGAAACCGAAATCAGAGGCCGAATATGTCGATAAGTTTGCCAGCATGGAGATCTTCAAACCAGGTTCTAAAGAAGCCAAGTCATACGGAGCAAGAGGTCGCAATGGGGTAGTCGTTGTAACTACCAAAGCGGGTAAGAAGGATAAATAAAGGTAATGATGTAGATTTACCGAAAACTATCTTCTCTCATGACCGACACCCCCACACTGGGGTGTCGGTCTTTATTTATCAATACCACAGCGCATTACAAGCAATTACCGACACCTCAGCCAAAATCCCCTTTTTATTCGGTTCTTCGTCAATTTAGGGGTAAGTTATAGCACATCATTCCTCTAGAATCCGCATGCTGTGTCATCCTGAGCGTAGTGAAGGATCCCGCACTGGGACAGAGAATTATACAGCAAGAGACTTTGCGAGATTCTTCGCCAACGCTCAGAATGACACGATACTATGAAAGATTTGCTGCCCCTAAATTGACGAAGGACCTTTTATCCCTCTTTCTTCACCTCGAAGCCCAGGGACTCGATGGTGCGGATAATCTCTTCGGTGGAGATGGGGCCAGTCACGGTGACGAGGCCGCTGGCGAGGTCGGCGTCTACGTTCTCGGTGCCGGGTAGGGTGCTGATGGCGCGAATGACATTGTCGCGGCAGTGATTGCACCGCATACCGATGACAGTGAGGGTCTGCACCTGAGGCGCAGCATCGGCACTGCAGCACGAAGTCTCCTCGTGGCACGCTACTCCGCAAGAGCAATGGTGCGGCGTATCGTCGTCGGAACAGCCACAGGCATCGTCACTGCACCCTGAGGAGCAACCGCAGCGCTGCGAGCCTCGCAGACGGCTGATAAGGGCATAGATTAAGAGGAGGAGCAGCACGATAGTGCATAGGAGGTTGAACCACGATGTCCCCTCACCATGGCACGCTCCTTGGAGTATGGTGAGGCTCTCGGTAAACCATTCGCGCGGCAACAGATAGTCGATGCCGAGGGCAAAGGCCAGGGCGCCGCTCACGATGGCTGCGAGGTAGAGCCATAGCGTGCGTCGGCCCAGTACCTTGCGAATGACCAGCACCGAGGCTACATTGACCGCAGGACCCGCCATAAGGAGCACCAGTGCGGTGCCGGGAGTCATACCCTTGAGCATCAGTGCCACAGCAATAGGTATGGAGCCCGTAGCACACAGATACATCGGTATGGAGCAGGCCAGCACGAGCAGCATGCCCAGGAGTGGGCGGTGGGCAAAGGTGGCAAAGAAGCCGTCGGGCACGGCCACGGTGATGATGCCGGCTACGAGGAGTCCTATCACGAGCCAGCGGCCGATGTCCTGCATCATCTCTACATAGCCATAGCGCAGGGCACCGAGGAACTTTTCCTTCAGGGTGAGTCGGGGAGCATTGGTACCCGTAGAAGTCTCGGCCTGTACGGAGCCTTCTGCGGCCTCTTTGTCGCGATCGAAGAGGTTGACCAGCATACCGCCCATCAACGCCGTTACAAGGGCTGCTATGGGGCGAATAATGGCAAATGGGAGGCCCATGAGCGAGTAGGTGGCAGCGATGGAGTCGACACCCGTCTGCGGAGTAGCGATGAGGAACGAGGTGGTGGCTCCCTTGGATGCTCCTTCACGACGGAGCGACATGGCAGTGGGCAACACGCCACACGAGCACAAGGGTAGGGGAACGCCCAGCGCTGCGGCATAGAGCACCGAACGGAACCCGCGTCCCGAGAGGTAGCGATGATAAAGACGGGTGGGGACGAAGGTGTGCATCACACCGGCTATGCCGAAACCTAACAACAGGTAGGGCGACATCTCATGGATGAGGTTGAGTATCTCTTGCATAATTTCTATCTTTTCATTCTTTGCCAGCGGTTATCTTCTCTTCGTGCTGGCATCACTCACTGCAAAGGTACGACATTCCTCGATTTTGGTCAAAAGTTTAGAATATTCTAAGGCTTTCGGTGCCAACTTTGCAACTTGATTGCAATAATTCACGAGACGAAGAAAAATCCCGACAAAGAAAATCGAGGTTAAAATAGTGAAACAAAGCAAGTTAAACCGAAAAACAGCCTCTGAGAATCGTTTCTTTTCGCTCGTCCCGTCCCTCGGGTCGAAAAAACGCAAGGATTGGGCGGTAGAAAAGGGGTGAAAATGGGAGGGTGGGGGAGACTTGGCTTTTTTGTTACAAACATGCAATTGTTACGCAGACTTCATCATTGGGGAATATCTGGGTTTGGATGTAATCTGTATAAATCTCTTTGGGGACAGTTAAGGCTGTACTTGCATTAAGTTGCATAGAGCCTTTGTGCATCGTGATTACAAAGCATGAGGCAGTTCCTTCGCCTTGCACGAATGGTATGCATATCGTTTCCTCCTTTGCCTTGATAACAAATCCTAAACTCTCAGTAGGCAAGATCTCTTCATCGCTTGCTGATGGTTGATGTATCACGGAGAAGCTATTCATGCTATTTATTTTAATAGTTACAACATCTCCAACACGAAGGTTCGTTTCGTGCCTCTTATCCTTCGTTAAAATAACAAGATGAGTACCTTTCCAGTTGTTGCAAATAGAAACAACCCCAGCGCTATCCTCAGAAACATAATATGTTTCTTCTGTCTTCATAGTAGTAAATGTTATTTTCTAAAAGAACAGTATTTATATTATTAAATATCAATGGATTAATAATCTATTACATCCTTTATTTACTTTATATTTCACACCATTTACAATGAGCGTATACGATTCGGTGGATTCAGCGATTATTGCATCTCCTTCGCGGATGAGGGTAGTAGTGACATTCCCGAAGCGGAGATTCTCGATGCCGTGGCGTGAGGTGGTGTTGGTGCGCCAAACGATGCGGTTGGTGCTGCCATCGGCACGGATGCCGATGATGTTCTCGATGAACATGGAGATGGGGATGAGTCCTGTCCAACCCACGAAGTTGGGCTTCACGAGGTGGATGCCTGTCTCATTGGTGGCGGGGACGTTCATGTCGGGCGAGTAGAGTTCCCAGATGGTGCCGGTGGACTGATACAGCTCGTACACCGTCTCCATATTCTTACGTGCGATGCATTCGGCCAATGCTTCGTAGCCGCGACGTTCAAGGCCTTTCACGGTCATATAGGTGGTGGGAGCCCATACGCCACCACGCCAGTAGCGGCCACGAGGGTCATAGTAGGGCTGGTTGGCGGCAAGCGAGGGTAGGGGAAGGCGACGCCAGAAGAGGGTAGTGTCCTCTATCGCTTCGGTCATGCGACTCACCTGCTTGGGCGAAGCGATGTCGGCCAGGATAGGCCAGAAGGTGGCGGTGGTAATCCACGGAGTTTGCTCACCATCGGGAGTCACATCGTGGTACAAACCCGTGCTGTCGCTCCACATATAGCGATTAATGCGCTTGGCCAGCGCTTTGGTTCGCTTACTATATGTCTTGGATTTCTTCTTATCGCCGAGGATACGGCATATCTCGGCCAAGTTATCGTAGCACATCTTGATTTGCGACGACATATCTACCCATCCCATCGGACTTGTCGAAGAGTGTATATCTCCATTGGGTGAGGGGCGGTCCATGTCGCGCGGTGTGTTGTCCATGCCGCTGGCCTGTCCGTTCGACCAGTAGAGCCCGTGCTCCGTGCCCTCGGCTCTGCGGTGCTGTTCCACCCAAGCAACGTACTTCTCTATAGGAAGCAATATCTGCTTCAAGCGTGCCGTGTCGCCCGAGAAGCGGAAATACTCCATCTCGGCCCAACTGAAGAGAGGCGGATTGATAGTGCGTGCATAGTTGTCGCCCAAGCCCCAATGATGATCCACACCGTCGGCCTCGTTGATGACGCGACATATCATTCCATCCTCGTGTTGTCGGGCGTAGAAGTTATCGTGCGACTCGATGAAGGGGAACACATGGTGTGCATAACGGCCAAACATAGCCATGAAGTGCGTATCCCATTGGAATATCTGTGGCGACAAGCCCTCGTCAATCCAGTTGGCTACAAGGGGAGAACCTGGAGGGGGTGCTTGCAGATTAGAAAAGGCAATCGACCACGCCTTCCAATAGAGTTCCACCCACTCGGGATTCTCTTCCCAGATAGGGGAGGGGAGCTCCGCTTTTGCCTCCTCAAAGCGCGGCAGTTCGCTCGGTATATAGGTCTTCTTGTAGAAGTATTCCCCACGCGCTTCATCATGCTGTGCAGAGAGATTGGCGGTAGGGAATATGAGGAGAGCAGATAGCAAACAATGGGTAAACTTCATGGTCTTATTGTGGTTTTGTATTTGTCATCTTGAGCACAGCGAAAGATCTCGCAAATGTCTCCTTAAAGGCAATGACAAGAAGCCTTATGGATTACTCTCCTTCGAGACAAAGCAACGAACTCACATCCACTCCTTCGGGGAAGATAGCACGTCCCTTGAGGTCTACCAATTCAATGATAAAGTTGATAAAAGTAGCCTTTGGGGCAAACTTCTGCACGAGGTTATAAGCCGCAAGCATGGTGCCTCCTGTGGCTAAAAGATCGTCGTGGAGGAGCACTACATCGTTCTCCAAAATGGCATCTTTGTGTATCTCGATGGTGTCCGTTCCGTACTCTTTTTGGTAACTTTCTTGGATAGTTTCGGCCGGAAGTTTCCCAGGTTTGCGAGCCAAAACAAAGCCAGCGCCCAAACGAATGGCCAGACTTGCACCCAAGATAAAGCCTCGCGACTCGATGCCTACGACCTTAGTGATACCTTTATCCTTATACATTTCATAGAGTGTATCCTCCAATTCTTTCAAGCATTCGGCACTCTTGAATAGGGTAGTCACGTCGCGGAAGAGTATACCAGGAATAGGGAAATCTGGAATACTGCGTAGGTTTGCTAATAGTAGTTCGGTGTTCATAGGTTTATGTTTTTAGTATATATTTTTCTTTATTCTTTCTGTTTTCATTTTACTAACTCCCCCTCTGTTCATAGAGGGGGTGCCCGTAGGGCGGGGGCGTTACAAGCGAAGCGCGTAGTTTATTTACTCAGCTTTATGTATTTCTCCGCACTTCGCTTGGAACTCCCTCCGCTTCGCTCGTCCCTCTATAAACAGAGGGACAGTTTGTAGGATGTTCTCGTTCTTTTAATATATCTCTTGTCACCTTACGGATATACTCAACAATACTTTCATTATGCCTAAATATATCGTTATTCTCAAATCGTATGGTTCGTATTCCGTGCTCCCTGAATAGCCACTCCTCACGCTTCAAGTCATAGTCTGCACCGTCAGGAGTGTAGTGTGGTTCGCCATCAAGTTCTATGCAGAGCTTTAATTGCGGAGCATAGAAATCAAGGATAAACGGACCTATACTAAATTGTCGTCGCCACTGTATGTCTTCTATCTGTTTAGCTCGCAAACTTCCCCAGAGAACCGCTTCTGCTGAGGTTCCATTAGTCCGCAAATCACGGCGTAAAGAACGTCGATTATAGCGGTTGCTGCTGAAGTTTGCTTTGTCGTGTGGCATGGTGTTTTGTTCTCCGCGCTGCGCTTGGAACGCCCCCGCCCCTTTGGGGCACCCCCTCTATGAACAGAGGGGGAGTTGGTAGGACGATGGGGTTAATTTTCAATTCTCAACTTTCAATTCGTTTTGTTCCACGTGAAACATTATCGGCCTAAAAGCACTAAAAGTACATTTATATCGCTGGGTGAAACGCCAGGGATGCGGCTTGCTTGAGCGAGAGTTTCGGGGTCAATTTTGGTAAGCTTTTGGCGGGCTTCGGTTGAGAGAGATTGCAGTGAATTGTAGTCGAAGCGGCCACGAATCTTGATACTTTCGAGGCGTTGCATCTTGTCGGCAATCATACGCTCGCGTTCGATGTAGCCTTGATACTTTATCTTGATTTCGGCTGCCTCGACGATCTCCTCCTTGCGCTCGGTAATGCCATCGAGTAGGGTGGCTAAAGCGCGTATCTCTCGACTCATATTGTCGAGCGTGATTTGTGGGCGTGCGAGCAGATCGATGAGTTTGCAGCCATGAGCGAGTGGGGTAGTGCCAAGGCGTTGCAATGTCTCGTTGATGAGCGCAGGCTTGATAGAAAAACTCTTGGCAAAGGAGATGATTTCTTCTACCTTTTCACGCTTGCTGCATAGGCGATCGTAACGCTCCTTAGAGGCCAAACCAAGATTATAAGAACGCTCGGTGAGACGCATATCGGCATCGTCTTGACGGAGCAGGATGCGATACTCTGCACGCGAGGTAAACATACGGTAGGGTTCGTCCACACCCTTTGTCACGAGGTCATCGATGAGTACGCCAATATAGGCTTCGTCGCGGCCCAGCGTGAAGGGCTCGCCACCGTGGCAAGCGATGTGCGCATTGATACCCGCAACGAGACCTTGGCCTGCGGCTTCTTCGTAGCCCGTAGTGCCGTTGACCTGGCCAGCAAGGAAGAGTCCCTTCAGAATCTTTGATTCGAGTGTGTGGCGCAATTGCGTGGGGTCGAAGTAATCGTATTCGATGGCATAGCCAGGGCGATAAACGGCAATGTCACGGAAGGCCGGCACTTGGCGCAACGCCTCGAGTTGTATCTCCATTGGGAGCGATGAGGAGAAGCCATTCAAGTAAAGTTCATTGGTCGTTTCACCCTCAGGCTCGAGGAAGAGCTGGTGCTGCTCCTTATCGGGGAAGGTGACGATTTTGGTCTCTATACTGGGACAGTAGCGCGGACCGATACTCTGGATTTGTCCGTTGTAAAGGGGCGATTCGTCCAATCCATCGCGGAGAATGCGGTGTACCTCGGGATTAGTATAGCAGGTCCAGCAGCAGAGCTGTTTCAGCTTACGCGGTTCGCTCATGTAAGAAAAGCTATGGAAGTCGCTCTCGCCCTCTTGAATCTCCATTTCATCGATGTGTACGCTGCGTTTATCGATGCGCACGGGAGTACCCGTCTTCATGCGACCTACGGTGACACCGTGGCGTGCGATGGATTCGGTGAGTCCGTACGATGCAGGCTCAGCCATGCGTCCACCAGGGAGTTGCACACGACCTACATGGAGTAAACCGTTGAGGAAGGTACCTGCGGTGACTACGACACTTTTGGCATGGAAGGTCACGCCCCATACGGTGTGCACACCGATGACTTCGCCATTCTCAACAAGCAGTTCGTCAACGGTGTCTTGCCAGATGCGGAGGTTGGGAATGTTATCGAGAATCTCGCGCCAAGCCCAGATAAACTTCTCGCGATCACACTGGGCACGGGGGCTCCACATGGCGGGACCTTTCGAGCGATTGAGCATACGGAACTGAATGGCCGTGCGGTCGGTAACGATTCCCGTGTATCCACCGAGTGCATCAATCTCACGCACGATCTGTCCCTTGGCAATACCACCGATGGCGGGGTTGCAACTCATCTGCCCAATCTTGTTCATGTCCATCGTGATGAGGCAAGTCTTCGAACCCATATTGGCCGCTGCTGCTGCCGCTTCGCATCCCGCGTGTCCGGCACCAATCACAATGACGTCGTAGAAAAATTCCATTGTCTTCTCGTTTTTACTATTAAAAGTAATTTTCAAATCTAACCTACAAAGTTACGCAATTATCAACAATATTAGCCTTCAATTCTCCAAAAATCTCAATTTCTACCGCCTCATCCTTGCGTTTTTTCGACCCGAAGGGCAGGACGAACGAAAAGAAACGATTCTCAGAGGCTATTTTTCGGTTTAACTTGCATGTTTTCATTTATTTAACCCCAATTTTCTTTGTCGGGATTTTTCTCCGTCTCGTAAAAAAAGGAGTATTGTTTTATGAGAGTATAAATTATTCTAGACTTTTTAAAATTTTTCTACAGATTATGCTTACTTTTGTAATGTATACATTTGAGTAATGCCTTGTTATATTGATGTCATATTGCCCCTCCCGTTAGCCGGTAGTTTTACTTATCGGTTACCGGTTTCGTGCGATACAAAAGTACAGTTGGGAAGTAGGGTAGTGGTTCAGTTTGGTTCCAAGCGGTACTATACAGCTATCGTAGTGCGCAAGTATGATGAGGAACCGCAGGGCGACTATGAGATAAAAGAGGTGATAGAATTGCTCGATGTCGAACCTGTCGTACAGCCTATGCAATTGAAGCTATGGCAGTGGATTGCCGATTACTACATGTGTTCCATTGGTGACGTATATAAGGCAGCATTACCCTCGGGACTGAAGATGGAGAGTGAGACGGTAGTAGAGGCAAATCCTGCGTTCGTAGCCGAGGCACCGCTCAAGGAGAAGGAGCAGCAGTTGCTCGATGCCCTCTTGCTCAACCCCAAGCAGCGCGTGCAGCAGCTGCTCACAAAATGTGGTTTGAAGAGTGGTATGCGCCACATCAAGGCATTGCTCGACAAGGGGGCACTATCGATTGATGAGACCTTGCGTGAAGGTTACAAGCCTAAGAGTGAGGTGCATGTACGCATTGCAGAGGCATATCGCTCCGAGGAGGCGCTGAATGAGGCCTTACAGTCGCTCCGCCGTGCAGCCAAGCAGCAACAATTGTTGCTCAAAATCATCGAACTTGCCGGGTGTGAAGCCCCCGACTTTATCGTTAAGAAAGAACTTGCCCGTAGCATACTTCTTAAGGAAAGTGGCATGGCAGCAGCAGTTTTAAACGGACTTATCGCTAAAGGCATCATAGAAACTTATATTGTAGAGGTAGGAAGACTGTACGATGGTGCTGAGACCAATGAGATGGCCATATCGCCCTTGAGTGAGCACCAACAGCGAGCCTTTGATGAAATCAAGGAGAGATGGACAACGCACGATGTATGTCTGCTCCACGGCGTCACTTCAAGCGGCAAGACCGAGGTGTATATCCACCTCATCAAAGAGCTGTTGGAAAAAGGACGCCAAGCACTGTTCCTCCTCCCCGAGATAGCACTTACGCAGCAGATGACCGAGCGCTTGCGCCGTGCTTTTGGCAATAGATTGGGCGTATATCACTCGAAGTTTTCCGATGCCGAGCGGGTAGAGATATGGTACCGACAACTCTCCGAAACGCCCTACGATGTCATCCTTGGTGTGCGCTCATCGGTATTCCTCCCCTTCAAGAACCTCGGCTTGGTCATCGTAGACGAGGAGCATGAGACCACCTATAAGCAGCAGGACCCTGCCCCACGCTACCATGCACGCAGCGTGGCGGTGATGTTGGCCGCCTATCATAAGGGAAAGATATTGTTGGGCACGGCTACGCCCTCAGTGGAGAGCTATTACAATGCGCTGTGTGGCAAGTATGCGCTGGTGCAGATGACCGAGCGTTTTAGCCAAGTACAGCTACCGCGTATCGAGGTGGTGGACCTCAAGGAGGAGTATCGCAAGAAGCGGATGTATGGTCCCTTTTCGACCCCACTCCACGATGCCATGTGCGATGCGCTTGGCGAGGGCAAGCAGGTCATCCTCTTCCAGAATCGCCGAGGGTATGCACCGATGCTCGAGTGTGCGGCCTGCGGCTGGGTACCCAAGTGTGACCGCTGCGATGTGAGCCTCACCTATCATCGTAACATGCACCAACTGGAGTGCCACTACTGCGGCAATGTATATAATGTGCCTATCCAATGTCCCAAGTGCGGCACACAAGCGCTAAGCAAGCGCGGTATGGGCACAGAGCGCATCGAGGAAGAGGTACGGCACTTCTTCCCCACGGCTCGCGTGGCACGCCTCGACCTCGATACTACACGCACAAAGAATGCATATGACAAGATTCTCTCGGACTTCCAGGAGGGGCGAACCGATGTACTCATCGGCACACAGATGATATCCAAAGGGCTCGACTTTGACAACGTACATGTTGTGGGCATCATAAATGCCGACACAATGCTCAACTTTCCCGACTTCCGTTCCTACGAGCGTTCGTTCCAGCTCATGGCCCAAGTGGCAGGGCGTGCTGGGCGACGTGGACTGCAAGGGCAGGTGATATTGCAAACCAAAGGGGTAGATCTCCCCGTGATACAGCAGGTGGTGGCACACGACTACCTAGGACTTTATGCTGACCAAGCAGCCGAGCGGCAGCTCTTTCACTATCCGCCCTTCTGCCGTCTGATATACATATATATAAAAGGACGCGACGAGGCAGATGTCATCCATGCCGCAGAAGCTATGGCTGCGGCCATGCGCAACTGCTTTGCCGACCGCGTGCTCGGCCCCGAGGCCCCTGCCGTGGCCCGTGTGCATGCGTTACATATACGTAAGATTATGCTCAAGGCCGAACCGACTCTTGGTGTAGCCCGTGTACGCCAATGCCTCACAGAAATACAGCAGTCACTTGCTGGGCAAGGGCTGCTGCAGAAGGTAATGGTCTACTATGACGTAGACCCCTATTAGTACTGATTTACAGTTTGGTACATCTATAAAACATGATAGTTCAATTTAGCCGGTATGGCTGAATTGAACTATCATTTATGTTCTTGACGGCGAGCATACGCGCATCTGGTCGCGACCACTTGCGCATATGGTGGCGACCATACACGTACATGGTCGCCACCAAGAAACTCCGAATAACTTTATTCTATCACTTCTATATAGAAACTTACTGGTCGGAAGCCATCATTGCATGATATCATGGCTGAGTGGGGATTCTTCATCCAACCATCGTAGAAATTACCTCCTCCATGTGCCAACTCTTCTGCAAAGGGGCGTATCGATTCCCATGCACTGTCGCACAGTCCCTCGGGCTTCTCGCCATTTTCAGCAATGAATGTCTGCCCCATACATACATCACAGGCATGTTCGATGGGGTTCTCGTACTGCTCCATCAGATCTGGGTAGCACGCACGGCGCAGGGCGGTAATCTTGATGCTTTTCATTTGAGGAATCAGAAGAATCTAGTCTCCTCGCCGATAATCTCACTCAACAAGAGATTGGCGAGGCGGCTGGTACCGATACGGAAGAGCGTGTTGTTGAGCCATTCTGTACCGAGTACTTCTTTTACGATAGTGTAATATACGAGTGCATCATTTACGCTGTTAATTCCTCCTGCGGGTTTGAATCCTACTTTGCGACCTGTTTTCTCGTAGTATGCCTTGATGGCCTGGCACATCACGTAAGCCGCTTCGGGCGTGGCAGCCGGTTCTTGCTTGCCTGTAGAGGTCTTGATGAAGTCGGCACCGCTATACATAGCAAGGATAGCTGCTTTCCAGATGTTATCAACAGATTTCAATGCACCAGTTTCGAGGATTACTTTCAAGTGACGGTCACCGCAGATAGACTTGATTTCCTCAATTTCATCACACATGCTTTCATAATCTCCACTGAGGAACTTTCCTACGGGGATAACGATGTCAATCTCCGTGGCTCCATCGGCCAGAGCAAGGGCTGTCTCTGCAACTTTTACTTCGGTAAAGGTCTGTGATGAAGGAAAGCCACCTGATACGCAGGCTATATTGACCTCCTCGACTTCGAGTGACTGGCTGACAATCTTGGCAAAGCAGGGATATACACAGATAGCAGCTACGTTCTTCAGGTCGGGGTACTCGTTCTCGAATTCGTTGACACGTTCGGTAAACTTCAATACGCTCTCCTCGCTGTCCTCAGTCTTGAGGGTGGTGAGGTCAAGGCAGTTGAAGAGCAGCTTCTTTACTTCCTTTGTATTGTTTTCTGCCACATATTTCTCGATGATTTGGGCAGTTCTTTTCTTGACTTGTTCATCAGTCAATACTGTGGGGTAGAGGGCAAGTGCGTCATTGTACTTGTTGGTCTCTTCGGTGTTGTGGTAATGTTCCATAATATACCTATATTTAATAATGATTTTATCCTTTCAGTTTATAGATGCTTCCGGCAAGCGGGCGTACCACATCGCGTAGTTCCAATTCGAACAATGTGGCACTCAGACGGTGAACGGGAAGGTTCGTTTCAATGACCAGAGTGTTGATAGGCGCTCCTTCAGAATATCTCTCCAATACTTGTACGATAAGGCTTTCCTCGTCATTGAGTTCAGGGAAGAGGCTTTGTTGTATGGCCTCGGATTTCTTTTGTGTGTCCCACATCATAGCTTCTATGAGGTCGTCGGCCGAGGTGATGAGTGCTGCCTGATGGTGGCGTATGAGGCGGTGACAACCTGCAGAAGCAGTATCGTTCGTACGGCCAGGAAAGGTAAAGCAGTCACGGCCATAACTGTTTGCTATATTTGCGGTGACCAACGATCCTCCTTTAGTGGCTGATTCTACGATGATGGTTGCATCGGCCAGGCCTGCTACAATACGGTTTCGCTGGAGGAAGTTTGTCCTTTCGGGCTCGGTATGGCTAGCATACTCGGTGAGGAGGCCGCCACATGTAATCATTTGTGCGGCAGTGTTGCGGTGTACTGCAGGGTAGATACGGTCAAGGCCATGGGCAAGTACGCCCACTGTAGGCAGTCCATACTTGATGGCGGCACGATGGGCACAAACATCTATGCCGTATGCCAGTCCGCTGACAATAAGTGTGTCGGGACATTGGGTGGCAAGGTCACGCACAAGGCCCTCACAGAGGTCGCGCCCATAGTCGGTACATTTGCGTGTACCTACAATGCTGATTACACGGCGAGGGTTAAGGGAGGCGTTCCCACGATAGAAGAGTAGGGTAGGCGCATCGTCACACTCGCGTAAACGGTAAGGGTATTCCTCATCGTGATAGCCTATACAAGTGATATGATGCTTGTCTATGAACTCAAGTTCCTTTTCTGCCCGTTGGTGAGCTGATGGACAATCAAGTGCCTTGATAAGTGAAGGCTGTATGCTCGGAATCATTGAGGGCAGGTCGGTGCGATGCTCGAATATCTTTGTCGCGCTTCCTACATTCTCAAGCAGTCTTTTGGCTGTGATGCTCCCTACACCGGGAATGTGCTGTAAGGCTATGAGACTCAGTAATTCCTTTCTGTCCATATTGGGTGGATTATTTATTGGTTAGGTGTCCTTCAAGAATGCCATCGTAGGGTGTGCTACGCACAAGTTTTCCGTTGTGTATGCATACACTTTCAACTGTACCTTTGAGACATACCTTGCCATCTGATACACGTACGATTTCTTGATGGAACACACACTTGATTCCTTCACGTGTAACATAGAGTTGTGAACGGAACTCATCGCGGCTGCGGAGTGGACACTTGTAGTTGAGTGTCACTTTGGATACCACAAAGTCATACCCGGCAGCACTCATATCAGAGAAACTCAGTCCGATGGAAAGAAGAAACTCATGGCGCGTATGCTCCAAATAGTGCTGGTAGTTGGCATTGTTGACAATGCCCTGCAGGTCGCATTCGTAGTCGCGCACCTTCATGAGTAGTTCGTAGCTGAATTCTTTCATAAGAAATTGTAAAAAGGGCGGAATCTGTCAATCCCGCCCTTTTTTATTATTAGATTTTGATATTAGAGGTTCAAGAGAGCAGCAGCAAATTTCTTGAATTCCAAATCTTTCTTAGCCTTTTCTACAAGAGTCTTGTCAAGCTTAGCAGCCTTAACCAAGTTCTCGGCTACCATTGCAGCATTGTTAGTACGAGCACCAACGATAGCTTTGAGGTAGTAGGTGTATCCATCAGGATTCTCTATAGCATCGAGTGTGTTCTTGGCAGCAGTATATTGCTCAGCCATGATTTGTGCAAGGGCGGCAGCATTGCTCTTGGTGTCGCCGAATGTGCTTGCAGCACGCTCGTATTGACCCTGTGCAACGTAGAGGTTACCCAAAGCAGCGGCGCTGGCTTCAGAATCTGTACCCTTTACGAGATAGTTCTCAGCATCAGCAACGTTACCTTCGATAAGAGCAATCATACCCAAGTTGGTGTTTACCTCAGCAGCAGCAGCATTCAACTTAGCAGCCTTGTTCAAATAGTTCTTTGCTGTAGCATAGTCAGCGGCCTTGATAGCCAACTCAGCAAGGTTGTTGTATGCGCGGTAGTCGTTGGGATAGAGTTCTACAGTCTTTTTATAGATAGCAGCCTTCTCTTCTACGTTTTCTACGAGTGTTGCAGCATAAAGAAGTTCTTCAACGCTGAGTACTGTTGCATCCTCCTTCTCAGCAGCAAGAATCTCGTCGTCTGAACGGCCAATGAGCTGGTAGTTCAATGTGAGGCGTGCACGACGCAACTGGGGAAGAATCTCCTCAGCCAATTCGCTGTATACAGAAGAGATGTTCTTGATTTCACGCTCTCTTGCTTCGGGGTCATTGTACATAGAAAGTACGCGAAGGATGAGTTCCTTGTCGGGGATGTTAGAACCGGCAACCAACTCCTGGAATCCTTCCCAGTCTTCTGCGGTGTACTTTGCATCAACGTTAGCCTCAATCTTGTTCTTCTTGAGGAGGCTGTTTACGTGCTTCTCAGCATTCTTCTCACGCTGTGTGGCCAAACGATCGTTGAGGTCGAGGGCACCATCGGGTGAAGCATAAGCTGATACTTCAATGTTTTCGAGCACCTTGTTCTCTTGATCTGCGTTAACATCCTTCAATGTAGCGGTGAAATCCTTCATCTGATCAGAGTTGGTCTCGCTCCAACGAAGGTTAGTCTGCTGGATAAGGAACATGATGTTAGCCTGCTTGGCCTGCTTGATAACGCGCTGGAAAGCATCAGCTGCGTTGGCGGGCTTGGTTGAAGCGGTTGTCTGTGCATACAACTCTGCTGTTGCCAATACACCATCGGCAACCTTTACAGCGGGGAGTGCCTTGGTCTTGTTCTTAATCTTTGCAGTAAACTCAATGAAGAGTTCAGACTGGGCCATTTCGGGAACGTAGTCATAAGTGCTCTTCATTGTGAAGTTGCCACCAGTGCTATAAGGAATTACTTGATTGTTACCTTCAACCTTCTCACCGATAAAGGTGTATGTTTCACCATTAACTGAGCCACCTTCCCATTTCAATACAGGTGTAGCAGTGATAACTGCCTTCTTGGGGAAGAACTTCTCGGGGAATGTACCTGAGATTGTTACAGGAACTTCACCATTGACAGCCTCAAGTACCTGAGGAGTAACAGCGAAATACTTGGGTGACATCTCACCAATTTTGCTACAAGAGCAAAGCATAAGCAATGATGCAGCAATGATTGTTAATTGATTTCTTTTCATCGTGTTAATAAATTAAATAATAATTATAGTTTTATCCTTTTATGGTACAAAGATAGTTAACATTTAGCGATAATTCTCAATGTCCACGTGTTTTTTATATAATTTCTTGCTAAAAAAGGTGAAAATGGAGTGTACGAATTACAAATGGCGCTCAGGATAGAGGTCATTCCACCATTTGTCGGTACCTTGCAAGTAACGAGCAAACCATGCCATGATGGTGTTGTGCCACAACACGCGCTTGTCGTAGTCGGCCACGAAGTGGTCTTCGCCTTCCACTTGGATGAACTCTACCGTCTTGCCCAATATCTTCAAGGCATTGAAGAGCTGTATGCTTTCGCCGATGGGCACATTGGTGTCTACGGTGCCGTGGAGCAGCAGCAGTGGAGTGTTGATTTTGTCGGCATTGAAGAGCGAACCCTGCTTGGTGAAGAGATCGGGGTTCTGCCAGGGGTAGCTGTCGGCAGCGGCAATGGCATTGTAGCTGTAGCCCCAGTAACCTTCACCCCAGTAGCTGGTGACGTTACTGATGCCGGCATGCGATACGGCGGCAGCGAAGATGTCTGTTTGGGTCTGCAGATACTGCGTCATGAAGCCACCATACGATGCTCCGAGACAACCGATACGCTCGGCATCAACATAGGGGTGCTCTGCACAGAACTGCTTGGTTCCCTCGATGATGTCATCGGCAGTGCGCTTGCCCCATGCGTTGACGTGGCGGGCTGCAAACTCCTGGCCATAGCCGAGGGTTCCGCTGGGCTGGATAACATATACCACATAGTCGCGCGATGCGAAGAGCTGTGCGCAATAGGGGTTACTGATACCCTTGACAGTGGGTGTCGTACCTCCATAATAATATACGATAAGAGGATATTTCTTTTCGGGATCGAAGGAGGGGGGCAGGCAATATTTTCCGTGGATGGTAGTACCGTCCGATGCGGTGAAGTTCCACTCGTGGGTCTCGCCCAATTCTATATCATCAAGAATAGGTTTCATGGGGTCGGCGATAAGACGTGAGGTCTTCTTCTTCATGTCGAACAGATAGCCAACTCCTGCTGTATGGTCGTCCTGGCCATAGTAAGCAGCCATAGCGGCACTCTGTGAAGGCAAGGAGAATCGTTGGATAACAGAAACTTCCAAAGGTAGCTGCTCGAACACTTTCTTTGTGGTGTTGTAGCGGTAGATGTTGACTTCATCCTTGTCGTCGGTGCTGAAGTAGATGTGCTTGTCGACTACGTTCCACTGTAGGAAGTTGACCGAAGGATTGAAATTTTTGGTGATGGGGGTCACCTCGCGTGTGGCAAGGTCCATGATGAATGCTTGCTTGTCATAGTCGTTGGCAATAGGGTGTGAACCGCAGTTCTTTCCGATTCCATCGAACGATTCTGCGCTTCCAAGGAATAGTACCTGTGTGGCATCGGGCGAGTATTTGGCACTGTTGATGAAGCCGCACTCGTATACAAGCGTGTCTATCTTATAGGTGTCGAGGTCGAGCTGATAGATTGAGGTGGTGCCAAAGGGTCGTACGGTTACGTTCTCGGCACTGGTACTGAAGAGAATCTTCTTTCCGTCCTTGCTGATGTCATTCAGGCCAGTCGAACGTTTTCCATAGGTAAGACGTTCGGTAGTACCCTTCTTGATGTCATACTTGGCGAGGAAGTTGCGTCCACGGAATCCGGGGATGCGGTCGCGCGGGGTTACCACACGCTTCAGCGGCCCTTGCTCGGCATGCCCCTTCTCGCTCGGGTAGTAGATGAGGTAATCCTCGGTAGGTGACCAGGTGAAATTATCGGCAGGAATCTCTGTCAATAGCTCCTTTTCGGTAAGTGTAGTAGGGTCGAGCACGATGAGATTGTTTCCCGTAGCTGCTGTAACGGTATAGTAGAGTTTGTCGCTCTTTGGCATCCAGCGCATACCATCCTTGGCATTGGCGATGAGTATCTTGCCGGTCTTGGTTTCTGACAATTGAGCATATATATGTTGGCGACCTTTACTGTAGTTGTTCCAGTAACGAGTGAGCAGATACTTGCCGCTTGGTGATATAGCTACGTCAATTACGCGGTTACCATATACCGTATTCTCCAATGCAAAGCGATTCTTCAAGTCATGGCCTGTGAAGACATTCACACCTTCATAGCCTTTGTCGGAAACAAACTCACACTTAAAGGTGGGCATTGCCTTGTCATCTTTATGAGCAAGCAGCTTGATAGTGATTTCGTAGTTACGCTCAGGCTCCATGCGTAGAGCGATATCACGGGCGGATCTCATATTGAGGCTATCCTCGGCGCCCTCTTTTCTCATTCTTGATGCGCCATTGACAAATGCCTCCCATCGTACGGGAGATGTTATCCTCAATCTGCCTCTCATGAAACGGTCGGCACGAATCTGTGTATTCACTACATAAACGAGGTGTTCTCCCTCGGCCTTGGATAGTGTAATGAAGCCTGCCGTGTCGGCTTCCATCGTCTGTGTTGCAAAGTTGTCTTGGTTGAGACCTATGGCCGTACCCAATAGATTTCTAGTTTCGTACTTACGGCCTTCGGTGTTGATACTGTCCGTTTCGATTGGACCACGCAACGTCACTGCGTCGCGCACTTGATAGCTCTCAATTACTTGGGCCTGTGTGCCCAAAGCCACTGCTACGAGGGTGGCAGCAAGCATAGTTCTCTTTTTCATAGTGTCAATATTGTGTTTGTCATTCTTTTCTACCTTTTACAAAGGTAGCACAAAAGTAGCTAAATTTATCGACACTGCAAGGGATAATGCTTCAAAGCATTGATTTTTTTGCTAAGCTGTTTGCTCTGATTTTTTCGAACTGATGAAAAAGTTTTATCATTCTAATGAAAAAACATTTTCGATTTAATGATAATTTTTTTTCACTTGGATAAAAATCATTATTGCGGCATTGTATTGGATTTGGATCTATATCAACTATTC
>JBGVOS010000083.1:0-14051 GCA_045126595.1 Bacteroidaceae bacterium | reverse complement strand
CTAATCACTTCAATGCGCTCTATCCTCAGGAGAAGGTGTATCTCCACTTTGACAATACGGCTTACTTTTCGGGTGAGACGATTTGGTTTAGTGCCAATGTGGTGGATGCTACTACGGGAGATACGGCACGCAGCAAAGTGTTGTATGTGGAGTTGCTCTCTCCGACGGGCGTAGTCGTGCAACAACAGAAACTAAAAGTTGTGGATGGGCGTTGCCACGGAGCCTTTCCGCTCGTCGATGCCAGTGTGAAGGAGGCCAATGCCAAGCGTGGTGTGCTGGGCTATCCCAGCGGGTATTATGAGGTGAGGGCCTATACCCGTTCGATGCTCAACTTTGATGCATGTGGTTGCTTCTCCCGTGTGTTTCCCATTTATGAAACGCCCGAGAAGGAGGGCGAATACAATAATCCCACGATGAAGCAGTATCTTCGCAAGGAGGAGATACGTCCCGAGAGAAAACGGCCAAAGAGACTTGATGTGACATTCTTTCCCGAGGGAGGCCACTTGATTATTGGCATGGAAAACCGCATAGCCTTCAAGGCTACCGATGAGGAGGGAAAGGGAGTGAATATAGAGGCACTGACTATCCAAGGCAAGCCCATCGCTGTCAGTCCACAACGCTTGGGCATGGGCTATTTTATGTACACTCCCGGAGAGAAGAAGACCAAAACCTCGATTTTATATAACGGAAAGGAGCATTCCTTCTCTCTCCCCGAAGCAGAATCCTACGGTTATACCATCAGGGCAAGCCAAGAGGCAGACGATACGCTACGCATCAGTATCTCCACATCGTTGCCTGACACGACAAAACTATTGGGTATGACGCTGATGCACGCCGGCAAGGTGGAGCATATCGACACAATTACCATGTACAAAGCCACACAAAGCAAAGCCATCTCGACCAGCGAGTTACCTACGGGCACATATCAATTCACTCTGTTCGATGCCGAAGGTGAGATATTAGCTACGCGCATGCTATTCATAAACAATGGCGTGAATCTGTCTCCAATAACTATAAGACAGAACAAGCCGCATTACAAGCCTTTCGAGAAGATAAAGATGCGTATTGAAACAAGAACCAAAGAGGAACAATACCTGTCGCTTGCCGTGCGTGATGCCGCAGACTATGGCACGGGGTACAGCGAGGATATACGCACCTATATGCTCCTCTCCTCTGAACTGAAAGGTTATATAGAGCAGCCCGAATACTATTTCGAGTCTGACGATGAAGAGCACCGTAGTGCCCTCGACCTATTGATGATGGTGCAGGGCTGGAGTCGATATAGTATTGAACGAATGCAGCAACCCATCTCGCCAGCCGACGTACACTATACTGAAGAATGCCTTGTGCTTGAAGGCCGTGCCTTGCATCCTCGTAAGGACGAACCCATGCAAGGTGTGGAGGTGCGTATCAAGCTCCACTCGCCCGACCGCCAATTGGTGCAGGATATCAAGGCCACGAGCGATGAACATGGCTACTGGGGCGTAAACCTGCAGGACTTTGAAGGAGAATGGGACTTGAATATACAGATCTACAAAGACGACAAACCCGTCGTGGCACGTCTGCGCTTGGAGCGTTCCTCGGCTCCCGAGGTGCTGGCTTATCCTTTGGCTGCGCTTGCGTTGCAGCATCGCATAGATACTTCTGATATTGCTATCTGTGAGAGTGTCGAGGAAATACAAAAACTTCCCGAATCTTCGATTCTACTTGAAAATGTGGAGGTGGAGGGTCGACGTTGCTATGTAGACTTTTGTACCTTTCAGGCTTTCAATGTGAGCAAAGACGCTGAATTGATGATAGACAAAGGAAAGTATACTTACACCGTGGCTGACTATCTGAAAGATAAGGGGTATGAACTAAGCAGTCCCAAAGGCAGTTCATTTGATGTTTATTATAATGCTATACGGACAGGAAACGCTGAACTGGCCTATGAGCACGACAACAAAGGATATAGTGCCAATCAACGCCGCATCGCCTTGGAAAGCGACAGTGCCGATGTGCATGCCTTGTATCTGGCATGGCTCATGCGTCAAGCACCCATTAACGACCATCGTACATTATGGTTTATCAAGCACAACAATCAAGACAGGACAACCCCATCAAGTCAGCCGGGTTATGAAATAGATATCGCTCAAGTGAAAAGCCTTATCGTATACGATACCCCACACAGTTATAAGGGCAACCCCGATGTCTTGGAACTTTTTGACTATCGGCATTTCGATTATGTTGACCAACCGCATCATGGATTCCCCACAGGTCTTTACGTTATAGAGGTACATCTTAACCCGAACAATAGTGGCCTGAATTCTTGGAATAGGAATACTCGGCAAACAACCTTCGACGGTTATTCACCCAAAATTGAATATTATATTCCCCAGTATCCCAGCGGCCCGATTCAAGGCGATGCCGACTATCGCTGCACGCTCTATTGGAATCCCGAGGTGAAGGTGTCAAATGGCAGGGCTGAGGTAGAGTTCTACAACAACTCGTATACTAAAAGTCTGCACATAAGTACTGAAGGGATTACAAGTAACGGAGAGTTCATTGTGTACGACAGCGACAAACCAACAAACTAATTGAAACATCCGAACCGTGAAGGACAATACCAAACTTATCACTACTATAGCAATCATATTGTCATTTTGCTCCATCTCTAGTCTTTGGGCAAATGATACGATACTATATGATTATGTCAGAAATTGTGTGAAATTCAATGAAAGATTCCCCCAAGAAAAGGTGTATCTCCACATGGACAATCGCAGTTACTTTATCGGCGATACCATCTGGTTCAAGGCATACGTAATGAATGCTACTACATTGCATCCCACTCAATTGAGTGGGGTGCTCTATGTGGAGTTGCTGAATGAAAAGGGTGTGGAGATGGAGCGCAAGAAGATGCGTCTGGAGAACGGCATGTGTCACGGTGATTTCATCTTAAAGGAGGATTTCCGTACAGGGTATTACGAGATACGCGCCTACACTCGCTATATGCTGAATTGGGGGAATGAACCGAAATCATGGACGATAGAACGTGAGAAGTATTCCTCAAAAAGCAATACGATTTATAGTGAAGAAATCGCCGACCAGGATATCGTGGCGGATATGAACCACTGCATGTTTTCACGTGTGTTTCCTGTATATATGCAGCCCAAGGTCTCCGGAGAATATAAGGCTGAGATGGACTGGTATCCTTTGCATACGGCCTTGGCCTCGCCCAAGGTGACGGAGGAGGAGTTTATGGATGACTCGCTGCGCATATCGTTCTATCCCGAGGGCGGCTCGCTTGTCGAGAAGTTGACCTCTATGGTTGCCTTCGAGGTAAGGGATGAGTTGGGAGGGAAACGTGAGGTTAGCGGATGGATTACCGAAGGACGAGGAGGTAAGAAGATTGCCCGATTCTCTACCGCAGGACGTGGCCGAGGAACATTCAGGCTGACTCCTCAGAGTGGAAAGAAACATTTTGCCCACGTGGAATACAAGGGACGGCATTACCGTTACGAGTTGCCCGCTATTCAGAAGCAGGGTGCTACGCTGCGTGTGTATCCTCCTGTGGGTGATGGCGCAGCCTCGTTCAATGTTTCCGTCTCGGATGACTACTCACAAAGTTTGTTGGCATGGACATTGCAATGCCGTGGCAAACTTACGGATGTGGATACGTTGACGCTCCGTAGCAACACCCTCTATCGGATAATGATAGCCAAGGAGAGCCTGAAACCTGGTGTAAACCAACTCACGCTGTTTACCCCGCAGGGCGAGATTCTTGCCGACCGCCTGTTCTTTGTTTCTCCCAAGCAATTTCCCCAATTATATATCGAGCAACTGCCCGATAGTGTGAAGCCTTACGAAGAAGTTATGCTCGACATGCAACTGCACAGCCCCAACAGTTGGTTCTGCCAAGGACATTTCTCTATTGCCGTCACCGATGCCGAGAGGCGTGGTGAGAACACGCATGACACACGCGACATACGCAGTGAACTGTTGTTGGCCTCAGACCTCAAAGGATTCATCGAGGATGTGGATTCCTATTTCAAGCATACAAACGATAGTGCGATGGCAGTCGATATAGACCGCTTGATGCTTGTGCAAGGATGGAGGAGGTATGAATGGAAGACGATGGCTGCAAGCGAAGAATACTCTCCCCGATATGCTCCAGAGCAAGGATTGGAGATTGACGGCTATGTAATCTCGGACATTGTGACGCAAGAATACTTTGCCCGGGCCGACAAATACAAGCGCCTGCCCAATGTGAGGGTAAGGATTGACTTGCGCGAAGGCGGAATGCGCTATAAGGATGAATGCGTGACCGATAGTTTGGGACGTTTCCATTTTGATATAGACAAGCACATCCAAGGCAATGCCTCGCTGATTATCCGCCTTAAGGAAGAGGGTGAACTGTCGAGGTTCAAGAAGGTGGTGAGGAAAGTGATTCTTTCGCCTTTGGCATTCAGCGTACCTGTTCTTGACAGAGCCTTTTCGCCCTCTACCACACCCTATTCCTATTATCAGACCCATAGCCCCGAGGAACATATCCTGATGCGCTATGAGGAACAATCCTTGGCGAGTAACGAACTGATGCTTGCCGAGGTTACGGTGAAGAAACGTAAGAAAGTGAAGCACGAAATCAATTTTGAGAATCCCGATATGGTTATCAGTTATTACAAGGAATGGAATAACCTTATCGACCGTGGCATACCGCTTGCCAACTATTATAATGACTATTTGTTATGGAATTTCGATGCGCAGCCTGACCCTTCAAACCAGGCAAATGAGATGACGCTGCACTATTCGTTAGGCAGGGTAAAACTATGGGGACGCATGGAACAGCGTGATTCACTATCAGGAAAACATCGTGGATTCATCGAAAAGTATTACATGCCCAAATACATAAAAGTATACTCCAATCTGTTGACACGCGATGTGTTGCCACTGAAGACTGACGGTCAAACCGACTTCCGCGACTATTACTATCTGGATGTCGAGAGTTATAGCCTTAAGAAGAGTCCGTGGCGGGCACCATACATGCTCCATAACGGAACACGCATGACTTATTACAACGGTTATAGTCAAGTGCGCAGTTTCTACAGCCCCGACTACTCAGAATGCGCCTTGCCTGATACCGCGGACTACCGCCGAACGCTCTATTGGAATCCTGACGTATGGACCGACCATCGGGGTCGTGCATCGGTGTCATTCTATAATAACAAACGGACGAAGAAGCTCCATGTTCGCGCCGAGGGCTTCACGCGAAACGGGGAGTTTATTGTCTATGATAGCGACAAGAAAGATTAGAATAATTCTTCCTCCCCATCGTACCCGACTGGCATTGTCGGTTGTATTAGGTATAAAGAACAACATTACCTGCTCAAGTCGCTGATAGCGATAGGTATTGCATTCAACAGAGATAGTAGAAGTAGAAATCCCCAGCCACTAGGTTGGGGATTTGTTTTAGTTACTTTCGTTAATCTGATGTTGTTGTCTTCCTCTCCTTGTCGCTCGGCATAGATTAAGCAAACGTCTCTCTACTCTCACATCAGCGTTGCTTCATCTTTGTCCGTAGCTGCGTCGGTAGTCGTTGGGGGTGAGGCCGGTGGTTTTACGGAAGAGGCGGATGAAGTAGGAGTAGTCATCGAAACTCAGGCTGTAGGCGATCTCTTTGACGGGGATGGGTTCGGTGATGAGCATGAGTTGTGCACGCTCGACCTTTTTACGGTTGACATAGCGTATGGGCGACACACGCAGCACGGCGGTGAAGAGACGGATGAGATAGGATTTGGTAACACAAGCCACGACGGCTAGCTGATCTACATCGATGCGCTCGGTGAGGTGGTCGTTGATGTAGCGCACGGTACGCATGATGCGCTCATCGGTGGTCCACAGGCGAGGCTTCGCTTGTGATAGGAAACGGGCGAAGAGCATGAGCGCAAAGCCGCGTAGGGTCATCCTCTCGTGGAGTGGGAGGGCGTTGTATTTGCCTACGTAGTCGTAGAGGCTCGATCCATTGTCGTACACGATGGGGTTGCTGGCGGGAAGGCCTGCATCGGGATGGGCCGAGCATACCGACGCGAAGAGCGCTTCGTACACGGCGTCGGCCTTCACCTCGGTAGGAAAGTCGTAGGCATCGAACATCTCGGTGGTGTTCTTGCTCCCTTCGTATAGATGGAGGTAATATAAAGCAAAGTCGTCATCGCACTCGTAGCTGTGTAACGTATAGGAGGGCACGATGTAGGCGTACCCCGGGCGCAATTCGATCCTACCCTCGGGGAGGTGTATCCATGCGCGTCCCTCGGTGACGAGGAAGATGCGCGTGAAGGGCGACGACACGTTTTGCCAGTTCCAGTCGGCATGGTGGCGGGCAAAACCCACGTTGAGCGTGGTCAGGTTGAGTGATTCGACGGGGATGTTCATACAGATGCAAATGTATGGCTTTTTTGAAATATAAACCATCCATTTGGGGTAAAAATGGGGCTTTTTGTCAATTTTGTCCTATTATCGTTGATTATTTTACCATGGGTTCCTAAAAAATTATGATATCTTTGCAGCAATGAATGTATAAACTAACCAACCTAAAAATACGGATTATGAAGAAAAGTACGCTATTGACCATGATGGCCACGATGTGTTTCGCGCTGTCGGCGCAGAACAGCGACGTGGAGGTGAAGACGGGTGAATATGCTCCCCAATGGCAGTCGCTCAGCAAGTGGGAGTGCCCGGAGTGGTTCATGGATGCCAAGTTTGGTATATGGGCTCACTGGGGTCCGCAGTGCCACGCCGAAGCAGGCGACTGGTATGCCCGATTCATGTACTACGCTGGCACGGGTGCCTACAACTGGCACGTGCAGCACTTTGGCCACCCCTCGGAGTTTGGTCTCAAGGAGCTGTGTAACGACTGGAAGGCGCAGAACTGGGATCCCGAGAAGCTGATAAACCTCTACAAGAGTGTGGGAGCACGCTACTTCATGGCATTGGGTAACCACCACGACAACTTCGACCTGTGGGATAGCCCCTATCAGGAGTGGAACTCGGTGAATATGGGCCCCAAGCGCGACCTCCTCGGAGAGTGGAGCGAGGCGTGCAAGAAGGCCGGTATGCCCCTGGGCGTAAGCATGCATGCCAGCCATGCATGGACTTGGCTGGAGCCTTCGCAAAACTATGACGGTAACCTTACCAAGGAGGACGGATATAAGCTCAATGCCGACGGCACGGAGAAGTGGTGGAAGGGTTACGACCCGCAGGAACTGTACGCACAGAACCATGCACACAGTAGCGGCTGGGCCGAGTCGGGCACGATACATAGCCAGTGGGAATGGGGCAACGGTGCCAGCCAGCCCTCGGCAGCATATAAGACGAAGTTCCAAAACCGCGTGTTGCAGTGCATCAACGACTACCAACCCGACATGATCTACTTTGACGACACGGCTATGCCTTTCTATGGCTGCGATGACAAGGTGGGACAGAATATCCTTGCGCACTACTACAACGCCAGCGCCGCGCTCAATGGCGGCACACCCAACGTGGTAGTGACCGGCAAGCAACTCAACGAAAATCAGAAGGATTATATGATGTGGGATGTGGAGCGTGGTGTTCCCGACCGCATGCAGGAGAAGTATTGGCAGACCTGTACTTGCATAGGTAGCTGGCACTATGAACAGAGTGTGTATAACAACAACGGATACAAGAGCGCTGCACAGGTGGTGCGTATGCTGGTGGACATCGTGTCGAAGAACGGTAACCTGCTGCTCTCGGTGCCCATTCGCAGCGACGGTACCATCGACGACAAGGAGGAGAAGATACTGGCCGATATCAAGGCATGGATGGATATCAACAGCGAGTCGATCTATGGCACACGCACCTGGAAAACCTTTGGCGAGGGACCCTTGGCCGAGGCCGACAACCCCATGAACGCACAGGGATTCAACGATGGACAGTCCTACTCGTCGCGCGACGTTCGTTACGTGCAGAAAGAGGGTAAGGTGTATGCCACAATCATGGCATGGCCCTCGAACAGCGAGTTCACATTTGAGAGCTTCTCTATCATGTCGAAGTACTATAGCGGCAAGGTGACCGATGTGAAGCTGCTCGGTCACGGTGAGGTGGAGTATGTGCACGACTTCAACGGACTCACGGTGACCCTGCCCACGACACATCCCAATCCCATAGCGCCGGTGTTGGTCATCACCACAGAGACCGAGGGATATACCGCCTATGAGGACTTGCAAACCATCATTGCCGGAGTGGAGGACTACCTCAAAGGCATCGAGCCCAAAGCACACTACATGAATACGGGCAAGCCCAACGCGATGATGGTGCCTGCACTGCGTGAGGCTGTTGCTACGGCCAAGCAGGTGACTTCGGACATGGCCGACGAGGCGATCGCCGAGGCTAAGGAGGCGTTACTCGAGGCATATGACACGTTCAGGGAGAAGGGTTTCAACGAGGGTGGTCTGTTTGAGGGTTACTACTCGGCCGACGTCACCACGGAGTATCTCGTCGAGGGTAGCGCGTTTACCCGCAGCGAGGGGGGCAGCCAGCGCTTTGGCAAGCCCAAGAACTGGATGGTGGAGAACTTCTACATCCCCAACGGGGGCGATGGCACCAAGCAGGGACTCGACAAGTACTCGGGCCGCGACGCGCTGATGCTGGGCGTGTGGAACGATGCCGGTAGCAACCAGAGAGGCGACCTCTCGAATGCACGCATCTACCGCAAGGTGCACTTGAAGAAGGGGAACTACTTCTTTGGTGCCGGATTCAACACCCGCTATAGCATGAGTGCCGATGCCTATATGTTTGCGTCGACCACACTCTGCAATACCTCGGACATTCCCACACAGGCCATCGCATGCTATGGCATCGCTAACGCCACGGAGGATCTGCAGATATGCGGATTGATGTTTGAGGTCAAGGAGGAGCAGGATATATATATCGGATTCCAGGCTAATCTGCTGAGCGGTTCGGCCACGCAGGAGTTTCGCGCCGAGAAGGTGGTGCTCTATAGTCTGCCCGCCAGCGATCTGAGCGAGTTTCTTATCGACATCGATGCCCGACTGACCGAGATGGCGGTGCTCGTGGGCGAGAACACGGGCTATTATAGCCGTGCTGTCTGGGAGACCATGCGCACACAGTGCAACGAGTGGATGGACCTCGTAGAGACGCTGAGCCCTGAGGAGGCACAGGCGTTGCATGACCAGGCAAGCGAGGCATGGAACCAGTTTCTGGATGGCGTGCTGAACGTGGGAGGCGCTCCTGCCAATATGCCCGCGGACGACCTCACACAGGAGGTGCTGAAGGGAAGCAAGAACTTTGCACGTACCGAGGAAACGAAGAATAGCGGACGCTTCGGCGCACCGCTTCACTGGACTGTCGAGAACTTCGGTTTCGGCAATCAAGGCGGACTCGATAACTACTCGGGCTCGGACTGTCTGGCCCTTGAGGTGTGGTATAACACCAACCAGTTTACCCAAAATGGTTACGATATCACCAATGTCCGCGTGTACCAGCTCGTGCAACTTCCTGCCGGACTCTACTACTTCGGCGCTACGTATGACCCCGCTGACTATACCGACCGTATGTATATCATGGCGACCTCGGAGTTGACCACAACGGCCAACATACCCACCGCCAGCATCGCCTACGAGAAGATTAACCTTGCTGGAGCCGATAAACCCTTTCGCGGTATCACCTTTCGCCTTGAGGAGGAGCAGCAGGTGTACCTGGGCTTTCAGGCCGACCTGTCTACCTCGGTCACAAACAATTTTCGCGTGAGCGAGGTAAAGTTGCTGCAGTATAGCGAGATGACCTATGACCGATTGCAGGCCCTCATCGCCGAGGTTACCGAAGGCATTGCCAGCCTGAAGGTGGACAACAACACGGGTCACTATAGCGTAGAGGCCTATGCCTTGGTGACCGAGGCTATCGCCGAGGCTAAGAAGCTCGATAAGAAGGCGTCGATAGAGGGTGTCACAGCGGCCTATGAAACGTTGGCACAGGCCTATGCCGACCTGATGGACAACGGACGCAACGTGGGTGGCGTGTATGACCCTACCGACGCGACTGACATTACCGAGGAGTACCTCGTGGAGTCGAGTGCCTTTACCCGTGCGGCTGGGGGCAACGATCGCTTTGGCACCCCGAAGTATTGGACCGTGGAGAACTATAACATACGCTCAAATACCGAGGGAGTACGTGGCGGACTCGACAAGTGGCCCGGACAAGACCACCTCACCTTGGGCGTGTGGGACGACAAGCAGAATGCACCTGCGGAATCGGACATCGTGGATGCACGCGTGTACCGACTTGTGGAACTTCCCGCAGGAAGCTATTTCTTCGGTGCAGCCTATGAAACCATCTATAACCTGGGCGAGTCGTACGTGTATGCCGCCACCGAGAATGTAAACACCTCGGACGTTCCCAATGAGGCGTTGGCCTATATGCGCATCGCTGAATGCAAGAACGATAAACAGTACTGGGGTATCAAGTTCACCCTCGACAAACCCGAAGCGGTGATGCTGGGATGGCAGGCCGACCTGCAGAACAGCTCGGCCCAGCAGGAGTTCCGCGTACAGAGCGTGAAGCTGGTGACCTATACGGCCATCGAAGACGATATTGAGGCGGTGAAGCAGCAGGCAACGGATACTCACATCATCTATACACTTCAAGGCGTGCGTGTGGCATCGCCCATCAACGCACTGCCCCAAGGGTTGTATATCGTGGATGGGAAGAAGCTGCTAATTCCCTAAATAAAAAGATGTTTCTATAGCAGCACATTTTTTCTTTAGGTATTAGATAAGCGAAGGGCCTCCCAAGGAGGCCCTTCGTGCTTTTCGTTGTGTTACCCGCGAAATGACGTGGTTGGCCGCACGGATGGTCTGCAAGGTCTTCCCCTCAATCAATTCATCCTTCTTGATGCCGATGGCAGGGTATAGTCGGCTATCGCAGTGTCAACAAGACCTAAAATCGTACAATAGAGTGGGGGAGAAACTGATAAAAACAGTTTTTCCCCTGTTTGTTTGTACGTTATTATCCCCTGGGTTGCCTGTCAGGATATTACTTTTGCAACAGCTTTTGTGAAGCATAATGTTTAATGAATAAAAATAGTGGATGTATGTTGACAATGGGTTTCCAACAGGTGTTGCAGGGTGTGAAGTCTGAACTGTGTTCTGCAGTGGTTAAGTTGCCTTTGCCGAAGTGTGAGGTGGACAAGGGAGTTGATACTCCTTATCTGCGTCGTCGGATGCATCGTCGGTTGCGTGGATATTGTGGTTGACAATCTGTTTTTCGTTCAGTTTGCACTAAATTTAGCCTGCTTCGCAGTCAGAATTAGGCTGCGGCTCGGAAAAACGCAAATAAATTTGCGTTTTCGCTCGCCTTGCACTAATTTTGTCCAACACAATACACAAACACACCTATTTAGCATGAAGAAAACATTTATCCTTTTGGCATCGCTCTTGTCGTTGCAGAGTTGTATATGTACGGCTCCCGACCGGGATGAGGTGCTTGGCATCATTGATCGCGTGAACACTTATTGGCAGGAGAACAACAGTCCCGAGGTGCGTCCTTTCTGGGACAATGCGGCTTACCATACGGGCAACATGGAGGTGTATTTCCTGACAGGAAATGAGGACCAGCTGGCATATACCAAGCGTTGGGCCGAGCATAACAACTATTGTGGCGCTACCAATAATAATAAGGAGGAGTGGGTGTATTCATACGGTGAGCATCCGCAGTATGTGCTCTTCGGTGATTGGCAGATTTGTTTCCAGACGTATGCCGACTTGTATAATCTGGAGCCCGATACGGTGAAGATTGCCCGTGCTCGTGAGGTGATGGAGTATCAGATGAGCACACCGAACAATGACTATTGGTGGTGGGCCGACGGATTGTATATGGTGATGCCGGTGATGACGAAGTTGTATAATATCACGGGTAATCCTCTCTATTTGGATAAACTCTATGAGTACTTCTCGTATGCGCGTAGCATCATGTATGATGAGGAGACGGGGCTGTTCTTCCGTGACGCCAAGTATGTATATCCCTATCATAGATCTAATAATGGTGGTAAGGATTTTTGGGCTCGTGGCGATGGCTGGGTGCTTGCAGGCTTTGCCAAGGTGCTGAAGGATTTGCCTGAGGATGATGCACACCGTGGCGAATACATTGAGATATATACGAAGATGGCCGAGGCGGTGAAGGCGTGTCAGCAGCCCGAGGGATACTGGACGCGCAGTATGCTCGACAAGGACCATGCTCCTGGCCCGGAGACCAGCGGTACGGCTTTCTTTACCTATGGTATCTTGTGGGGCATCAACAATGGGTTGCTCGACAGGAGGGAGTACTGGCCCACAGTGGAGCGTGCATGGGAGTATCTCACTACTGTGGCTTTGCAGTCCAATGGTCGTGTGGGGTATGTGCAGCCTATTGGCGAACGGGCTATTCCCGGACAGATTGTTGATGCCAACTCTACGGCAAACTTCGGTGTAGGCGCTTTCCTGCTGGCTGCGTGTGAGATGGTGCGCTATATCGATTCACATTGATAGCTTATAATTATAGAATAGAAGGTGGCGGTAACCGTTGGGTTATCGCCCATTCTTTTGTTGCCAGGCCGCTTTGCTCGCTTCGTAAAGGGTATACTATGTTGCACAACATAAAAACGAAATGCTCAAATCTTTGCCTATGCCACAGATATTTACTACTTTCGCACCGTTTCTTGTAACAGATTGCAAGAATAATGTAGTTTTAACTAAAAAAATGCAATACTATGAAGGTTTATCAGAGTAATGAGATTAAAAACATTGCCCTCCTTGGCAATGACGGTTCAGGTAAGACCACTCTCACAGAAGCGCTGCTCTATGAGAGTGGGGTTATAAAACGTCGTGGTAGAATCACTCAGAAGAACACTGTCAGTGACTATTTCCCTGTGGAACAGGAGTATGGATACTCTGTGTTCTCTACCGTATTTAGCTGTGAGTGGAATAATAAGAAATTGAATATTATCGATTGTCCGGGTAGCGACGACTTTGTAGGCGCGGCTACCTCGGCTATCACTGTAACTGATACCACTATCCTCTTGCTCAATGGCCAGTATGGTTCTGAGGTAGGCACACAAACTCATTTCCGCTACACCGAGCAGCTGGGCAAACCGGTCATCTTCCTCGTAAACCAACTTGATAATGAAAAGTGTGACTACGATAATATCGTAGAGCAACTCAAGAGCATTTACGGCTCAAAGGTGGTCCCCGTGCAGTATCCTGTGCAGACGGGTCCCGACTTCCACGAACTCATCGACGTGCTCTTGATGAAGAAGTACTCATGGGGCCCCGATGGTGGTGCTCCCACTATCGAGGATATCCCCGCTTCGGAGATGGAGAAGGCTAAGGAGTGGCATAAGGCACTCGTAGAGGCTGCTGCTGAGCACGATGAGGGCTTGATGGAGAAGTTCTTCGAGACCGAGTCGCTCACTGAGGACGAGATGCGTGAAGGTATCCGCAAGGGTATGGTAAGTCGCGGTATATTCCCCGTATTCTGCGTATGTGCAGGTAAGGACATGGGTGTACGCCGCCTGATGGAGTTCCTCGGCAACGTGGTTCCCTTCGTAAGCGAGATGCCCGCTATTCCTACCACCAAGGGTGAGGAGGTTGCTCCCGATCCCAATGGTCCTACAGCGCTCTATTTCTTCAAGACTGCAGTTGAACCCCACATCGGTGGTGTACAATACTTCAAGGTGCTCAGTGGTAAGGTGCGCGAAGGCGACGACCTCACCAATGCAGACCGCGGCTCCAAGGAGCGCATGGCTCAGCTCTTCTGCTGCGCGGGCCCCAACCGTTTCCCTGTTGAAGAGCTCGTAGCCGGTGATATAGGCTGTACCGTGAAATTGAAGGACGTGAAGACTGGCAATACCTTGAACGGAAAGGATTGCGACTGGCAGTTCGACTTCATCAAGTATCCCAATGCGAAGTACTCACGTGCTATCCGTCCCGAGAACGAGGCCGACATGGAGAAGATGATGACCATCCTCAATCGTATGCGTGAGGAAGACCCCACATGGGTAGTTGAGCAGT
>JBGVOS010000082.1:0-9960 GCA_045126595.1 Bacteroidaceae bacterium | reverse complement strand
AAGCAAGAATAGACAAATGGCTATGGGCGGTGCGTCTCTACAAAACCCGCTCGATGGCGACCGACGCCTGCAAGAAGGGGCAAGTGACCATGAATGGCGTAAACATGAAACCCTCGAAGACCATCAAGGAGGGCGATGTGGTGAGCGTGCGCAAGCCACCCATCACCTACACGTTTCGCGTCGTCAAAGCAATAGAAAGCCGAGTGGGTGCCAAGCTTGTACCCGAAATGCTCGAAAACATCACCCCGAAAGAGCAGTACGACATCCTTGAAATGAGCAAGATAAGCGGATTTGCCAACCGTATGCGTGGCACCGGCCGCCCCACCAAGAAGGAACGACGCGACCTCGACGAGTTCCTCGGCGACGATTCGTTCGGTGCAGACTTCCTCTTCTTCGATGACGGGGAGGACGAGGAATAATTCTAAGAATACAACACTAAATATATTGTAGGAGTTTAGGCATAATTCTCGCAGGCTTTTCTGCAGGAATTATGCCTAAACTATACAGCAGAAGGAACAATCCTGAAGCGCGGCATACAATTAACGGAAAGCATGCAGGAAGGTTTGTCCGTCTGAAATTTTCCGCTTCGTACAACCGAATCGAGTAAAAGTGTAAGAAAATGATTCTTTTTTGTACATTTTGGATAACTTTTTCAAACTTTTTCTTGTTTAAGTTGTTCAATCCCACTAATTTTGTAGAGCAAAACGTTTCACAAAAATGGCGGGATTGAATATCGGGGCACAACCTTTCGTCAAATGGCCGGGCACAAAGAGTCAGCATCTGCACATACTGACCCAAGCGCTCCCCGCCAATTTCGCTGAGATGCCCGATGTCACCTACATAGAACCCTTCGTAGGAGGTGGTGCACTGCTCTTCCATATGTTGCAGACCTATCCGAACATCCGCCGCGCCATCATCAATGACAACAACCTTGATCTCATTCGTACTTACAACACAGTGCGTGACCGCGCAAAGGAGTTGGTAGCCGAGCTCAAGCGTATCCAAAAAGAATTCCTTCCACTTGACGAAGAGGAACGTCGCGACTATTTTAATGAGATGCGCGATGAGTTCAATGCTCGTCGCTCAGACGGGTTGCGTCATTCAGCATTGTTCATCTTCCTGAACAAGACCTCCAATGCAAACTACCGCACCAACTCGGAAGGAAAGTTCAACGGAGCATACAATCACCTGCTCTACCCTAACATCTGCGATGAACGCACCATCTATGCCGACAGCAAACTGTTGCAACGCGTGACTATCCTTTGCGGTGATTACGAGAAGACCTACAGCGAAGCGTGTGGCAACACCTTCTTCTTCCTTGACCCACCCTATCGCCCCACGGGAAAGCGTCACTACAACGCTGAGTTTGGCGACAAGGAGCAGATACGTCTGAAGAAATTCTGTGACCTGCTCTCGTTCCGCCGTTTCCAGTGGATGCTCACCAATAGTGACGGCAAATGTCAGGACCCTGACGATACCTTCATGGAACAGCTCTATAACAACTATAACGTAGAGCGCATCTGGTCGCGCCAAGCCATCGTGGCCAAGCCCGAGAAGCGCGAAAGGTTGTCAGAACTTCTCGTGCGCAACTTCCAGCAAGAGATACTCTCGCTGCGCGACGTGAACTGCCGTCAGTTGTCGCTGGCGTTTTAAAGCTTTTAGCTAAAGACCTATCGCTAATAGCTATTTCACCAAAATCTTTTGATTCCCCTTGATGTAGACTCCCGCGGGCAAGTGCTCGGGCAGTTTGTCGCCTGCCATTTCAGACACCTTTTGCCCGGTCAGGTTATAGACCACCTCCTGCGTCTCGTGCATCATTGAACTAATGTTCGTATCCACATCGGAATTCTTCTGCAGCAGACGCACGTTGTCGATATATAATAAGGTATTGTTGGCGGCTCCCACAGCTGCCGAGGTCGTGAAGCCTAAACTGACTTCCACGCTGGTGGTGTGGGTAAGGGTAAAGTCATACACCATCAGCTCCCAAGCGCTATTCGCTGTCGGGTAACGATAGTCAGTCTTTGACCCATATTTAACCCCCGTGTATGAGGTGTTGGTATTGCCCGATGCCACCACCTTGCTCCCGTCATTGGACAATTGGTTGGGGCATTCGTAGCGCATGTCAATAAGCAAGCGATAGTCCCCTTCGGGGAGTCGTGCCGTTTGCACGATGCGATTGGTGCCCGAGGTCCACGAGTTGAGCACCGTGAGGCATCGCACGCCACACGTATCGTCCATCAGGGGGCGGGCACACTGTGCGGCATAGTTACCCACATTCGAGGGGCTCACGCAGTACATCGTCGTGCTATAGGGCATCGAATACATACGAGCAAAGTTGGAGCCTCCCGTGAGGGTCGACTTGGCCGTCCATCCCTTTACTGGCAGCAGGTTGGGATAACTGCTGTTGCTTGCCTTCACCGCATTGACATAGCAGGGGTTATATACGGTGCTTCCCAAGGTCACATTACCTGTAGCATCGCCATAGGTCACGTCGTCCTCAAAGTTGGCATTGGTCAGCATATCTGCGGTGATATCGGTATAACCCTCATAAAAATTTACCGTCTCTTCCTCGGGAAAGGTGGCGTCCTCGACCTTGATACTACCACCCTCGGCAGTCACCTTCACGCAACCCCCGAAAGTAAAGGTGCCACTTACCACGCTGCCATCACTCACGATGCTTACCGTTGCTTCTGCTTGTTTCTTCTGAGCCTGTAGATACATGGCACATGAGTCGTCGGCAGCCTGTACAGACATGATGTTATCACCCTTTACGAATGTGCGGAGCACCTCGCTTACGGAGTGGTTTATCTCGCAGGCAAACTCGGCCGAGGCCTTATCGCCCTCAATCATCGTGGGCACGCTGAACACAGGAGCACCAAGCGGACAAGTCACCTCTGTGATGGTGCACTTGCGGTCGCTGGCAAAGTTGGACAACAGCAGGTAACGTGCGCCATCGGGGTCGGGGGCGATGACACCATTCCATCCTTCGGGCACCACGTCGGTGATCACCTGCAACTCCTCGGCCATCTGTTGGGTGGCAGAGGCGTCTATATTGCTATAGTAAATGATGTGTCGGCGGTCAACCACCTGGCCATTGGTAAAACTACGACTCTCAGCCGAGTAGGAAGAATAGAGCTTGGCCGTATGGATAGAATTGTTGAGTGAACGGTCGCCAAAGGCCATGCCTCGCGCACTCTTCGACACCACGCCCAGCTCGTTGTCAATGTTTACCCAAGGGCTCTGCCATGTCGTGAGAGCGGTGCCGTCGAGCTGACGATGGACGAGAGTTGGTTGTTGGCCATTGGCTGTTGGCTGTTGGCTATAGATTGTTCTTCTATCCTTCATCATCGGGTCGGTGCTGATGGCCAGCAGGCCGCCCTGCTCACGCGTGATGGTTCCGCTCGTATTACCACGCACATAGTCGAGGTAGATGACGGCATTACCTGGTGTGGAGTATATGGCAAAGCGGTTGTTGAGTGCCGCATCGTTGGTATTGAGTTCGCCGTTCATCGTATAGCTGTTGCCGCGCAGATTATAGATACCGCTCACCACAGGTGTCGCGTTGGTACCCTTGCCACTTACGGTGTACCATCCGAGGAGGTTGCCCGTATTGTTGGCACGGTAGGGGACGATGATCTTGTTCTTGTCAGGGCTGTTGGCAGCGATATAACCGGTATAGCTCTGCAACCCCGCACTCCAGGAGAAGCAGGTGAAGCGGTCGGCAGTAGCAGCACGCACGATATTCTGTGTCGCAAACATCTTGGCCTCGGCATAACGCTCATTGAAGTCGGGCCACTTAGTCGGTGCAAGTTCGGCCGTAGACATCGCCTCGTGCATGAGCCAGGTCATCATCACGCGGTGAGCCTGCACACCCATGCGTCGGGCGCCCACATCGGCATTGAGTAGCCACGAACCGTCAGTAGTGCTTTGCTGACGTGCCTTGATGTACTTATAGGCCATGTTCTCGAGCATCAGCGCATTGGCATCGCGCAGGAAGCAGGTCATCGTAGTGTACGAGGTTATCTGGTCGAAGAGGAAGAGGCTCCAGTCGTTACCGTTGGGCATGGCCAGTTCGCCATCGGCAAGGGCCAACCAATTAAGCACCTCGTCCATCACCTCCTGGTTGTTATGCATCAAGGCGTTGGTCTTCCACTTCTCTTCGCCCGTAGTACCCAGTTGGAACATCTTGAGCGCCAAGGCAGCCTCGCCCAACTCCTGCATCACCACGTTCTGATAGCTCGTGTGGAAGAGGTTATGATTCTGCAAGGTATAATCATCGTAGAGGTTCTTGCCTTTATAGAGGTCGGCCACGGTGGTGTTGTCATACTCGGGGTCGATGATCGTCTGGTCGGTGGCATCGGCATAGTGCGAGTAGCTGTTGACGGCAAACTCGCGCAAGCGGGCAAACCACTTGGGGGCCAGCGCATCATCAGGGAAGAGGCCTAACGTTGCAGCCAGCACATCGGCCTCCCAGCCATTCTCCTCGGCCTTCGAGTCAGAGGCATAGCCTGTGGGGATGGAACGCTCGAGCTCATAGTTGCACTCAGCTTTCAGGAGGGCATAGATGTATCCCCTCTGCTCGGCAGTGAGCTTCTCCCATTGGAAGTAAGCCGAATAGGCTACCGACATGGCCCATAGCGACGACTCCCACGTGTAGTCATTCTTGCTCGTCGAGCCCCAGTAGTTGTTACCCGAGCACACCTTCAGTTTATTGGCTTTATGGGTAGAATAGGCGAACACGAGCGATTGCATGGCCATGTCCTCAACGTCGCTCCATGTGACACCCTCGGGTAGCGTCACCTTACCCTTGGCATACTTGGCGAGGAAGGCACATATCATCGAGAGGTCCGCATTGGGGCGCACGCCGCGCTCATCGTTGGCCATCGTGTTCTCGCCACGGAAACAGCCGCACACCTCGCCCAAGCTATTGGGAGCCACGCAAGGCTGAAAATCATTCTTCACCCAGAGAGAGAAGTCGGCCAACATCTGCAGAATGTCGTCCTTCATCTCTGCCTCGGGGACAAACTCGTGGGTAATGACACCCTCGGTGGGGCTTGTCACATCGGTTTCGGTGGGTTCTTCGGGTTCTACATAGTCATCCGAGAGACGATACAGACATACATCGTCAAGCATCACACAGCTACCGCCCGACAGCCAATCCACTCGCACCGACACTTTCACATTGCCCGTTGTAGCGACTGCGAAGTCCACTTCCGAGGTCTTCCATGGTGCCGAAGCAAAGAATCCGCTACTCCCCTGCACAAAACTATCAGTCACTGCTTCCGCTCCTGCCGAGATGGTGAGCGACGAGGTAGCGTTATTGGCATAGCCCGTACGATGGGCCACAGTCAGTTTGTAGCGACCTTCGGGAAGATTCTTCAGTGTCTGCTCCAACGTCGTGGCTCCCGTACTCCAGCCCATACGCAGATAGTAGGCAGCATCGCCATCGGCAAGCGTGGACACAAGACCAAAATTGTTATCGGTGTAGCAATTGGCCTTCACCAGCAGCTGCGTCACTGCCGTGCCGCTCACCGTCCATCCTTTGGGAGCTGCGAGCGTCCATCCACGACGTCCGTCGGCACCGTTCACTACCTCAGCCAATGCCGACACCTCATCGGCCTCGAACGAGGGATTTGCTACAAACACTGCCGTAATATCTTCCATTTCCGTAGAGGCCATAGCACAGCATATGGCCAATGGCATAAGCATACACAAAGCGAATCTCTTCATGGCGTATCTTTTTATGTTATTGCAACAAAAGTAGTGAAACTTGAGAAAAAAAGCAAACGTAGTGGTTGATAAACGATATTTCTACACATCTTACAGCAGGCTTAAAATCATCTTATTTGCGTTATCCACTACAGTTGTGTCGAATGAAACCAAATAGATTAGTGTCGTTTTTTCTGAGTTGTGTCCCATTCCTTTGCTGATTATCGATATAGGTACATCTTTGCTCTTTGCTACGCTTGCCCAAGAATGCCGTGCTGTATACATAGTCAATGGAACTTGCAAATTAATCATTCGACCAATAATCTTCAACTTTAGATTGATAGAATACATTGCATTCTGATATTGTGTACGTTCATTACCATTCATAGGTTTAATGATAGGTAGAAGATATTCAGATATGGAGTTATCATATTTATCAATAATTTCTTGCATGCATTTTTTTCATCTAATAAGGAGTCTTTGACCGGTCTTTCTCCTGCGATACGATAATATGTCGTTTTTCAGATCCTTTTTCTTTAGGTATGCCATATCAATGAACGACATGCCACGAGTATAAAACGAAAACAGATACATATCGCGAGCAAAGTCCAGCGAAGGGGTTAAAGAATTTTATGTGTAATGGGTGGCAAACAGAAGTGATCTTAGTGAACGGGAAAATTTATGAATGATTTATGAACAACTTCTCTTGGCGATATAAGTGATAAGTTGTTTAAGAAAATCTATAGCGAATAGATTTGTGGGGCCATTGGTGAATTCGGATGCTCAAGGATGCCTAAAAGACATGCACGATAATGTAACGCGTAATAATCTGCAGAATAAATGTATTTTCACACATGGAATGGATTGCACATTAAGTAGAACTGCAGACAACATTCGCTTTGTGTAGAAATATCCATTGTCGATTTGATGCAAATGAAAATAGATCGTAATTTGTTTTTCTAGATATAATAGAAATAGTACTACAAGCAAACCCTATTTGAATTTACTTTATAGTATAGCACGCAGCAATTCTTCTTCTTAAAAATCTTCTTGGCGGTTTGCTGTACCTCTATGGTGGTAACACTGCAGTAACGAGCAAGTTCGTCGGTAAGTTCATGGTCTTGACCGATAAGTTCCATCTGCGCTATAGCAATGGCGCGATTGAGGTAGTTTATGTTACTGAATGTGCGCTCTGACTCTGAACGGTTGCGCACTTTGCTCAGTTCCTTGCTGTCTACAGTATTTTGTTTTAGCTGTTCCAACTCTTTCCATACCGCTTGTTCGGCTTGTTTCAAGGTGGTGCCTTCGGTGAGGCGCCCTATGATGAAAAGAAGCCCGGCATCCATGCTGCCCTGTATATAGGCATCGATGGAGGTGAAGAGCTTTTGCTCATGGATGAGTTGTTGTATCAGCCGGCTCGACTGACCTGCCGAGAGGAGGTCGGTGATGAGGTCGCACACGTGATATTCGCGGCTCTTGCGGTCGGCCATGTGAAAAGCCATTACAAGCATATCGGCTGGAACGTCACGGTACACGGTTTTGCGACGTAGACGTTTCTGTAGAGGCTCTGTCAAACAGATTGTTTCTGCCTTTGTAAAGGGTTGGCACTGTATTGTCCCAAACCACTTTTCACTTAGCCTAACCACTTCATCGAACGTAATGCCGCCCACTATAGAGAGTATAGCATTGGAGGGATGGTAGTGGCGGTGGTAGAACTCCAACACGCTGTTCAAAGTAGCCTGTTCTATATGCTCGGGACAGATGCCTATGGTGGGCCAACGATAGGAATGCACCTTATAGGCCAGGGGGCGTATGAGGTGCTGCACATCACCGTAGGGGCGGTTGAGGTGTCGTTGCTTGAACTCCTCGATGACGACCCCCTTCTGTACTTCGACACTCTCTTCGGTGAGGGAAAGCCCCGTCATGCGATCCGATTCGAGCCAAAAGGCGGTCTCCACATTGCTGCGGGGTACGGTGATGTAGTAATTGGTGAAGTCGTTGTTGGTCCATGCGTTGTTCTCACCACCAGCAAGCTGTACGTGGGTGTCATAATCGGGGATATTCACGGAGCCTTCAAACATCAGGTGCTCCAACAGGTGGGCATAGCCAGTGCGCTCAGGCTCTTCGTGGCGTGCCCCTACATTATATAATACGTTTACCGCCACCATCTGTGTGGTGGGGTCTTCGTAGTGAACGATACGTAGTCCGTTGGTGAGAGTATGGCGATTAATCATTGTTTGCAGGGGCGCTAATCTCTCTCACTCGCTTGATAACTACGGCATCGATGGGGCGTTGTTTGCTGTCTACGGCACGCTTCTCTATTTTTGTTACCACCTCCATGCCTTCAATGACCTCACCGAAAACAGTGTAGAATCCGTCAAGGTCGGCAGCGCCACCCACCTCTTTGTAGAGTTTCTTCTGCTCCTTGGTGTAATGGAACTGCTTGCGGGTGAGCATCACTTTGTCGGTCTCGGCCGTTACGGCCTTCTTTACTTCACGTATCTTGGGCATGTAGCGTTTGGTGTCCTTGGCATACTCCTTCAGTTGCTCTGCATAGGGCGAGGTTTTGGTGATAGAGTCGAACACTTGTTTGCGCAATCCCTTGTTGTAGGCATCTTCAGCATTGAACAGGCGTGTGTCGCTTTGTTTATATCCGGTGACGATATAGAAGTGTCCGCCCGACGATTTCTCCATCTTATGGAAACTGGCCATAGCCAGTGCGCCACGTTTGTGATAGAACTTCTCGGGCTGTATCTCCTCAGGAATGGTGTAGTCCACATCGTTGGCTCCGAGGGCTACATCGCGTGTGGCACCTTTCGACTTGGGGTCGCCGGCTTGTACGAGGTAATTGCTTACTACGCGAAAGAACTGTTGGTTATCGTAGTATCCCTTGCGGGCCAGCTTAACGAAGTTGTGGCGGTGGAGTGGTGTTTCGCGATAGAGCTTGAAGGTGATGTTTCCCTCGCTGGTTTCCATTAGCAGGTATTGATCGGCATCCACGATGACGGTATCGGTGTCTTTCGGTTCGGCTTGCGGTACCTTTTTCATATCCTGGCACGCGGTGAACAGCATTGTGGCGATAAGGGTTACGAAGAGGATTTGTTTTTTCATAAGGAGTGTTATTGTTTTCGTTTCTTATATAACTGATATGAATTGAATATATTGTGCCATACACTGTAGAAGCCACCGGCAATGGCAGTGATGGGGGTGAGGAAGGTGTAGGCCATCCAGATGGCGAAGACGGTATTTTTCTGCCCGATACCTTGCCCTGCAGCAATGTGATCTCCAGAGGGCTTGCCAATGTGACGCCCTATGGTGAATTGTATCCAACAGCAGCACAGGGTGACGAAGGCGATGCCGAGGAGTGTGGGTAAGGCTACGTGACTGTGCATGATAGAACGCGTGGTGACGGCAATGGCCATGGTGAGCGCTACGGTCCAGAGGTAGAAGGCGGTGTCACCCGTGTTCTGCAGGCGCTGTGCGAGGCGGGGCATCGTATAGCGTATGGCCCAGGCGAGCAGTAATGGACAGATGAGCGTAGGGAATACTTGGCGGATGATGAGCATCGAAGTGGTGAGGAAGGTTTTCCCCTCCTGCGGATTGACCAAGGGAACAATGAGAGGAATGAACACTGCTGCCGCCATGTTGATAAGTAGGATGTAGGTGATGAGGTGGGCGGCATGTCCTCCGAGCTTGGCACAAACCACTGCGGCTGCACATGCTGTGGGGCAGATAAAGCATATCATAGCGCTCTCTATGAGCAGGCGGCCTGGCAACATGGGGAAGAGGATAAGCACGGCGGCGCATAGGGCAAAGGCGCCCACTTGTACGAGAAGAAGTATGGCATGCCAGCGACAGGGCTTGAGGTCAGCAGGCTTTACCTTGCAAAAGGTGACGAAGAGCATGCCGAAGATGAGTGTGGGCTGCAGTATGCCTATGGCTTGGTTGACCAGGTGGCTCGTCCCTTTGAGGAAGGGGATGTTAGTGTACGCAAAGTATAGCACTACGCCCATCGCCATGGAGATGGGGAGCGCCCAGTTCTTGTAGAATCGGAGGAGTGCCTTCAGCATGTATCGTATGCATTTAAGAGAAAATACCCTCACGCTATGTTGAGGGTATTTTCTGTTCTGATTGACTGTGTTTTATCGTTTGCCATACTCGGCCAAGCCCTCTTCGAGGAACTTGACATAGGCATTGATGTCTTCGTCGTAGGTGCGCGGTGTGTTGAGCGGGTGGCCCTCATTGTCGAGC
>JBGVOS010000081.1:0-5810 GCA_045126595.1 Bacteroidaceae bacterium | reverse complement strand
GGTATCTACTAAGGGGGCGAACAGCTCGTATAGCTCATGCCGCCACGAGTCGCGCACCTCGTCCACCACATAGTAGGGCAACACGTCGGTATAGAACACCTCCCGAGGGTAGGATTTTGTCCAAGGGTATTTGTCGTAGGCCATGAGTGCATACTGCACGTTTTCTTCGAGGAGGGCGAGCGACATGGTGTCGCGGTCGGCCGCGGGCATGTAGGTGATGAGATACTCCAGCGCCTCGCGGTGTCGCTTGTCGCTCTTCTTGAGGAGCCTGCTCAATGCTGCGGGGCGCGACGAGGCGTCGATGGCGGCCTCCAGTGTGGGGTTGCTGGTGCGCGGTGTGCTCAGTGCTAGCAGCGCGGCTGCACCGGCGATGATGATGACAATCGGGTATAGTATCTTCTTCATAGTTCATGTGATTTTATCTGTTCTACAATGTTCATAGCCTCCTCTTCATCGACCACCCTCACGGCATATTCGTCGACCTCGGCCGTCCCTCCCATCGAGATGCGTGGGTTGCGATACAGCATCCCTCCCGGCACCATCTTCTTGGCGCTGAAGTGCAGGGCGTCGACCCCCGTCAATGCCAGCTGCGCGGCGTTGGCGGCACATACTCCGCTGCCCGCCATGATCTCTATGCGTCCTGCCGCTAGCGCTACGGCTCCCGCGATGTTGTCGATGCCGTCGATGGCCTTGTCGTGGCCGCCCGAGGTGAGTATGCGCGTACATCCAGCGGCGATGATATCCTCTACGGCCTGCTGGTAGTCTCGTGTCATGTCTACGGCGCGGTGGAAGGTCGTGTCCATCCCCTGCGCCGCCTCCACGAGTCGGCGTGTGCGTTCAATGTCGACCCTGCCATCGGCAGTGAGCAATCCGAACACCACTCCCGTGGCGCCAGCTTCGCGCGCATGATGGACGTCGCTCAGCATGATGGCAAACTCCTCATCGGAATAGAGGAAGTCGCCTCCTCGCGGACGTATCATGATGCTCACCTCGATGTCGGGGATGGTGCATGCCTCCGTTATGGCGGCCATGGATGGCGTTACGCCCCCCTCGGCTGGCGATGCACACAGCTCTACGCGGTCTATGCCTAGTCGTGCTGCCGTGTGGCATGCAGCGATGGAGTAGGAGCAGAGTTCACATTTCATAGGCGTTTCGTGTATTCATGGTTTTCATTATTGCAAAATTAGTGCAAGCCGAACGAAAAAGCAAGTATACTTGCGTTTTTCTGAGGCGCAGCCTAATTTCTTGGACGAGCCAAGCGCAAGCATTTTGCTTGCAAGTGACAAATAGCAGCCCCGCGAACTCTCGCAGGGCTGCTATTTGCATATTCATATTAAAAATCTCTTCACTTCAGTCCATATCGCGCCGTAGCGCCCAATGCCTCCTCGATGCGTATGAGCTGGTTATACTTGGCTGTGCGGTCACTACGGCTCATCGAGCCTGTTTTTATCTGCCCTGCGTTCACCGCCACGGCAATATCGGCAATCGTGGTGTCCTCGGTCTCGCCCGAGCGGTGGCTGATGATGGTGGTGTAGCCATTGCGACGGGCCAGTTCGATGGTGTCGAGCGTCTCGGTGAGCGTACCTATCTGATTCACCTTCACCAATACGCTGTTGGCACAGTGGCACTCAATACCCTTCTGTAGGTACTTCACATTGGTCACGAAGAGGTCGTCGCCCACCAGTTGGCATCGGTCGCCAATGCGCTCGGTGAGCATCGCCCATCCCTCCCAGTCGTTCTCGGCCATGCCATCCTCGATGGAGTCGATGGGGTAGAACTCCACGAGGCGCTCCAGGTAGTCGACCTGCTCCTCGGAGGTGCGCTTATGTCCCGTAGGACCCTCAAACAGGGTGTAGTCATACACCCCCTCCTTGTAATACTCCGAGGCAGCGCAATCCAAAGCCAGTGTGATGTCCGCTCCCGGCTCATACCCTGCCCGTTTGATGGCCTCGACGAGCACGTCCAACGCCTCTTCTGTGCCACCCAGTGCAGGGGCAAAGCCGCCCTCGTCGCCTACTCCCGTGCTGTAGCCGCGCTTCTTGAGCACACCCTTCAGCGCAGCAAACACCTCGGCGCCCATCTGTACGGCTTGGCGCAGCGTGTGTGCCCCGATGGGGCGTATCATAAACTCTTGGAAGGCGATGGGTGCGTCGGAGTGGCACCCGCCATTGAGGAGGTTCATCATCGGCACGGGCATCACGTGAGCATTCGCTCCACCGATGTAGCGGTACAGCGGCATGCCACACGCCTCGGCCGCAGCCCTCGCTATGGCCAGCGACACGCCCAGTATGGCATTGGCACCGAGGTGGCGCTTCGTGGGCGTACCGTCGAGTTCCAGCATCAGGCGGTCCAGGTTGCGCTGCTCATACACGTTGCATCCGCGCAGCATGGGGGCTATACGGTCATTGATGTTGGCTACCGCCTTCTCCACACCTTTGCCGCCATAGCGGTGCTTGTCACCATCGCGCAACTCCAGCGCCTCGTTCTCCCCCGTAGAGGCTCCCGACGGTACTGACGCACGACCTACAATACCATTCTCCAATATCACCTCGGCCTCCACCGTAGGGTTGCCGCGCGAGTCGAGGATCTCACGTCCTCGGATATCTGCTATTCTCATATCTTTGTTCCTTGTTATGGTTTATACTTTAGTAGTAACAAACGCGCGAAACATAAAGTTTCTTGGACGAGCTAAGTGCCAAGGCAGGTCTTGTATATTTCTCTGCGGGTGTAGTCTACCTTCATAATCTATTGCAAAGGTAGGCATAATGTTGTGACATCAGCAAACGACCCAATCGATAGCCTTATAGGGGTTGTCTATAACGAAGGACAAAGACTTTGACTGTGCTATCCACCATACTTTTGTCAAACTTTTTCAAGCCTGTGATAATTTAATTTGAAGGGCTACAAACTCCAGTTTGAACAAAGACAAACTCCAGTTTGGAGGGCTCCAAACTAGATCGAGGTACGTTGCTCCAGTCGGGCAGTAGTCATACGCTCACGTATGCTCGCGGTCGCGACGCTTAATATATTTCGTGATGGCTTTATCTATCTGATGGCATGGGCATATGGGAACCTCTTTTCCGCTTCTCTTTCTAAAAATTAGACTTCCGTTTTCCCTTTTTCGACTTCGTGCACACAAAATGTGCTTTATTTACCTTCGAGAAACAACTATCTCATTCGAGCGTTTGCATTGTTTTTTGCAAAATTATAACGCATTGGTATTGATTTTGAATTTAAATTACTAATTTTGCAGCATCCGAGGGGAGAAATCCTCGGTTCAAGAATGCGTTTCTTGCTTTTATCCGAAAAATCGAAATCTGGAAAATTTCAAAAACAGAGGATAGGAACAATGTGACGCTCATTCTGTTTGCGTATATGCAAGCGGTGTACAGCCCATCAAAGGCTGTACACACTTTCCCCATATATGCTACAGCGTGGGGTATTTGTTTCTCTGTTCATTTCTGTTACGGTTTTCCAGAGCCTGATTTTCGATGAGCATGACAAGTCTCTACGCTTTTCTTGTATTCGTTAGCTAAACACATTATTAAGGCCGACTTCGGGAGACTTACAAGCGACTAAAAAATAACAAAAGATGAAAAAGTATCTTGTTTTTTTACTTGCTTTCGCATGTGGTTTGTCAAGTTTGAAAGCACAAAGTACAATTGACACACTGTACTATGACAAAGACTGGAAGGGTGTTCCCGAAGCTGCTTTCGCAACTTATCATCGTATCACAAACACTCCTGCGGACCCGAATTTTCCAAAGAAGTTCAAAGACATTAATGTGAGAGAAAACTATCTTTATGCCGAGGGCTCATTCGTTTCAATTGATAAGTATGATGATTCGAAGAGTTTGTATACAAGTCTTTATACTTGTTATTTCCCAAATGGGCAAGTAAAGTTCATTGCAAATTTCGAAGAAGGCAAACTAAACGGAGCATCAAAAGAGTATAGTGAATCAGGAGAGCTTCTTAAAGAGGCTAATTACAAAGATGGTTCTCTTAATGGATTGTGCGCAACTTATTATCTCAACAGAAATGTAGAGACAGCAGCAATGTACGAAAATGGAGCAATGTGTGGAAAGTTCGTTTCATATACTGAAGATGGTAAGGTCTTGCGCAATGGTGAAGTATATGATAATAAATTTACCGGAACCTTAAACACTTATAGTAATTCTGGTGCTTTGTCCACTACCGAAGAATACAAATCTGATATACTGGACGGCGTGTGCACAGCATACTACCCTAATGGCGATGTTTGTATTGTGGCCCCTTTTAGCAGTGGCCTATTCAATGGCATAGTAAAAAAATACAATACATCTGGTTTGGTGATAGAAGAAATCCCTTATGAAAATGGCTTGAAATGTGGAGCTTGCGAATACAGAGATGGAGACAATTCACGCAGAATCATCTATAAGAAGATTGTTTCCAATGATGGAGAGTTTGGAATATCGGCAGCTATTGTCAATTCAAATTACGAGATATACAATGCCAATAAAATTCGAACTACAGGAGGAGGTAAGATGTATTTCTCTGGTTACCAAACTTATTTCAAGGAAATAGGATTATCTATATTAAATAACACGGATAAAGACATTAAAGTTCATATTAGTAATATCACAGTAGAATACATCAAAAAAGATGTTCCGTCTAAAAATATGCTTCTCGCTGAAGAAACGGCGATGGGAATCTATAAGAATTATGCAGAAATCATTTCTAAAAGAGCCTACGCTAACGCTGAAGCTACAGCAAATGCGGCAGCAACACAAAGAACACAAACAGCATCTTCTGGTTATGGTAACAGTTCCTCTTCTGCAGCATCAAGTACTACAACAAACAGTAAAGCCGCAGCTGTCGGGGCTTTGTTGGGTGCAGTAGTTAATAGTAACGGATATGCCGCAGCTGGTGGTGCTGTGGGAGGAGCGAAAAGTGCTAGTACAAGTAATACTTCTTCACAAGCATATAGTTCAAATACAACTTCCTCCAGCGCAAATAGTACTGGGGTATATGTTGATGGACAAGTAAGATATCAGGTATACCAACAAGAAAAAGCTAAGGCTGATAAGATTTCTGAAGACGCAAATGCATTTGCATCAAAGAAGATTGAAGACACCAAATGTTCTGAATTTATAGTTTCTGCTCATTCTACTATTGACAAAATCATCCTGATAGCATCCACGAAAAAGAAGTATGACAGTATCAAGCTCTCGTTTGACTATAATGGTCAGAGATATTCTGTCGTTTGGGATTAATACTATCAACTATCTATAAAGGACACCAATTAACACATTCGTCACAGCGGACACACACTATCCGCACAAATCCATGGAAGGTTTTCTAAGAATAGACGCAGGCGTACTTCGAAGGCCTTCCGTGGATTTATAGCTTTAACAAACCTTATTCGTTACGCTGATTTATCAAGTTCACAACGTCCCTGACTTCGTCGAGCTTGTTCACGCTTGGCATAGCTCATGCAAGCATGGCTCTGCACTCACTTAGTCACAACCTTGACCATCACATCTTTTCTTGCAGCCTTTACAACTTGAATTCTCTAAAGTTAATAATGCCGTCGTGCGAAGTGTCTAATTGTTCCGCTCCCGAGTAGATGACAGCAGAGCGAGTAAGGCGTTCACCCAAAAGCTTGCCCAGGTAGTGTAGCCCACCAAGGAATTCTCGTGTGAAGGTTTGCGAGGACTTTATCTCATAACCTTCATATTGGAAACCACGTTGGAGGAGTAAATCCACTTCGTGCTGAGAACTGTCGCGGTAAAAATAGAGTGTAGGCTCTTTGCCTTTCGTGCAGATTTGGAA
>JBGVOS010000080.1:0-10343 GCA_045126595.1 Bacteroidaceae bacterium | reverse complement strand
AACTCGCTTGCGACGTAATTGATGCCCTTCTTAAGATCTCTTTTGTTTGCCATACGTTTATAATTTAGTTTTTTTGATAATAAGTCCTATCGACAAGTGTAACGTGCAAGTTACAAACCCTTGCCCGATTGTGGTGTAAAGGTAGACAATAAAAATTAATATGCCAAACGATAGAGAAAAATTACACGGAAATTTGATAATCTCACAAAATAATGCAAATTTTGCAACATAATACTATATAATATGTGTATATAGGGTTAACCGAAAACATTTACTTACATTAAACAATAAATACAATGAAGAAAAGCGCATTGCAAATGGCTCGTGCTTCGTACCAGCCGAAATTGCCCCAAGTATTGAGAGGTGCTGTAAGAATCGAGGAGGGTGCTCCCACTCAGTCAGTAGCTGACCAAGAGGCTATCAAGGAGTTGTTCCCCAACACCTATGGTACCCCCATGTTGAAGTTCGTTCCCGCCGAGAAGATGGAGAGCAAGCCCATCAACGTAGGTGTAATCCTTTCAGGTGGTCAGGCTCCTGGTGGTCACAACGTGATCTCTGGTCTTTTCGATGGTCTCAAGATGCTCAACGCTGAGAGCCGCCTCTTCGGTTTCCTCATGGGTCCCGACGGCTTGGTTAAGCACAACTATCGTGAGCTCACCGCTGACGTTATTGACCAGTACCGCAACACCGGTGGTTTCGACATGATTGGTTCAGGCCGTACAAAGCTCGAGACTAAGGAGCAGTACGACAAGGGTCTTGAGATTCTCAAGAAGCTCGGTATCGGCGCCCTCGTAATCATCGGTGGTGACGACTCTAACACCAACGCTTGTGTGCTCGCCGAGTACTACGCTTCTATCAACGCTGGCGTACAGGTAATCGGTTGCCCCAAGACTATCGACGGTGACTTGAAGAACGAGATGATCGAGACTTCATTCGGTTTCGACACCGCTTGTAAGGTATACGCTGAGGTAGTAGGTAACATCGAGCGCGACTGCGACTCTGCTCGTAAGTACTACCACTTCATCAAGTTGATGGGTCGTTCAGCTTCACACATCGCCCTTGAGGTTGCTCTTCAGGTACAGCCCAACATCTGCATCATCTCTGAGGAGGTAGAGGCTAAGAACCAGTCACTCGACGACGTTGTAACATACATCGCTGAGGTTGTGGCTAAGCGTGCTGCTAACGGTAACAACTTCGGTACTGTGCTCATCCCCGAGGGTCTCATCGAGTTCATCCCCGAGATCAAGTCTCTCATCAGCGAGCTCAACGACTTCCTCGCTCACAACGCAGCTGAGTTTGCTGCTGTTGCTGAGGACGAGCAGCGTCAGTACATCATCGACCACCTCTCTGAGGCTAACGCCAAGGTTTACGCAAGCCTCCCCGAGGGCGTAGCACGTCAGCTCTCACTCGACCGCGACCCCCACGGTAACGTACAGGTATCGCTCATCGAGACCGAGAAGTTGCTCTCTGAGATGGTAGGCAACAAGCTCGACGAGTGGAAGGCTGCTGGCAAGTACAACGGTAAGTTTGCCGCTCAGCACCACTTCTTCGGTTACGAAGGTCGTTGCGCAGCTCCCTCTAACTACGATGCAGACTACTGCTACTCACTCGGTTATGCTGCTTCATTGCTCATCGCCGATGGCAAGACCGGTTACATGCCTTCAATCCGTCAGACCACACGTCCTGCCGAGGAGTGGATGACTGGTGGTATCCCCATCACCATGATGATGAACATGGAGCGTCGTCACGGTCAGATGAAGCCCGTTATCAAGAAGGCTCTCGTGAAGCTCGATGGTGCTCCCTTCAAGGCATTCGCTGCTAAGCGTGAGCAGTGGGCTATGGAGACTGAGTACGTATTCCCCGGCCCCATCCAGTACTATGGTCCCCGCGAGGTATGCGACCAGCCCACTATGACTCTCCGTTACGAGTTGGGTGACCTCTAATTGATTAGTAGACAATTAGATTGTACATAGATAAGTAAGGGCAGACATTGTCTGCCCCTACTTTTATAATAGAGAATGGCAAGCAACAAAAGTACCGTACGCACCACCACCATCCGGATGAACGGCACCAACGCCAAACCTCAGGCAAGAAAGAAGCCCAAGGCCAAGCGAAAGCCCCTGTCCGAGAAGGAAAAACTCAAGCGAGCAGCAGCCAAGGCCAAAGCCCGCGAACTGGCGAAGCGCAAAGCACAGAGGAAGAAGACGCGTCTACGCCGTTGGGCACGCATCCGCCAATCAGCCATTGTGCATTGGCTATTCACCAGTGTAGTGGCAGTGGGATTCCTTATCTTCTTCTACCAATTCTTCATCCGCCCCTACAGCTACCGTTGGAAACCCTGCCATGGCTACAAGGGATACGGCGTATGCCTCCCCATCAACTATAAGGTACACGGCATCGATGTGTCGCACCACCAAGGTGATATTGATTGGCCAGCCGTCAAGGCTACCGAGAAACAAGAGTTTCCCATCCGTTTTGCCTTTATGAAAGCTACGGAAGGAGGCGACTACAAGGACCGACACTTTGACGAAAACTTCCGCGAGGCAGGCAAAGCGGGGATTATCCGTGGAGCATACCATTTCTATAACCCCTACACCGACCCTATACGTCAGGCCGACTTCTTCATCTCACAGGTGAATCTCAAAAGAGGCGACCTTGCCCCTGTGCTCGACATCGAGCGCAAGCCACGCGACAAGGCACAGCTGCAAGCCGACCTCAAGAAGTTCCTCAACCGATTGGAGCTGCACTACGGCGTGAAGCCCATTATCTACACTTCGTACAAATACAAGACGCGCTACCTCGACGCACCAGAGTTCGACGCCTACCCCTTCTGGATAGCCCATTACTACGTAGACATGCTTTCGTATGAGGGCGCATGGCAGTTCTGGCAACACACCGACTATGGCACCGTACCAGGCATAGAGACCAACGTGGACCTAAACGTCTTCAACGGTTCACTGCAAGAGTTGAAGAACTACATGGTGAAATAGCCATCAAGCCAATTAAGAAAAAACAGAACGTATGAAAATAAAAACATTAGCAACGATGGCCGTAGCGGCACTTGCCACTGTGGCCTGCACCAACAACAAGACTATGGAATCAGGTATCAGACTTGAGAACCTCGACACCACCGCCGTAGCCGGCGATGACTTCTACCAGTATGCTTGTGGTGGCTGGATGAAGAATCATCCACTCACAGGCGAGTACTCACGCTTCGGCACCTTCGACAAACTCGGTGAAGACAACCGCGAACAGCTGCGTACACTTATCGCCGATATTGCCGAGGCTGAGAACGCCCCCGGCACCGTGGCACAGAAAATCGGCGACCTCTATAATATGGTAATGGACAGCACCACCCGCAACGAGCGCGGCATGGAGCCTATACGCCCTGTTATGGAGCGCATCGGCGCATTGAAGAGCAATGCCGAGGTGATACCTCTCGTGGCCGAACTGTCGCGTAAGGGCATGGGCAGCTTCTTCCATGTATATATCGATGCAGACATCATGGATAGCAAGCAGAACCTTGTACAGATCTATCAGGGAGGCATCTCATTGGGCGAAAAGGAGTATTACCTCGACACCGACGAAGCCACCACAGCCATCCGTGAGGCATACAAGAAACATATCGTAAACATGTTCAAGCTCGCCGATCTCGACGAGAAGGCTGCCACCAAGAAGATGGAGGCCGTGATGAAAATCGAGACCGCCATCGCAGAGAAGTCATACAGCGCCGTAGAGCAGCGCAACCCTGCGGCCAACTACCACAAGATGACCATCGACGAACTGCAGAATGAGTTCCGCGGCATCGACTGGAACAGCTACTTCACCATCCTCGGCATCAATGACCTCGAGGAACTCAGCGTATCACAGCCCGAGCCCCTCTTCGAAGTATCGCGCATCGTGAGCGAAGAGCCCGTAGAGGACATCATCGCCTACCTCCAGTGGCACTTGCTCGACGGATCGGCAAACGAACTGAGCGATGCCTTTGCCGATGAGAGTTTCGATTTCTATGGCCGTACCCTCAGCGGACGCAAGGAGCAGCAGCCTCGCTGGAAGCGTGCCGTAGGTGTAGTGAACAGTGTCTTGGGTGAGGCAGTAGGTCAGATGTACGTAGAGAAGTACTTCCCCGCAGCAGCCAAGGAGCGCATGGTGAACCTCGTGAAGAACCTCCAGGTGGCCCTCGGACAGCGTATCGACGCACAGGACTGGATGAGCGACAGCACCAAACTGCGCGCTCATGAGAAGTTAAACTCATTCATCGTCAAGGTAGGTTACCCCGACACATGGAAAGACTACACCAACCTCACCATCGACCCGGCCAAGAGCTACTCAGAGAACCTCATGGCTGCCAGTGAGTTTGCATGGAACGACATGATTGCTCGCAAGTACGGCAAGCCCGTCGACAACACCGAGTGGTTCATGACTCCGCAGACCGTGAACGCCTACTATAACCCCACGACCAACGAGATATGCTTCCCCGCAGGTATCCTCCAGTACCCCTTCTTCGACATGAATGCCGACGATGCCTTCAACTACGGCGCTATCGGCGTGGTCATCGGACATGAGATGACCCACGGCTTCGACGACCAAGGACGCCAGTTCGACAAGGACGGTAACCTCGCCGACTGGTGGGCACCGGGCGACGGCGACAAGTTCAAGGAAAAGGCACAGGTGCTCGTCGACCACTTCAACAAGATTGAGGTGCTCCCCGGCCTCTTCGCCAATGGTGAGTTCACCCTCGGCGAAAACATCGCCGACCACGGCGGCCTCATGATAGCCTACCAGGCCTTCAAGAACGCCACCGCCAAGGCTCCCCTTGCCGAGAAGGACGGCTTTACTCCCGAACAGCGCTTCTTCCTCGCCTACTCTACCGTATGGGCAGGCAACATCCGCGACGAACAGATTCGCGTATACACCAAGAGCGACCCCCACTCGCTGGGCCGCTGGCGCGTAAACGGTACCCTACCCCACATTGATGCCTGGTACGATGCCTTCGGCATCACTCCCGACAACAAACTCTACATCCCCGTCAAGGAGCGTGCACAGATTTGGTAAAAGAGGACAATCCTTTATATATAAGAGAGGGCGTGCTCAAGCACGCCCTCTTTGCTAAGTATTTCCCTAGGAATTATTTATTGCCCCTCTTGGATATCTTGAATCCCAATTTGCTTATAAGTTTCAGTGTACCGAAAGCCGTATTGCGATCGTAAGCCTTTTCCTCTTCGGGCAAATCTTCGTAAGGAATGAGACAAGGATGTTGTTTCAATTCATCATTGCGCTCCTTACCATAAGTCCATCCTTCCTCCATACGACTTTGTGCCCACACTTCGTGTACATTCTTGGCTATGAGCTCGCCCAATACATCTAACTTTCCGGGCAGTTGCACCGCGCTTGTATCAATCGGTTGGGGAATATACTGGTCATTGGTGATTTTTGTAAAAGCTTCTTCTTTAGCAGAAGTATCCAACGAGTTCTTCACCACTAACCAGTCGTAATGTTTTATGACATCACCAAGCTTGTCGTATGGTTTGATATAGCAGTGAAGTTTTTTCAAGTCGTCAGTACCTCCTGTGGTCGGTTTGTATCCCATCATCATGTGCGAAGCTTCCCAGCGCAAATGTTCGCAAACGGCCAGATGTTCCAATACCTCCTTTGCTGTAATATCATCTTCCAGGCAATGAATCGTATCTTCATTGATTACAAGTATCTGCTCTGCAAGATTGCCGTAAGGTTCACACAAGATTTGCTTAGTTGTTTTGTGCAAACTATTTGAGTAGTCCTGACTCTTCTGTCTTCTGGCCTTGCATCTGTCTTTATAGTTTTCGCTACGGACACCTTTCTTTTCTCTTTCATTCCATGTAGGATTAGGGGCCCATCCCATAGACTGATTAAATATATCGCTCAGTTTCGAATAGGATTCATAGAATCTGCGGGCATCTGCGTCCAGTTCTTCATTATTGATAAGACGCAATGTCCATATATCCTTCGTAAGACCAAATGTATGGATACAATTATTATATGCTTTATTCGCATTGTCCAATGTGTCTTGATTCAGTTTGCTTGTCTTCGCCTGCTTGATGGCAACACAAAACTTGTCGCTTGTATCCCGACTTTCTATTGCAGCACATTCCACAATATTGAGCGCAGTTTCAACATTCATGTTATCATCGCCCAAACAAACGACAATATAGTTAAGCTTGCCAATAATCTTGCTCATCTCTGTGCGGAACTCGATGGTGTCTACAGCACACGAATGAAGTTCAAACTCCGGTTCTTTTGCCACTGGCGACCTCAGTGTAGTGAGATCTACACCAAACTCTCCAAGTTCTTTTGCTAGATTGTTGTCAAAGATATGGCATTTGAATGGCACCTTACCATTGTCTTTATTAGGGAATGCTCCAAACTCATACAAGAACTTGAGTGCTTCTTTTCCCGTCTCACCGAATCCTATCACCGCGCAATGGAACTCCGAGGTTACATAGCCCAATCTTCTCTTCGTTTCAGTATCTTCCGCTACATCCACATACTTTACCGGAAGCATCGCATTGTCGCGCCATTTCTTCATCGCCACCACAGAAAGGAACGATGAATCAACGAATCTCACCCTATCCTCCACATCGGCAATATTGTCGTATCGGTTTATCAGCCCTTCTTTCTTGGCGTGGCAGTATATTCTGCATTTCAGTTCTTTATGCTCCCATAGAGCCTCCAATATAGAGACATTCTGCTCTTGGCTGTCCGACAGGATATACACGTCATTCTCCTCTTTCTTCAGCCACTTTGTTATCTTTCCGATGCCCTTTCCTGCTTTCAGCACCACATAGCTGCTCAGTTCCTCATGCTCCTTACTATCCTTGAAGAAACCTCCCACAATATCCCAAATAGACACACCTTGCGGATTGTCCTGCTGGTCGGGAAGGTCAATGAAAATAACCCTTTCGTCCGAATGATGCGCCATGATGTCACTGGACAAACAGAGCGAAGCATCGTTAACGCCAATGAAAATGTGCGCTTTCCTTGTTGCCTTATGAAAGGTCAGCCAGAACCAATTATATAGTCTGCGTGAAAGAAAATGGAATATGGAGAATCCACTGGTGAGTATCGCCATACCATACAACACAAGATAGCCTTGAAACATGAATGCTTGTTCCAGCAACACCTCCTTCACTTCACCTTTGAAGAGAAGCGTATTGGCTAAGAACATCTCCAAGGAGTATTGCACAGAGAACAACACTCTTGACATCAGGCTATCATACGTCAGAAAATCGATATCACTTGCAATCGAACCGAATAGCCACAGGTGGTATACCGTTCCCAACAAGAAAACGATAGTAAAGGCCCCAACAAGTTTGTCGGCACTTCTATTGCGTCCTGTTATACGATATAGGAGAATGGTGTACGCAACCAAGACAATGGTAGTAATTGTTGACAATAAGTAGGTCACTGGTAGTTGAGTAAGGAAGTTCATAAGTTAATTCTTATTTTGTTAAACTCTTTCGTTGGTGTTTGTTTGCATAAGAAGATTTTTGATTCTCTTCGCTTCGTTCTCATGCTCCTTAGGTATTACTCCTGCTTTTTCAAAAAGTTCGAGGTCTTCTATAAAGCTATCTTTCAAACGTTCTCTGTATTGAAGGTATATCGTTTCGGCCTCAGCATATCGTCCTTGAAACAAGAGGGCCGCTGCTAAGTTGGTGTATATGAACGTCTGACAAGAATCTATTGCCAATCCTTCACGAGCGCACCTTTCTGTTTGTACATATTCTTGCATAAAGACATAATTAAAGGATAAACTACCTAATATCTTTGCGAGGTCGGAATTATAGCTTTCGGGATTCTTCTCCGCTAAGTGACGGATTATCTCCAATGCTTCTAGATACATTAATTCGCCTTCGGAGAAGCGTTGCGTATCACAATAAAGAGAAGCAAGATTCTTGAGGGTCTGAACAACTTCCATTTTATATCTTTCAGGATTAGCTGCGGATAATCTGCGACGTATCTCTAATGCTTCTTTATACATTGTCTCACTCTCTGAGAAACGCTGCGTATTCTTATATAGGTTTGCTATATTGTTGAGCGTATCCGCAACATCTGGTTCGTTTGCTTCAGGATTGGCTGTTGCCAAGCGTTGGCGTATCCCTAACGCTTCTTGGTACATCGCCTCACTCTCTGAGAAACGGTGTGTATTATAGTTTAGGTTCGCTAGATTATTGAGGGTTGCTGCAACATCCGGTTCGTATGCTTCTGGATTGGTTATTGCCAAGAGTCGGCGTATCTTCAATGCCTCTTGGAACATCGCCTCACTTTCCGAGAAACGCTGCATATAATAGTTTAAAATCGCTAGGTTGTTGAACGTTGTTGCAATAGTCGGTTCGTATACTTTGGGATTGGTTGTTGCCAAGTGTTGTTCTATCTCCAACGCTTCTTGGAACATCGCTTCACTCTCAGAGAAACGCTTCGTATTCATATACAGAATTGCAAGATCGTGGAGTGTCGTTGCAGCATCCGGTTCATATGCTTCAGGATTGGCTGTGGATAATCTGCGACGTATTTCTAGTGCTTCCTTGTGCATTGGCTCACTCTCAGAGAACCGTTGCGTATCACAATAAAGAGAAGCAAGATTGTTGAGTGTCCGTGCAACATCCGGTTCGTATGTTTCGGGATTGGTTTTCGCTAAGCGTCGTCGTATCTCCAACGCTTCTTGGTATAATGTCTCACTCTCAGAGAAACGCTGAGTGTCTTTATAAAGAATTGCAAGATTGTTGAGTGTCAGTGCAACATCCGGTTCGTATGTTTCGGGATTGGCTGTCGCCAAGCGTCGTTGTATCTTCAACGCCTTTTGGAACATCGCCTCACTCTCAGAAAAACGTTGAGTGTCTTTATAAAGAACCGCAAGATTGTTGAGGGTTGCTGCAACATCCGGTTCGTATGCGTTGGGATTGGCTGCGGATAAATGGTTATAGCAATTTAAACATTCCACACAATATTTTTCGCTAGATTTAAAGTCATTGTTGATATAAAGAAAATATGTAGTAGCAGACAATGTCCTAGCCAATTCTTCCATTTCAAGATGCTCCCTTGACAATATTACCGCTTGCTCATAAGCTTGACAAGCCAATTGGAAACGGTCGGGTTCTGTATAATCAGCCATCAGTGCTTTAGCTTTCATTGTATATTCCTCGACCAATGACCGAATTTTCTGTACGCCAGATTCTACCATTTCATTGCCAGCCTCTATTAACTGTTTTCCATGCACAATCTCAGCCTTTGCGCGCTCTGCGTCAGCGCTCATGTCCTTTTCGTTCAGCACATCAATGACTCCTCGAATGTTTCCTTTCTCAAACATTTCAATTGCCATGCGTTTACGTTCACTGACGGGCATTCCGTTAGAAACCATTTTATTGACAGAAAGGGCAATGCTGAATAATTGTTCCTCCAACTTCTTCAAATCCTCATAGCATTGGTTGCGCTCGGCCGATTTTGCTAAGATAACGGGCTGCAGTTCTGCAATACCCATAGCCCTGAACTGAACAATTTCTTTGTCCAGACTCTCAATCTTTTCTTTCAATACTGTATAGTCGGTGTTGCATGCCGCAAAGGATAGATTGCTATAGTCGGCAATCTTGCGGCCATGAAGCAGTACGCTGCCATCTTCAACCTTAAGGCTCTTTGATTGCGAATCTGCACTACCGAGCGATGGCGTCATCAAACGCTCCAGTTGCATCACGAAGTGCAGTTTCATGGCATCGTCAGTCACATAGTTGCACCAATAGTGGCCAATGCTTTGGAAGAGGTCGGCCTTGAAGGCTTTCAGTTCTTCCTCCTCGACCTCTCCCTCTACGAGAGCTCGTATATAGACATATGTCTTGGGGTGGTCGTTATTCTGGCGATATTCGTTCAGCGCATGGTTGAATTCCTCCACGGTATACTTCCCCGCTTTGCGGTGAAACATGCAGATGCACATATCACTTGTACGAAGCACCTGATTGTATTGGTCTTGGGTGCGCTCACCTGTACAGAAGGCGTTGAAGTCTTCCCATCGCTTACACTTGATGCGTACGCCACGTTCTTCGTAAATGTCGTCCAAGCTGGCTATGAGTGCTTGAAAACTATTGCGGTCGTTCATCAATTCTTCGCTAGAGGCTAAGAATACGGTTATGGTGCGTCGTCCTTGCATGATATATCGTATGTTTTTTTTATTTTACTATGACTATGCAAATATAGCATTTCTCATTCATAAATCCTTGGCTTAAATTGTTTTTATCTCACGCGTTCATTGAAGCCTCCTCCATAACCATCTGCCAAAGTGTCGCCACACCCCATCTATACACTCTGTATTAGCATGA
>JBGVOS010000079.1:0-7856 GCA_045126595.1 Bacteroidaceae bacterium | reverse complement strand
ACTTGCCCATACCGAAGAAATCAACAAACTGTTTGGGACGCTTCACGCGGCTTTGCGGCCAAAAACGGCTTCCGATACCGCCTGCCATGATGACACAATAATTATTCAGGTTCTTCTTCATGATTTAGATTTATATGAACGACACACAATATATGTGTATGTCTATCTAAGTGCAAATATAGCTTTTTTATTCGACATACTGACACAGCCTTGCACTTTTTCGTGTTTTTTAGGGTTTGTTAATTTACCGTCCGCTACTTTTCATCATGTGCAATTATGCGTTGTATATTCGAAGCATATGACTTCGATACGGGAATCTGCCGTATATTGTCGTGCATAAGACGTATATACATGCCATCGCGATCGTTGCGGAAAATACGTATTTTGTTCTTGTTTACCAGATAACCGCGATGACAGCGAATGAGCCAGTCACCAAACCTGCCTTCAATGGCCTTGGTGGTACTGCGCAGCATATAGTTGCACAACTTTCCGTCAGAATCGTAATATATCTTTACATAATTGTCTTGTGACTCCACATAGTAGAGACTGTCAATATTGATACTCATCTTGAGGCGGCCGGTGCTGTCTACAAGATGTATGAGCTTGGGATCAGTATCCCCGACCTTATCATTTATGACGTCCATACCTAAGCGGTCGAGCAATTGCTGCTGATGGCGGTTGGTTGCCTGTTGTACGCAAATGATATAGGGGACAATGATAATAAAGGACAAGACAAGCACCGAACGCATCCAAATGAAAAGGAACAATTCGGGGGAGGAAAGGATAAAAAGCTCGGTGAAAACGGTATAAATGAACGATACCAACAGTACTTCGCCAACCACCCAAAGCCCTAAATGCCCATTGGTCAAGGTATACTTTCGGGCTATATGGTAGAGAACGACTTTACTCAAAATGAGAAAGGCGATAGCCACGAGATAGAATGCCACAGAAGCCATCACCATGTGGAAATTACCGTATAGTCCTACAGCCGCCGGCTTTCCGGCCACCAATGTAAGCCATGATGTAGAAGAATAAGGGCCATATATCGCCATGAAGAGGATGGAGAAGAGCACTATGGCTATGACAGAACGAACAAGGGTGCGACTCTCAAGAAGGAAACGAGGTGCTTTCTTTCTGAAATTCATATCTTTTATTTCTTAGTTTAGGTAATGGTTGTATCAGCATCGCTTTTCAAGGCCTGATGATGCCTGTGTTTGTGCTGCAAAGATACGATTTTATCGTGACATTATGCAAACATCAGTTGAAATTCACCCCTTATAAGGGTTTTGCCCTTTCACCCCTCATTTGACTCATTTAGTCCCTATAGGGATTTCCTTAGGCTACATCGACAACAGTTTGGTTGGATGAGTGTTTTATTTTATCTACTTTTGCACCGCTAAACCATATAGCAGGACTATGAGAATAATTGGAACAGGCAGTGCGCAACCCAAGCGACCCATGCTTCTTGACGAACTTAATCGTACAGGAAGGTTCAAAAAGGGCGATTTACTCGCATTTAGTACCTTCGGTGCAGGATTTACTTCGGGTGTATGCATTGTGGAATGGAATAAATAGCTAACTTTGCAGCGACTTTATAAATAAATTATTCAATATAAAGAAATGGAAAGAAGAGTTGTAATTACCGGTTTGGGCACTATAAGCCCTGTTGGAAATACTGTTGCCGACTTCTGGGAAAGCTTGAAGGCGGGCAAGAGTGGCTTGAACTTTATCCAAGGATTTGACGACGTAGACCTCCCTGTGCGCATCGTGGCACAGGTAAAGGATTTTGACCCTATGGCCCATGGGCTGGAACGTTCCGATATACGCAAGATGGACCTCTATTGCCAATATGCCATCGCTGCAGCCAATCAGGCTGTACAGGACAGCGGCTTGGTGAGCGGTGAGAACATCGAGCCCGCCCGCTTAGGAGTATACGTAGGATCGGGCATCGGAGGCATCTCCGTCTTTGTCCGCGAGACAGGCAAGTATCTCGAAGAGGGTGCGCGCCGTATCTCTCCGCTATTCATCCCCACAATGATTGCCAACATCGCTTCGGGCAACATCGCCATCCGCCACAATGCCCAAGGCCCCTGCCTGCCTGTAGTGACAGCATGTGCCACGGGTACTCACTCCGTGGGCGAAGCCTTCCACGCCATCAAGTACGGCATGGCCGACGCCATTATCACAGGTGGTGCCGAAGCAGCTGTCCACCCCCTGGCTATCGGCGGCTTTGCCAATAGCCGTGCCCTCACCAATGCCGAGACATTGGAGGATGCCTGCACCCCGTTCGATGCACGCCGTAGCGGTTTCACTATGGCTGACGGAGCCGGCGTACTCGTCCTCGAAGAGTATGAACACGCCGTGAAGCGCGGTGCCACCATCTATGCCGAAGTGGCCGGTTACGGAAACACCTGCGACGCCCACCACTATACCGCTCCGCGCCCCGATGGCATACCCGCCTCGAAAGCCATCCGCATGGCGCTCGACGAGGCCGGATACACCTCTGACGACGTCCTTTACATCAATGCCCACGGCACCAGCACACCGCTCAACGACAAGACCGAGACCAACGCCATCAAGCTCGCACTCGGCGAGGAGGATGCACGCAAGGCTTTCATCAGCTCCACCAAGTCAATGACCGGACACATGCTCGGCGCTGCCGGTGGCGTGGAACTCATCGCCTCGGCCTTGGCAGTAAAACACGGCATCGTGCCTCCTACCATCAACTACAAAGAGGCTGACCCCGAGTGTGACCTCAACTATGTGCCCAACCAGGCCATAAAAGTAGAACTCACCATGGCAGCATCCAACTCATTGGGATTCGGAGGCCATAACGCTTGTGTCGTACTGAAGAAAATCTGAGCATGGACAGAGACGAGATAAAAACCTACCTCCCTCACCGCGAGCCGATGCTACTCATCGACTCGGTGGTGAGGGAGATCGTAACCGACGCCAAGGGGAACGCCACAGAGTATGCCGTGGGAACCTATCACGTGCGTGGCGACGAATACTTCCTACAAGGTCATTTCCCCGACTACCCCGTAGTGCCGGGAGTCATCCTCTGCGAAATGATGGCTCAGTCGTGTGCCATGCTGCTCGGCGACGAGATACGCACCAAACGCCCGCTCTACACAGGTATCGACAACGTGCGCTTCAAGTATCAGGTGCGCCCGGGCGACACCATCGTGATACGCTCTACCATCACCGACCGCCGTCAGTCCCTCATCTTCGTGAAAGCCGAGGCTAAGGTCGACGGACAACTCTGTTGCCGCGGTAACCTCTCGTTCGCATTGGTGTAACCGTCCACTCTTTGAATCCATCTCCACAGGCACTGCCGCAAAGATTTGCAGCAACATCCCTTTTTAATTTCAGACAAAGAGAAAAACTTTTCCCTCCGCGGAGGGAAAAGCGTCCCATCGCGGAGAGAAGGTCATTCCTCCGCGGAGGGACGACATCGTCCGTATACTCTCCTCTCCTACCCCGTAGGCCGCTTGGATTTTTTGCGTCCGAATCTCTTTCTTACTCGGAAGAATTATTATATCTTTGTGATAAATAATCCGAACCGATGAAGTACCAGCCGAAGATTTCCATAGTGGTTCCTGTATACAAGGCGGAGAAGTTCCTGCATGATTGTGTCGACAGCATCCTGGCACAGACATTCGAGGAGTTCGAACTGCTGTTGGTCGACGATGGAAGTCCCGACAGCTCGGGAGCGATATGCGATGCATACGCAGAAAAGGACCTGCGCGTAAAGGTATTTCACATACCCAATGGCGGCGCCAACCAGGCACGCGCCTTGGGCGTGGCCAAAGCCGCAGAGAGCCGGTACATCACCTTCGTGGATTCTGACGATTCGCTACCGCCCACAGCATTGCACGACCTGTATGCCTTGACGGGCGAGGAGTATGACATCGTCATAGGCAGCTACGACAACAACCCCAAGCGATACGCCGACGGCGTAATCGACAAGATGGAGCTTGCCCGACAGATATACTGTTACAATATAGCCACATCGCCCTATGCCAAACTGTTCAGGAAGGAGCTGTTCGATGACAGCACATTCGATCTTCCACGCGACTTTGTGATGGGCGAGGACTTCATCATGAATCTGCGTTTGGCCTTTGCATGCCAGAGAAAGATCAGGGTATCCCCCACAGTCGTGTATCACTACAACGACAATGCGGGAGGTATCATGAACACCTTTCACTATACGCTCGACTATCTCGGTAAGTCTTACTACTACAAGAAAAACGTCATACCCGAGGAGCATCGCAAGGAGTGTATGCCTTACTGCATAGCCAATGTGCTGATGATGAACCATCTGATTGTAGGGTATTATTATGAGCACCCAACGCATGCGAGGACCCCTCTGCATGAGCAAGTAGTAGAGGACATCCGCACGTATGGCTATACGGGAGATTGGTGGGAACGCTTCTCACTACGTTTTTCCAATCGCACCTTTAGCGCCTTTTATCTATGGGTAAGAGGACTAATTCAATTATTGAAGAGATTGAAACGAGGACTAAAGCACCATGATTGACAGGACACAACAGCAAGAGTTACGCAGCAAGTACAATCCCGAGAGCTCTCTACTCCGTAGGGGGCAATTGCGGATGCTCGACATCCTGAAGGCAGTGGATAGGGTATGCCGTGCACACGACATACCTTACTGGCTAAGTTCCGGGACTTTGCTTGGGGCCGTACGTCATGGCGGTTTCATCCCTTGGGACGATGACCTGGACATCGAGTTGTTGCGCGAGGATTATCTTCGCTTGCTGCCTCTGCTCCGCAAGGAGTTACCCGAACAGTTTATGGTCCACGACAAAGAGTGTGACAAGGATTATCCGTACCTATATGCCAAGGTGCGTGACAAATATTCCGGCATCGAGGAAGACTATATATTCAAGACCCAACATACAGGTTGCTTCATCGACATATTCCCATTGGAGAGATCTCCGTACCCCTTGTTCCGCATAGCCAACCGCTTGTATGTGAATCTATGCCACTACAACGTATACAAGAAGGCACGTGCGCTATATGAGCTGAACCGCACACTGCTCACACGTGTGGTGTTTCCCATATTAAGAGCATGGATATCGGTATTCCACCCCCATAGCGACTATCATCATACCTTAGGCATGGTGTTTAAGGCCGAAAGGAAAGAGGAGGACCTATTCCCTTTAAGCAAAATCACTTTTGAAGGCTGCACGTTCTATGCCCCGTGCAATACACACAACTACCTGACACGGATGTTTGGCGACTATACAACATTACCGCAAGACATAACAGTGCATGGAACTATCAAATGGGTTGATAACAAAGAACTATGAAACTATCCATCATCATCCCCGTATACAACGTAGAGCAATACATCGAGCGTTGCTTGCAGAGTTGCCTGCAACAGCCGTATGTCACGGCCGATGACTACGAACTGGTGATTGTCAACGATGGCACCAAGGACAACAGTATGGTCATCGTGGAAAGAATGGTACGCGACCATACCAACGTCACCATCATCAACCAGCACAACCAAGGATTGAGTATGGCTCGCAATGCGGGTTTGAGAGCAGCCAAGGGCGACTATGTATGGTTTGTCGACTCTGACGATTGGGTTGCCGAGAACTGTTTGGACGGAATCATCAAGCGCCTGGGAGAGACGGAAACCGACACCCTGCAACTGCAATACAGAAACGTGTATTCTGACGACACTCCCTGCGACGAACACTATGCCACGATAGAGGGCGTAGTCAGCGGCAAGGAACTACTGGTGACCAACAGCTACTTCACCGCCGTACAATTCATGATATATCGCCGTGAGTTCCTGTTGGCACATCAGATTACCTTCTACCCCGGCATCTACCACGAAGACAACGAGTTCAAGCCCCGGGTGGTCTACTTCGCCGAACGCTGCGCCTCGTATGACAAGGTGGCCTATAACTACTTCAAGGGCAACAGCAACAGCATCACCGCACAGCTGAAATTGAAGAACGGCACAGACCTCTTCACCGTGATGAACAGCCTGTATCGTTTTGTAGAGGAGAATCACATTACGGGCCAGTGCCAACAGGCTCTCTACACACAGATAGGCTTTGCTATGCGCATTGTACTCCGTACACTAAATATGGTCAATGCCAAGGAGGGCGACCAGCTGAAACAGATGATGCGCGAAAACCGCCATTTGCTCAGATGTCTATGTCACGCCAACAATATGAAAGTACGATTGGGCGGAATACTGATGTATCTGTGTCTTCCCCTGGGACTCAGAGCATATAAACTGATTGCATAAATAGTATTGTTCTTATCGTTAAGCGTATGCCAAACATTTCCCTGATTATCCCCGTATACAATGTCGCTCACTATATCGAAGCTTGCCTCGCTTCGCTCATAGCGCAGACGATAGACGATGTGGAAATTATCCTTGTCGATGACCACGGCAGCGACGACAGCATACAGGTTGCACAGAACTATATAGCAGAACATCCGAGTGGCAAGCAATTCCGATTCCTTGCCACCCCACAGAATATGGGACCGGGAGCAGCACGCAATATAGGTATCGAAGCGGCCCAAGGCGAGTACATCGGCTTCGTGGATAGCGATGATGTAGTGGCTCCCGACTATTGCGAACAACTCTACACAGCAGCCAAGGCCCACGATGCCGACCTGGTCTATTGCCAAGCCCTTCAAGTCACGGGAGACAAGACCTTACCGCTATGCAATCCCCACATCGAAAGCGGCAAGTTCAGTGGAAAGAAGCAAAATTTCTTCCTCACCCACTTCACCACCATGATGTGGACATTCCTGTATAAACGTAAACTTATAGAGAAGTATGATATCCGCTTCCCCGACACACGTAGTGCCGAAGACAGCTACTTCCTTACCTGCTCGCTTCTAACTGCCCAGCACATCGCCTGCGTAGACAGGCCCCTGTACAAGTATCTGGTGCACGAGGAATCGCTTTCCGAGTCGCACAATCCCAAGCGATACATCGACAAGGTAAGGTCTTTCGACCTGCTCATACAGTTTGCCAAAGACAAGGGACTCTACGAAGCCAACAAGGCGGAACTCGACTACATCTACCTGAAAAAGGGCTATCTGCTCGGGCTCCTTACCTATATCTACAATGAGGACCATCCGCAACAGCTTATCGTACGCAAGATGTACGAACACCTGCTGAGCTACGTGCCCGATTATAGGGACAACATCTACTACCATGCCGACCGCAAGCTACGTCTGTTGCATTGGTTTGTGAGCAAGTGTACACGCATATCCTTCAAGGTGTTGCCCTGCTATATCCGTAAAACGAAAATGAAATTATGAAGAAGCATATCCGCATCAAGTTCGTTGACTTCTGGGACGACTTCGTACCCGAAAGCAATCTCTTCTACCAAATCCTTGCAGAGCACTACGAGGTGGAATTGTCCGACGACCCCGAGTTCCTCTTCTGCTCGGTTTTCGGTGAGAGACACCTGCAATATGATTGTGTAAAGATATTCTACACGGGAGAGAACCAATGCCCCGACTTCAATCTCTTCGATTATGCCATGGGCTTCGAGCGTATGGAATTCGGTGACCGCTACTTCCGCCTACCCATCTACTATCTCAACCGCTACCAGAAGGACTTCCGTCTGATGCAAGAGAAGCACGTGAAGCCCATGCCTGAGAAGACTGGTTTCTGCAGCTTCGTCTACTCCAATGACCGTGCTTCAGAGGTGCGCGAGCAATTTTTCAATCAGCTGTCAACCTACAAGACCATCTCTTCGGGTGGACGATACAAGAACAACATCGGAGGTCCCGTGGCCGACAAGTTGGCCTTCGAGAGCAAACATAAGTTCAGTTTTTCCTTTGAGAACAGCAGC